>NZ_JAUHUK010000054.1:0-586 GCF_030417915.1 Pseudomonas sp. C32 | reverse complement strand
AACCGCTACCGTGTCACGCACAAGTCCGGGCTGATCGAAGTGCTGCAGGTTGGTGGCAGCAGCGAAGACCGGGTGGCCTTGCCGGTGGAGATCTATTCGCCGGCCGGGCACTGCCTCAAGCTGGTGCATGCATCTTTCCGCGGCGGCCAACGCCTGCAAAGCATCAGCGATGCACAGGGTGAACTGCTGCGCATCAACCGCGCCAATGACACCCAGGTGGAAATCCTCGCACGACCCGACAGCGGCCCCGATGGCGCGCCACTGGCCCGTTATGAAATGAATTTGAATGCCAGCGGTTGGGTCACCAGCATCGTCTTGCCCACTGACGAAAAGGCCTCCTGGCGCTTCGGCTACGGCAATGGTCCGATCCGCGACATTCTCTGCCTGCACGAAGTCAAGACCCCGGTGGGCGGTCGCGAAACCATCGAGTACGGCGACGACGGGCACCCTTTTCCGGCTGGGGGCAACCCGAAGAATCTGCCGCGGGTCACCCGCCATAACAGCTTCCCCGGGTTTGGTCAGCCGAAGATGGAAATGGTCTATCGCTACACGACTAACAATTTTCTGGGCAACGGGACCAACGTCA
>NZ_JAUHUK010000053.1:0-1308 GCF_030417915.1 Pseudomonas sp. C32 | reverse complement strand
GGTTCTTCACGGAATCCCGGGAAACACAGAAACAAGAACGCCGATTTGATTGATGATGTTCGTGCGAGCAAACACATCTAACAAACCGGCGTTCTTATGCGCGATATTAATACTTTCCTTCCTTTTTGGGAGGGCTTTTCTGTCGTCACGATCAAACCTGATGGTGACGCCCTTCAGATCGATCTGATCCCCCACGCCACCCGATTCCCGTCCTGCGGTGGCTGCCAAAAGCCCTGCTCAACCACTCATGAGTATTGCGAGCGTACAGTTCGTGACTTGCCGATTCTCGGTCGCGCGGTGCGCCTCAGTGTGTTGCTCAGGCGGGTTGGCTGCCGCGACTGTGGCAAACGTATGGAAGCCGTCAGCTGGCTGGATCGTTATGCGCGCATGACTCGCCGCTTGGCCGAGGCGGTCATCCAGGCCTGCGAACGCCTTCCAACGCTGCACGTGGCCCAGATGTTCGGCTTGCATTGGGACACCGTCAGGTTGTTGGAGCGTCGAGCCTTGCAAGCGGCGTTGAGCGAGTTGCCAAAGGCGCAACCACGACGCCTGGTGATGGATGAATTCGCGCTATTCAAGGGACATCGCTACGCCAGTGTTGTGTTGGATGCCGATACGCGACGAGTGCTTTGGATCGGCGAAGGCCGCAGCCGAGCGGCGGTCAGGCCTTTTTTCGAAGAGCTTGGGCCAGAGGGTTGCGCACGAATCGAAGCGGTGGCGATGGACATGAACACCGCGTTTGACCTAGAGGTGCGTCAGCACTGCCCAAAAGCGCGCGTGGTCTATGACCTCTTCCATGTGGTGGCCAAATATGGCCGAGAGGTCATTGATCGGGTCCGCGTCGACGAAGCTAACCGGCTACGTCATGACAAGCCGGCTCGCAAGGTCATCAAGCAGGCGCGATGGCTGTTGCTGCGTAATCCGCAGAATCTGAAAACGCCTGAGCAACAGGTCCGTTTGGAGGATCTGCTGGCGGCCAACCGAGCGTTGATGACGGTCTACTTGATGAAGGCTGAACTCAAAACGCTTTGGACGCCGAGCACGGCCTGGGGCTGGCGATCAGCCTGGAAGCAATGGCTGCGCCATGCTCATGAAAGCGAAATACCGGCCTTAATCTTGTTTGCCAAACGATTGAAGGGTTACTGGCGGGGCATCGTGAGCCGGGTTCGCTGGCCGATGCATACGGGTCAGCTGGAAGGGATAAACAATCGAATAAAGGTCATCAAGCGGATGGCGTACGGTTACCGGGATAGCGAATTCTTTTTCATGAAGATCAAGAGCGTCTTTCCCGGTAATCCGTGAAGAACC
>NZ_JAUHUK010000052.1:0-1313 GCF_030417915.1 Pseudomonas sp. C32 | reverse complement strand
TGTCCCGTCCTGAATAAGGTTTACACCTTCTGACCTATTTTCAGGAGGGAGCAATGGATTCGGGGAAAAGGCGCAGTCAGCGCGATTACACGCTGGCTTTTAAATTGTCGGTGGTCGATCAGGTCGAAAAGGGCGAGTTGAGTTATAAAGAGGCTCAACGGCGCTATGGCATCCAGGGTCGGTCAACGGTGTTGGTGTGGTTACGCAAGCATGGTCGGCAGGATTGGAGCCAAGGCGCGTCTATTCGAGTGCTGAGGAAGAGTTCCATGGCCGAGTCCACGGTACCGCTGTCACCCGAGCAGCGGATCAAAGAGCTTGAAGAACAGCTTGAACTGAGCAATCAAAAGGCTCAGTTTTTTGAGGCTGTCGTAAACGTCTTGAAGAACGACTACGGTGTATCCATCGTAAAAAAGCGACCCGGCAAGTCCTCGCGCAAGGGCAAGTCAAAGACCTGAGTATCAGCAGGGCTTGCCTGTTCATGGGCATTTCACGTCAGGCTTACTACAAGCGCAACCGAGCGTTTGATGCGAAGGCTAGCGACGATCAAAAGGTCGTGGATTTCGTCTTGGAAAAGCGGCGGCGTCAGCCAAGGCTGGGAACGCGCAAGCTGCATTATATGCTGCATGCCGAAGCAGAAACGAGGCTGCGGGTGGGGCGCGATCGCCTGTTCAGCATCCTGCGAGAAGCGCGAGAATTGGTCCCTCGCAAGCGGGCATACCACAAGACCACCCACAGCCATCATCGATTTCGCCGCCATCCAAACCTACTCAAGGCAGGCCCGCAGCAAATCATTGCCTGTGCTCCTGAGCAAGTTTGGGTTGCGGATATAACCTATCTACCTACCCAGGAGAGCGTTGCTTATCTGAGCCTGATCACCGACGCCTACTCGCGTAAAATAGTGGGACATCATGTGCATGAGAGCTTGCATACAGAGTCGGTACTCAAAGCGCTGAAGAAGGCTGTAGGAGGAAGGAAAACCAAGCAGCCGCTGGTTCATCACTCAGACCGTGGGGCGCAGTATTGCTCCGACCTTTATCAGCGTTTTCACACCAAGCACGGGGTCATTTGTTCGATGACCGATGGCTATGACTGCTATCAGAACGCGATGGCGGAGCGAATAAACGGGATTTTGAAGACGGAGTTTTTGCTGCATCGTCCCAAGAACCTGGCCGACGCGGTGAGAATGGTTGATGAATCGGTGCTGATCTACAACGCGGAGCGGCCACATCTGGCCTTGAAATACAAAACGCCCGATGCGGTGCATCGGGCGTTTTGAGACTGAAACAGGTGTAAACCTATTTCAGGACTAGACA
>NZ_JAUHUK010000051.1:0-1394 GCF_030417915.1 Pseudomonas sp. C32 | reverse complement strand
AGCTCCACTGACCCCGGTATTGCCCAGACGCCGACCGATGTCGTAACCCTCATCGACATTGCCCAGCTCGATGCCATGGCCGTCCGTATTCAGGTCGTGCAAGGCATTGGCCAGGGCAATTTCAGCGTCCCGGTTGTCGGTGGTGTCATAGAACACGCGGACCGGCTGCTGCCCTTTGGGCAACGTCTCCACGGCCTGCAACCAGCCTGCCTGCAGGGCTTTGGCTTGCAACACCGGCTTGAGTCGCTGGCCGTGCTCATCCTGCATCGAGACCTTGATGGGCCGGTGCAGGTAACCCAGCACTGGCGCAGCGTCGAACTCTTTGACCTGATGCTGGGCCCAGCGTATGGGTAGCCATGGGGAGGGTTCGAAATAGCCCGTTCCTCGGTCAGAGAGCGTGCTCCAGAGCGAGGGGAGTTGCGCTTGCCAGTAGGCGGTGGACATGGTGGTGGGCGCATAGGGGGCTTCGGAGGCATTGGCACGCGCTGCGGTTTCATACCAATCCATAAATGCTCTATCGCGGTCCCAATAAAAGGCCCACAGTTTGCCCAGATCAGTGCTTTTGTTCTGGTTGTCTTCAGGCTCGTGGGTGGCAAATGGGCGAAGGTACCGATCCACCCGATCCGAGCGGGTAACCAGCAGCCCGGTCATGCTTTCGTAAACCGTGGGGACAACATGACCGTTCTGCAATCCCGGGGTGCCTGGCACGCGCAAACCGTTTCGTGTGACATCGCCGTCCTCGCTCACGATCAACGCCTGGGGCACTTTGGGATTGTCATCAAAGAACTGGAACAAGCGCTCGATCATGCCCTGGGCATGGGTGGTATTCTCCGCGTCCTGCCACAAAAAGAGCGTGACTCCGAGCGTGGCGGCATTGCGGCCGCTGAGGATATTATCCGCAGCGCCTGTGTCTGAAGGTTGCTTGGGCGGTGCGAGGGAAAACACCGGGATTGGCCAGTACGCCACTGACTCACCTGCCGAATGCTTGAAGGCAACACGGATTTTGATATCTCTGCTGATCTCTCGGGAGTCCAGTGAATCCGTGTAATCCTTGGGATCTCGTGAGTAAATCGACGCAAAGTTGTTATTTTTCTTCTTGATGAATTGCCAAATTTCCGATTGGTGATCCTGGTAGATCCCAAGCCCCACCCCGCGGATTTCCAACGCATAAGTCCGCGCCTGGGTGGCCTGCTGCTCGGCGATTTGCGCCATGACGTTGGCTTTATAGGCGGCAAGTCCTGCCTTTTCACTGGCCACGGCCTTGCCCCACCAGTGAACGCTGAAAATCAGCAGCAAGGGCCCCACAATGGTGGCGATGCCCCAGCGCAGTACTGGGTTGATCTTACGAAGCTCCACGTCAGGTAACCCGTACGTTCAAAGCATTGCTCGCCACA
>NZ_JAUHUK010000050.1:0-1669 GCF_030417915.1 Pseudomonas sp. C32 | reverse complement strand
CGGCGTTTTTCAAGGTAGTTGTCGCGTCAACCGTCTAACTATGCCGCTATTTTCTCGATCTGTTGCTCTCGATCCGGATTCAGCAGCACGGTGCCGATCGGCTCCCAATTACGCGTCTGGCCTGACCACCGTTCCGGTTTTTTCTCCTTGGCTCGTTCGTACAACTCATGGCGCCGGGACAAGACCTGATGATCCAGCCCCCGATGCCGCTCAGTCGGCGTGACGAACCGGATACGGCTATGCCGGTGCTCGTTGTTGTACCAGCGCATGAAATCCCTTACCCAAGCGCGTGCGGCGTTCAAGCTGGCAAAGCCATCCAGCGGCCATTGCGGGCAGTATTTCAGCGTTCTAAACAGCGACTCCGAGTAGGGATTGTCGTTGCTCACTCGCGGCCGGCCCCGCGAGGGCGTGATGCCCAGGTCGTACATCTTGCTCAGCAGCGTTACCGATTTCATCGGCGCTCCGTTGTCCGAGTGCAGCACCAGCGGTTCGTGTAAACACTGCTCACCGATCACGCTACGTTGCAGCAGTGCGGCGGCTTTCTCGCCGCTTTCTGCGTCGTAGACCTCCCAGCCCACGGCCTTGCGGCTGTAAATATCCTCGATCAGATAGAGGTAGTAATACTTGCCGCGTATCGGCGACGGCAGATACGTGATGTCCCATGACCACACCTGATTGGGCGCTTTGGCCGCATGCGTCGTCGGTGCTGCGTGCCTTCTGGGTCGCTGGCTGCGGCCTCGATGTTGCTGTTGGCCTGCCGCACGTAGAACGCGATAAAACGTCGACTCCGACGCCAGATAACACGCATGATCGGCCAGTCGTGGCACGATCTGGCTCGGCGGCAAGTGGGCGTACTCCGGGCTGTTACACAACGTCACGATGGTCTGACGCTCGACTTCGCTCAGTGCATTTCGCGGAGTTGGCCGTGTGACAGTCGTTCGGGCATCGGCCTGGATAACCTCTGTTTCAGTCCACCGTTGCAATGTCCGCAGCGATAAACCAATTTCCCGGCAGGCTCTGATTTTTCTAGCGCCTGCCGCGACCGCGCTTTCCAGCCAGGCAACGAGCAACTGGCGCTCTGGTAAAGACGTTAGTTGTCCTCGTTGTCGTTCGTCCCCCAGTAATCGTTGAGCTTTTTTCGCAGCACCAACAACGCGGCTGTTTCAGCAAGCGCCTTGTCTTTGCGGCGCAGTTCGCGCTCAAGTTCCTGGATGCGTTTCTTGTCCTTGCGAGCTTGCTCCCGATCTTCTTTTTGCTGGGCTTTGTCTGCCTTCTGACCGTTGATGCAGGCCTGTCGCCAGGCGGTGATTTGCTCGGGGTAAAGGCCTTTGCGGCGGCAGTATTCACCCAGGTCGATCTCGGACAAACCGGCGGCTTCGAGCACGACAGCAAACTTGGTTTCGGCTGACCAGTTCTCGGTCAGCGGCTTGTTTTCGGACACTGCACTTCCTTCAGAACTGAGCTGTTTGCGCCAGTTGGACAAAGACATTTCGCTGACCCCTTCGCGCCGGGAAACCTCGGCCATCGACAGGTTCAGCGGGGGAAGCAGCATCTTGAGTAATGCGGCTCTGCGTTCAGGTGAATAGTACGGCACGACCAGTCTCTTTCCGCCCCCGATATGCTTTTTTAGGAAAAATCGGAGAGGCGACAACTATCCTGACACCGGGGG
>NZ_JAUHUK010000005.1:0-328290 GCF_030417915.1 Pseudomonas sp. C32 | reverse complement strand
GTACGACGGCGATTCAAAGCCGCAGGCAATGCTCACTTCCAGCACGCTCATGTCGGTCTGACGCAGCAACTGCCGCGCCTTCTCCAGCCGTAACCGCAGGTAGAAATTGCTCGGCGTGTCGTTCAGGTGCAACCGAAACAATCGCTCCAGTTGTCGCCGCGTCACTTTGATCGATTCCGCCAATTCCAGCGTGCTCAACGGCGGTTCGCTGTGCTGCTCCATCTCGCCGATCACCTGCACCAGTTTCTTGTTGCTGATGCCATAACGCGTGGCGACTTCCATGCGCTGGTGGTCTTTGCGCGGGCGAATGCGGCCAAGTACGAATTGTTCACTGACCTGGATCGCCAGTTGCGGGCCATGGGCCTGGGCGATCAGATCCAGCATTAAATCGATGGAGGCAGTACCGCCGGCAGAGGTAATACGTCGACGGTCGATTTCGAACAATTCCTGGGTGACGCTGAGCTGCGGATAGGACTCCTTGAACGCGTCGATGGCTTCCCAGTGCAGGGTCAGGCGATGACCATCGAGCAAACCGGCCTCGGCGAGGATGAAGCTGCCAGTGTCGATGGCGCCGAGGGTCACGCCTTCGTTGTCGAGCCGCCGCAGCCAATGCTCCAGTACCGGGGTCGCGAACTTCTGCGGTTCGAATCCGGCGACCACCAGCAGCGTCGCGCCTTTCTTCAACGGCTCCAGCGCCGCATCGGCGTTGACCGACATCCCGTTGCTGGCCAGCACCGCGCCGCCGTCCGCACTCAACACATGCCAGCGATAGAGCTCGCCGCGAAAGCGATTGGCGACCCGCAGCGGCTCGATGGCCGAGATAAAGCCGATGGCCGAGAAACCCGGCATCAACAAGAAGTAGAAATCCTGGGACATGGAGCGCACTCGCTTAGCAGGTAACAAGAGGCCAGGTAACAAGAGGGCGGGTTCAGTAGGGATGTTGATACGCCACTTGCCCGTGGCATTCAAGAGCGCAGGTCGCTGCAGTGCAAGTGCTGGTCGCCGCAGTGCGCTTTCACGGCTGATTTGCTGCGTAACGTGTCATCACCGGCGCATCAGACACCGGAACTCACAATAAACGAACTGCCGAGGAACCTGAGAATGAAACGACTGATCAGCAGCTGTGTTCTTGCACTCAGTGGTACCGCTTTTCTGAGCGCCAGTGTCATGGCCGCCGAACCCGCCGCGTGCCAGAACGTGCGCATGGGTGTAGTGAACTGGACCGACGTGATCGCGACCAGTGCGATGACCCAGGTATTGCTCGATGGCCTCGGCTATAAAACCAAACAAACCAGCGCCTCCCAGCAAATCATCTTCGCCGGGATCCGCGATCAGCGCCTGGACCTGTTCCTCGGTTACTGGAACCCGCTGATGACCCAGACCATCACCCCGTTCGTCGACGCCAATCAGGTCAAGGTGCTTGAAGCCCCAAGCCTCAAAGACGCCCGCGCCACCCTCGCCGTGCCGACCTACCTCGCCGACAAGGGCCTGAAAACCTTCGCCGACATCGCCAAGTTCGAAAAGGAACTGGGCGGCAAGATCTACGGCATCGAACCGGGCTCGGGCGCCAACACCCAGATCAAGGCAATGATCGCGAAGAACCAGTTCGGCCTCGGCAAATTCCAGCTGGTCGAATCCAGCGAGGCCGGCATGCTCGCCGCCGTGGACCGCGCCGTGCGCCGCAACGAAGCCGTGGTGTTCTTCGGCTGGGCACCGCACCCGATGAACGTCAATGTGCAAATGACGTACCTCACCGGCAGTGAAGACGCCCTCGGCCCGAACGAAGGCATGGCCACGGTCTGGACCGTCACCGCACCGAAGTACGCCGAGCAGTGCCCGAACATCGGCCGCCTGCTCAGCAACCTGACCTACACCGCCGAAGACGAGAGCCGGATGATGCAGCCGCTGCTCGATCACAAGGACGCCTTCGAGTCGGCCAGGCAATGGCTCAAGGATCACCCGCAGGACAAGCAACGCTGGCTCGAAGGCGTCACCACCTTCGACGGCAAACCGGCTGCGGAAAACTTGAAACTGACCAGCAAATAAACCCTGATTGAATCACCGATTCGCAGCCCGACCGGGCTGCGAACGGGACCCACACGCCTGAAGGAAACCGCCAAATGAACCACGACGTCATCATCACCTGCGCACTTACCGGTGCTGGCGACACGACCGCCAGAAGCCCACACGTGCCGGTCACCCCGAAACAGATCGCCGCCGCTGCCGTGGAAGCCGCGAAGGCCGGCGCCACGGTGGTGCACTGCCACGTTCGCGACCCGCAAACCGGCAAGTTCAGTCGTGATGTGGCGCTGTACCGCGAAGTGATGGAGCGTATCCGCGAGGCGGACGTGGACATCATCGTCAACCTGACCGCCGGCATGGGCGGCGACCTGGAAATCGGTGCTGGCGAGAACCCGATGGAATTCGGTCCGAACACCGACCTGGTCGGCCCGCTCACCCGCTTGGCCCACGTCGAAGAACTGCTGCCGGAAATCTGCACCCTCGACTGCGGCACCCTGAACTTCGGCGATGGCGACACCATTTACGTGTCCACCCCGGCGCAATTGCGGGCTGGCGCCAAACGCATTCAAGAGCTGGGCGTAAAAGCCGAGCTGGAAATCTTCGATACCGGTCACCTGTGGTTCGCCAAGCAGATGATCAAGGAAGGCCTGCTCGACAACCCTCTGTTTCAGCTGTGCCTGGGCATTCCGTGGGGCGCGCCGGCGGACACCACCACCATGAAGGCCATGGTCGACAACTTGCCCGCCGATGCGGTGTGGGCGGGTTTCGGCATCGGTCGCATGCAGATGCCGATGGCGGCGCAAGCGGTGCTGCTGGGCGGCAACGTGCGGGTCGGTCTGGAAGACAACCTGTGGCTGGACAAGGGTGTGTTGGCGACCAACGGCCAATTGGTCGAGCGCGCCACCGAAATCCTCAGCCGCCTCGGCGCCCGCGTCCTGACCCCGGCTGAAGGCCGCAAGAAAATGGGCCTGACCCAGCGTGGTTAACCCCCACTCCCCCTGTAGGAGCCGGCTTGCTGGCGATGAGGCCAGTACATCCGCCACATTTTCCGTGACGGGAATACCGTCTTCGCCAGCAAGCCGGCTCCTACAGGGACACCGAAATTTTCAGGAAATGACCATGACCTTCATCACCGAAATCAAAACCTTCGCAGCGCTGGGCAGTGGTGTCATTGGCAGCGGCTGGGTGTCCCGCGCCCTCGCCCATGGCCTGGATGTGGTGGCCTGGGACCCGGCGCCCGGCGCCGAAGCGGCGCTGCGCAAACGTGTCGCCAATGCCTGGGGCGCGCTGGAGAAACAAGGCCTGGCACCCGGTGCCTCACAGGATCGCTTGCGCTTCGTCGCCACCATCGAAGAGTGCGTTCGCGACGCTGACTTCATTCAGGAAAGCGCCCCGGAACGCCTCGAACTGAAACTGGAACTGCACAGCAAAATCAGCGCGGCGGCCAAGCCCAATGCGTTGATCGGCTCCAGCACTTCGGGCCTGCTGCCGAGTGAGTTCTACGAGAGTTCGACACACCCGGAACGCTGCGTGGTCGGTCACCCCTTCAACCCGGTTTACCTGCTGCCGCTGGTTGAAGTGGTCGGCGGTAAAAACACTGCACCTGAAGCGGTGCAAGCGGCCATGAAAGTCTACGAATCCCTGGGCATGCGCCCGCTGCACGTGCGCAAGGAAGTGCCGGGGTTCATCGCCGATCGTCTGCTCGAAGCGTTGTGGCGCGAGGCCTTGCACCTGGTCAACGACGGCGTGGCGACCACCGGCGAAATCGACGACGCGATCCGTTTTGGCGCCGGTTTGCGCTGGTCGTTCATGGGCACGTTCCTGACCTACACTCTGGCCGGCGGCGACGCAGGCATGCGCCACTTCATGGCACAGTTCGGTCCGGCATTGCAGCTGCCGTGGACCTATCTGCCCGCACCGGAGCTGACGGACAAACTGATCGACGATGTGGTCGATGGCACCAGCGATCAACTGGGCAAGCACAGCATTTCAGCGCTGGAACGCTATCGTGATGACTGCCTGCTGGCGGTGCTGGAGGCGGTGAAGACCACCAAAGAGAAGCATGGGATGGCATTTGCCGAATAACCCTACCCTTGTAGGCGCTGGCTTGCCGGCGATGAGGCCGGCGCATCCTCCGACCTTCGGCGCTGCGAACATCGCAATCGCCAGCAAGCCGGCTCCTACAGGTTTTCGTGATTTCAGGATTTGATGACATGCCTGCATTGACCACCTACCAAACCCGAATCATCCCCGACTGGGTCGACTACAACGGCCACCTGCGCGACGCTTTCTACCTGCTGATTTTCAGCTACGCCACCGACGCCCTGATGGATCGCCTTGGCCTCGACAGCAACAGCCGCGAAGCCAGCGGCAACTCACTGTTCACCCTCGAACTGCACCTCAACTACCTGCACGAAGTGAAGCTCGACGCCGACGTCGAAGTGCACACGCAAATCATCGCCCACGACAGCAAACGCCTGCACCTCTATCACAGCCTGCACCTCGTCGGAGATGACAAGGCGCTGGCGGGCAACGAGCAAATGCTGCTGCATGTCGATCTCGCCGGACCAAGATCGGCACCGTTCAGTGAACAGTCATTGAGCAAGCTGCAAGCCATCGTCGCCGAACAGGCTGACCTGCCCACACCCGCCTACATCGGCCGAGTGATCGCATTGCCCCCAAAAAAATAACAAGGAGATCGCCATGAATACCGCCGCTGCGTTTGCCGACTTTCGTACTTATCCGTTGATCAGCGCGCTGACTGGCGTGCAAGCCATGGCGGATCGCGTGTTGGTGAAGTGGGCCGACGATCGCGTCAGCCCTTTCCATCATCAATGGCTTCGGGACAACTGCCCGTGCCCGCATTGCGTGTACACGGTGACCCGCGAACAGGTGCTGGAAATCGTCGATGTTGCGGAAAACCTGATGCCCGCCGAAACCGGCGTTGATGCTGAAGGTTGCCTGTGCGTTCAGTGGCAGGACGGTCACCTCAGCCGCTTCGACCCCGGCTGGTTGAGGGCACATGCCTATGACGACGAATCCCGCGCCGAGCGCCGGGAAGGCAAGCCGAAAGCCAGACTGTGGCACAGCGATTTGCAGCTTCCTGTTTTCGACTATCAGGCGCTGATGACCGACAACGATGCGCTATTGCAATGGCTGCTGGCCGTGCGTGATACCGGACTGACCCAAGTCCGCGGCGTACCCACTGAACCCGGTTCGTTGAAGCTGATCGCCCAACGGATTTCCTTCATCCGCGAGAGCAATTTTGGCGTGCTGTTCAACGTGCAATCCAAGGCTGATGCCGACAGCAACGCCTACACCGCATTCAACCTGCCATTGCACAGCGATCTGCCAACCCGGGAGTTGCAACCGGGGCTGCAGTTTTTGCATTGTCTGGTCAACGACGCCGACGGTGGCGAGAGCGTTTTTGTCGATGGTTTTGCCATCGCCGATGCGTTGCGCCGCGAGGATCCGGAGGCCTTCAAAAGCCTGTGTGAAATACCCGTGGAGTTCCGCAACAAGGATCGCCACAGCGACTACCGTTGCCTCGCACCGATCATCGCCCTGGATCCCTTGGGGCAGGTGTCGGAAATCCGCATGGCGAATTTTCTGCGCGGCCCGTTCGATGCGTCGGTGGAGCAGATGCCCAGGCTCTATCGCGCCTATCGTCGCTTCATCGCGATGACACGCGAGCCCCGGTTCAGGCTGATGCAGCGGCTCAACCCGGGCGAACTCTGGTGCTTCGACAACCGCCGCACCTTGCACGCGCGCAACGCGTTTGACCCTGCCAGCGGGGCGCGGCATTTCCAGGGGTGCTATGTCGACCGGGATGAGTTGTTGTCGCGGATTCTGGTGTTGCAACGATAAACCGCGTCATCGTTCATCGCTGGCAGGCCAGCTCCCACGGGTTTGGCGTCGTTCACCCAATTGGTGGTAACCCCAATCCTGTGGGAGCGTGGCTTGCCCGCGATAGTGCCAATCCAGACACCGCACATTTCCCGGATTCACAGACAAAAAAAGCCCCGATCAAGCCGTGACAGGATCGAGGCAGAGGGTACTGTTGAGGAGCTGCCGTGCGATGGTGACCAAACCTTCGTTAAGCGAGCTGGGTCCAGTGTGCCCACTCCTCTCGCCGCCAGGTTAGCCGAAAACGACATGTTCATAACCAATTGAGGCATTGCGACAAATCGCCCTTGCCGACACCCCGCACCCCCACCAGAATCGATTCACGACACCGTTCCCTGAAGAAGGATTGCGTCATGATGTACGCCGATTTGATAGACCAGGAAGACCTGTTGGGGCAGCTCAAGTCATTGGGCTTTCAGGTACCCAGCGGATCCACAGCCGAGCAGGCTTGTGAGTGTGCGGTACGAGGTTTGAACAACGAACGGGCCACCGTGTTGCGCACAATGGTCAAGCAGATGTACACCAGCAGCGCGACAATTTTGCCGGCAGTGCGCCAGGCCATCGACAAGCAGTTATTGCCGGCATTGGCGGAGTATCAGCAGAGCCACACCAGCCGATAAAAGATCAAAAGATCGCAGCCTTCGGCAGCTCCTACAGGAGCTCCGGAGGCTGCGATCTTTTAATGGACCCTCGGTCTAGAGCCTTACACTGGCAAACGTCGACTCATTACGCGCCTGGCTCAGCGCCGACAACGGCCCGGACAACGGCGACAGTACCAGCGCCTGCGGCAGCGGCATCATCGCCACTTGCTGCGTGGTATTGGAACCTACGCGCTCGTCACGCGGCGGAATGCCAAAGTACTCGCGGTAGCACTTGGAGAAGTGCGGCGTGGACACAAACCCGCACACCGACGCCACTTCGATGATCGACATCGGCGTTTGCTTGAGCAACTGCCGAGCGCGAATCAAACGCAACTTGAGGTAGTAACGCGACGGCGAGCAGTGCAGGTATTTCTGGAACAGCCGTTCGAGCTGTCGACGTGACACCGCGACATACACCGCCAGTTCGTCCAGATCGATCGGCTCTTCGAGGTTGGCTTCCATCAGCGCAACGATTTCCTGCAGCTTCGGCTGGTTGGTGCCGAGCATATGCTTGAGTGGAACGCGCTGGTGATCCTGCTCGTTACGGATACGCTCGTAGACAAACATCTCGGAAATCGCGGCCGACAGCTCACGACCGTGATCGCGGCTGATCAGGTGCAACATCATGTCCAGCGGCGCGGTGCCGCCGGAACTGGTGAAACGGTTTCGGTCGAGAGTGAACAGACGGGTGCTCATCACCACACGCGGGAAAGCTTCCTGCATCGCCGCCAGGCATTCCCAGTGCACGCTGCAATCGAAACCATCCAGCAGACCGGCGCAGGCCAGGGCCCAGCTGCCGGTGCAGACCGCGCCCAGACGACGGGACTGACGCGCCTGGCTTTGCAGCCATGACACGTGTTCCCGGGTAACAGTGCGCTGGATACCGATGCCGCCGCAAACGATGATGGTGTCCATTGGCGGGGCTTTGTGCATGGAGGCGTCGGGGGTGATTTGCAGGCCGTCACTGGCCCAGACCTGACCGCCATCAACGGTGAGGGTCGTCCAGCGATACAGCTCGCGGCCGGACAACTGGTTGGCCATGCGCAGCGGTTCTACCGCGGAGGCCAGAGAAATCAGCGTGAAATTGTCCAGCAGCAGAAAGCCGATGGATTGAGGCGCACGGTTCTGGGGTTGGGCCCCGGAGTTGAACGACGTCATCGCGGTATCTCCTCACACAAAGCAGGTGATGGCCTCAGGCGGAGGCTCTTGTTATTGCCATCGTTCTCGCGTGGGAGACGGGCTTTGTAATGACAGAGCAATTGCCGTGCCTATTTTTGAATGTGCGTTCAATAACTCCTGAAAACGACGTCGGAATGTGTCTGTACATGACACACAGGAAAGGGGGATTTAAATGGCCATCAAGGCTGGCAAGCGCCCCGCCCCACGAGCTGTGAGCAATTCGGTAGCACTTGTGGGAACTGGGCTCAGAGCCGCCGCGAAAGAGTGTCACCACAGGCACGGGGGACGAGTGGTCAAGTCCGGAATGACGCCCGACCGCCGGCAAAACTATTTATCTGTTAGCGACGCGCCAAAAGGTGGCGCGGTTTAAATCGGGTGTTCACTTAGCGCGCAGTTTTGACTGGTAAAGAAGCCTCGTCTGTAGGAGCCGGCTTGCTGGCGATAAACGATAACGCGGATTGACTGACTCACCGCGTCGTCTGAATCGCCAGCAAGCCGGCTCCTACACTCAACACTCCACCGCGCTGACCGCCAGGCCACCCCGCGATGTCTCCTTATATTTGTCATGCATATCGGCGCCGGTATCGCGCATGGTGCGGATCACCCGATCCAGCGAAATGAAGTGCTGCCCATCACCCCGCAGAGCCATTTGCGCCGCGTTGATCGCTTTCACTGCCGCAATTGCGTTGCGCTCGATGCACGGCACCTGCACCAGGCCACCCACTGGGTCGCACGTCAGGCCGAGGTTGTGTTCCAGGCCGATTTCCGCCGCGTTGCACAGTTGCTCCGGCGTGGCGCCGAGGATTTCCGCCAGCCCCGCTGCTGCCATCGCGCAGGCCGAACCGACTTCGCCCTGGCAACCCACTTCGGCACCGGAGATCGAAGCGTTCTTCTTGCACAGAATCCCGACCGCCGCAGCCCCGAGCAGGTAATCCACGACGTTGGCGTCGGTCACCGCTTCGCTGAACTTCATAAAGTAGTGCAACACCGCCGGAATGATCCCCGCCGCACCATTGGTCGGCGCCGTGACCATGCGCCCGCCGGCCGCGTTTTCTTCGTTGACCGCCAGGGCGAACAGGTTGACCCACTCCATCGCACTCAAGGTCGAACCGATGACGTTGGGCTTGTTCAGCTCCTGCAAACTGCGATGCAGTTTTGCCGCGCGGCGCCGCACGTTGAGGCCACCGGGCAGGATGCCTTCGTGCTTGAGACCCTGCTCGACGCAATCCTGCATGGCACGCCAGAGCGTCATCAGGCCGCTGCGGATTTCCTCCTCGCTGCGCCAGACTTTCTCGTTGGCCATCATTAATTCGGCCACCCGCAGGTTGTGCTTCTTGCACAGTTCCAGCAGCTCGGCCGCGCTGGAAAAATCGTACGGCAACATCGTGCGATCCAGGTCGACGACGCCGCTTGCAGCCTGCGCCTCATCGACGACAAAACCACCACCGACCGAATAGTAGGTGTCGCGATGAAACTCACCGCGTTCGTCCTCGACAATCAGGGTCATGGCGTTGGGGTGGTACGGCAGGTTTTCGTCGATCAGGCGCATGTCGCTGCCCCAGACGAACGGGACCTCGAGGTGGCCGTCGAGCAACAAGGTATTGGTTTCGCGCAGCGTGGCGATGCGAATGCCGATTTGCGACGGATCGATCGCGTCCGGCCATTCGCCCATCAGGCCCATGATCACCGCGTTGTCGCTGCCGTGCCCGATGCCGGTGGCCGACAGCGAGCCGAACAACTGGACTTCGACACGCCGCACTTGCTTCAGTTGTCCTCGATCACGCAGGCCTTGAACGAACAACGCCGCTGCCCGCATGGGCCCAACGGTGTGGGAGCTGGAAGGTCCGATACCGATTTTGAACAGGTCGAAAACACTGATTGCCATGACTGCAGAACTCCTGGATGTACCAACTCCAGGCGCAAAAACGCCCGGTGACGGAGCTGCTACGCTCAAGCTGCAATCCGTCGAGGTGGCCGCATCATCAAGCTTTTATCGTGTTGTTCGACGTCTCTAACCGACGCACTCATGCCCACGAACGCCGCGTGTCTTTTACGCCGCGTTTTCGCCGTTTTTTTGCGATCCGAACGGCCAAATGTGCCTGAAAAAATCTGTAAACGACGTCACCGACACTGGATGCGACCATCCCTGTACTGGATACGACGCGCCCTGTAGGCGTCAGATTTTCACTGGTACATGATCGTATCGACTCGATTGCAAGGCGCCGTGGTAGAGCTGTCTCCAGAACGCCATCCAACCGCAACCTATAAGTGCGGTGGTCCAGTCGGAACACTGCCAAAAAAAACACCAAGGAGTCCATCCATGAAAGGTTCCCCGTCGTTGTTGTTGGCCGCCCTGCTTAGTCTGCCGGTTCTGGCGCAAGCCGCCGAACCGGCCCAATGCAGCACCGTAAACTTCTCCGATGTCGGCTGGACCGACATCACCGCGACTACCGCGACCACCAGCGTCGTACTCAACGCCCTCGGCTACAAGACCAAGACCACCATGATTTCCGTGCCCGTGACCTACAAGTCCCTGGCCGACGGCAAGAACATGGACGTGTTCCTGGGCAACTGGATGCCGACCATGGAAAACGACATCAAGGCCTACCGCGATGCGGGCACCGTCGAGACTGTGCGCACCAACCTCAAAGGCGCCAAGTACACCCTCGCCGTGCCTCAGGCGCTGTACGACAAAGGGCTGCATGACTTCGCCGACATCGCCAAATTCAAAAAAGAACTCGACGGCAAGATCTATGGCATCGAGCCTGGCAACGACGGCAACCGTCTGATCCAGAGCATGATCGACAAAGACGCCTTCGGCCTGAAAACCGCCGGTTTCAAGATGGTCGAGTCCAGCGAAGCGGGCATGCTCTCGCAAGTCGATCGTGCACAGAAACGCGACACCGCCGTGGTGTTCCTCGGCTGGGCGCCGCACCCGATGAACAAGCGCTTCAAGATCCAATACCTGACCGGTGGCGATGACTTCTTCGGCCCGGATTTCGGTGCCGCCACCGTGGCGACCAACACCCGCAAGGGTTACGCCCAGGAGTGCAGCAACGTGGGTCAGTTGCTGAAGAACCTGGAGTTCACCGTCGACATGGAAAGCGAACTGATGGGCAACATCCTGGACGACAAGATGAAACCTGACGCGGCCGCCAAGGCCTGGCTGAAAAAGAACCCACAGGTGCTCGATACCTGGCTCGCTGGCGTGACCACCATTGACGGTAAACCTGGCCTGGAGGCCGTGAAAGCCAAACTGACGCCTTGAATCAGGGAGCATCGCTTATGCCGGGCGGTGTAGCCGCCCGGGCTGTTTATTTCCTCGCATGCGGACGTTCACTACCATGCTGATTGATCAGAAAATACCCCTAGGCCAGTACATCGCAGGCTTCGTTGAATGGTTGACGCAACACGGCGCCAACACCTTCGACGCCATCGCCGTGACACTGGAAACGATGATCCACGGCGTGACTTTTGCGCTGACCTGGTTCAACCCGCTGGCATTGATCGGCCTGATCGCACTGCTCGCCCACTTCATCCAACGCAAATGGGGCCTGACCGCTTTCGTCATCGCCTCCTTCCTGCTGATCCTCAACCTGGGGTACTGGCAGGAAACCATGGAAACCCTCGCCCAGGTGTTGTTCGCCACCCTGGTCTGCGTATTGATCGGCGTGCCGTTGGGCATCGTCGCCGCGCACAAGCCGATGTTCTACACTGTAATGCGTCCGGTACTCGATCTGATGCAGACCGTACCGACCTTCGTTTACCTCATTCCTACCCTGACCCTCTTCGGGCTGGGCGTGGTGCCGGGCCTGATCTCCACAGTGGTGTTCGCCATTGCCGCGCCGATCCGCCTGACCTACCTGGGCATCCGCGATGTCCCGCAAGAACTGATGGATGCCGGCAAGGCCTTTGGCTGCTCGCGTCGCCAACTGCTCTCACGGATCGAACTGCCCCATGCCATGCCAAGCATCGCGGCCGGCATCACCCAGTGCATCATGCTGTCGCTCTCGATGGTGGTGATCGCGGCACTGGTGGGCGCCGATGGCCTGGGCAAACCGGTGGTCAACGCACTGAATACCGCTGATATCGCCCTGGGCTTCGAAGCGGGCCTGGCGATCGTACTGCTGGCGATCATGCTCGACCGAATCTGCAAACAACCCGACGCTAAAGTAGGGGGTGACGCATGAGCATTATTCGCTTTGAAGACGTCGACGTGATCTTCGCCAGAGATCCGCGAGAAGCCTTGAAACTGCTTGACCAGGGCATGACCCGAAACGAAATCCTGAAAAAGACCGGGCAGATTGTCGGCGTTGAAAAAGCCAGCCTGGATATCGAGAAAGGTGAGATCTGCGTACTGATGGGCCTGTCCGGCTCCGGCAAGTCCAGCCTGCTGCGCTGCATCAACGGCCTCAACACCGTGAGCCGCGGCAAACTGTTCGTCGAGCATGAAGGCAAACAGATCGACATCGCCTCCTGCACCCCGGCAGAACTGAAAATGATGCGCACCAAACGCATCGCGATGGTGTTCCAGAAGTTCGCCCTGATGCCTTGGCTGACCGTGCGCGAGAACATCAGTTTCGGTCTGGAAATGCAGGGTCGGCCAGAGAAGGAACGCAAAAAACTGGTCGACGAAAAGCTTGAACTGGTGGGCTTGACCCAGTGGCGCAACAAGAAACCCGATGAGCTGTCCGGCGGCATGCAGCAACGTGTGGGCCTGGCCCGTGCGCTGGCGATGGACGCTGACATCCTGCTGATGGACGAACCGTTCTCGGCACTTGACCCGCTGATCCGCCAAGGCCTGCAAGATGAACTGCTGGAACTGCAACGCAAGCTGAGCAAAACCATCGTGTTCGTAAGCCACGACCTCGACGAAGCCCTGAAGCTCGGCAGTCGCATCGCGATCATGAAAGACGGCCGGATCATCCAGTACAGCAAGCCGGAAGAAATCGTCCTCAACCCAGCGGACGACTATGTACGGACCTTCGTCGCCCACACCAATCCGCTGAACGTGCTGTGCGGTCGCAGCCTGATGCGCACGCTGGACAAATGCAAACGCATCAACGGTTCCGTGTGCCTCGATCCAGGCGGCGATTCGTGGCTGGACCTGGCGGAAGGCAACACCATCAAGGGCGCCCGCCAGAACGGCTCAAACCTGGATCTGCAAAACTGGGTACCGGGTCAGGCCGTCGAAGGCCTGAGTCGTCGACCCACCCTGGTGGACTCGAGCATCGGTATGCGCGACGCGTTGCAGATTCGTTATCAGACCGGCAACAAACTGGTGCTGCACGACAACAATCATGTGGTGGGAATTCTGGGTGACAGCGAGCTGTATCACGCGCTGCTCGGCAAGAACCTGGGGTAAGACGACAGACACAAAAACGCCGCGAGAGGATCGCGGCGTTTTTGTTTGAACGCGTTATTTGTATCAACGCTATCTCTGTAGGAGCCGGCTTGCCGGCGATGGCGGTGTATCAGATACACCGCGGTATGGCATTCGCTGGCAAGCCAGCGCCTACAAAGACTGTGCGTTCACTCAACTATAAACCCGGCCAAGGAGCTGCCGATGGCTTTCAAACTGATCGAGCACGTCACGTGTGATCTGATCCTGAGTGAAGCCCATCAGGTCGTAGTCCTGGCTGCCGTTGTGCAGGTACACCTCGGCGCGATAGAAGCGCTGACGCGCCTCGTCGGACTGCACCGACTCGGTCGGCGTGGCCAGGTAGCCATCCAGGCTCACTTCGTAGACGAAAGGGTTGCCCTCTTCCATCTCCACGCGCACGCCCATGCAACGCTTGGACTTGCCGAGCAACGTCTGCACTTCCAGACCTTGAGCACGCATCTGCGCCGTCGCATCTTCAAGCGCCGGGCTCACCTGCTTGTCCATGAAACGCTGCACTACCGATTGGCTCGGTTGCAGATCCAGTTGAGTCAAACGCTCGCTGAAACCACGACGGCCACGTTCCGCCAACTGCGCTTGCTCCTGTTCGATCTGCACGTCCTGGCGCATGGCCTTGTGCAAGCCGAACATGAAGCACACCAGCACCACCGAGAACGGCAGGCCCGCCAGCACCACCATGGTTTGCATGGCTTCGAAGTTACCGGCGAACAGCAGGCCGATGGTCACCAGGGTGATCACCGCCGACCAGAAAATCCGCAGCCAGTGCGGGGCGTCTTCGTCGACGTTGCCGCCCTTGCACGACAGATTCGCCATCATCACCGCGCCGGAATCCGCCGGGGTCAGGAACAGCACGAAACCGACAAAGATCGACACGCCGATCACAACCTTCGACGCTGGGTAATGTTCAAGCAACTGGTAGATCGCCATGGACGGCTGCTCCAGCGCTGTCTTCCCGAGTTCCACCGCCCCATGGTTCATCACCAGATCCAGGGCCGAGTTACCGAAGATCGACAACCACGCCAGGGTGAAACCCAGCGGAATCAGCAACACGCCCGCCACCAGTTCACGCACCGTGCGACCACGGGAAATACGCGCGATGAACATGCCTACGAATGGCGCCCAGGAAATCCACCAGGCCCAATAGAACAGGGTCCACAGGCCCAACCAGCGGTCGGACTTCTCGCTATCGCCTTCGTACACATAGAGGTCGAACGTCTTCAGCACCACGCCGTTCAGGTAGTCACCAACGTTTTGCACAAAGCCGTTGAGCAGGTGCAGAGTCGGGCCGAACAGCAGCACGAAAATCAGCAGGCCGCTGAACAGCACGATGTTCAGGTTGGACAGACGGCGGATGCCGTTTTCCACGCCCGACACAGCGGCGATGGTCGCCACAGTGCTCATCACGATGATCACAATCAGCAGGTTGGTGTTGCTGTGCTCCATGCCGAACAGGTTTTCCAACCCGGAAGACACTTGCAGCGAACCAATCCCCAGGTTGGTCACCAGACCCAACAGGGTCACGAACATGCCGAAGCCGTCCACCGCATGCCCGGCTGCGCCTTTGACCCAGCGCTCGCCCACCAGCGGGTACAACGCCGAACGCAACGCCAGCGGCTGGTTATGCCGATAGGCAAAGTACGCCACCGCCAGACCGACCAACGCGTAGATCGCCCAGCCATGCAGGCCCCAATGCAGGAACGTCAGTTGCACCGCCTGACGTGCCGCGAGGTTGCTGCCGGAGACGCCTTCCGGCGGATTGAAGTAGTGATCCAGCGGTTCGGACGCGCCGAAGTACAGCAACGAAATGCCGATACCCGACGAGAACAGCATCCCCGCCCAGGCGCCGTAGCTGAAGTCCGGGGTGTCGTCCTTGCTGCCCAGTTTCAGTTTGCCGTAGGACGAAAACGCCAGGCCGATGACAAAAATCAGGTAGGCGGCAATCACCACCATGTAGTACCAGCCGAAGCTGCGGGACAACCAGGCTTGCGCCATACCGAGCAGTCTGCCGGCCTCTTGCGGGGCGATGATCAGAATGGCGGTCAACAATAGAATCAACGCGGTAGAGGTGTAGAACACCCAACCGTTGACCGTCACCTTCTCCGGTGGGGTCTTTATTAGCGAGGCAGAACTCATGGCACAGATGCTCCAGGCAGTGCGAGAGAAGAACGCAAGACAAACGTGTTACCCGACTAATCGGTTAGTGGGCAGCCGACCGACGGGTGATATAAAGACAGCCCGAAAAAAGCCCGAAGCCCTGAAGCGCCGCAGCGCATAGGTTTCGAGCAGTTTCGGAAGTCGATTTTTCCGCCGCTACCTGTAGGAAAAAATCTGTAGGCAGCGACGATTTGTCGCAGATCTTATTCTTTGTTGATTGAACGTTCAATCAAAACAAAATAGACTGGCCCACAAGCCGATAGACGTTCCACGTCTGCCGGAAGGCCTAAGGAGATGTGCAAGATGCCCAAGGTCGGTATGCAACCCATCCGTCGCCAACAATTGATCGAAGCCACGTTGCTGGCGGTCGACCAGGTCGGAATGGGGGACGCCAGCATTGCGCTGATCGCCCGTTTGGCCGGTGTCTCGAATGGCATCATCAGTCACTACTTTCAGGACAAGAATGGCCTGATCGCCGCCACCATGGGGTACCTGATGACTGTCCTGAGCGAGAACGTCACCGCGCGCCGACAGGCGCTGACAGATGACAGCCCGCGGGCGCATCTGCAGGTGATCATCGAAGGCAACTTCGACGCCAGCCAGGTCAACGGCCCGGCAATGAAAACCTGGCTGGCCTTTTGGGCCACCAGCATGCACCAGCCGTCTTTGCACAGGTTGCAGCGGATCAACGATCACCGTCTGTATTCCAACCTGTGCTGCCAGTTCCGCCGTGTACTGCCGCTCAATGATGCGCGCAGTGCCGCCCGAGGCCTGGCAGCGTTGATTGACGGTTTGTGGTTGCGCGGCGCGCTGTCGGGAGACGCTTTCGACACCGAGCAGGCGCAACAGATCGCTTACGAATACATGGATATCCAATTGGCCAAGCGGGTGAGTTAGAGCACACATAAACGCTCAACCCCTGAACCGCCACTGATCAGCGCACCCAGGCTTCACGGCGCGCCCGGTGGTCAACGCCAACCACTTATGCTCTTGCGAGGACTTTATGGCCCGTTTCGAACTGCAAAAACTCTACATCGATGGCGCGTACAGCGACGCCAGCAGCGACGCCACTTTCGAAGCCATCAACCCGGCTAACGGAGAAGTCCTCGCAAAAGTGCAACGTGCGACCTTCGATGACGTCGAACGCGCCGTCGTCAGCGCCGAAAAGGGCCAGAAGATCTGGGCCGCCATGACCGCCATGGAGCGTTCGCGCATCCTGCGTCGTGCCGTCGACATCCTGCGCGAGCGCAACGATGAACTGGCCGCCCTGGAAACCCTGGACACCGGCAAGTCGTTCTCCGAAACCAAGTATGTCGACATCGTCACCGGTGCTGACGTGCTGGAATACTACGCGGGCCTGGTTCCGGCCATCGAAGGCGAGCAGATCCCGCTGCGCACCACCTCGTTCGTCTACACCCGTCGCGAGCCGCTGGGCGTCGTGGCCGGTATCGGCGCGTGGAACTACCCGATCCAGATTGCGCTGTGGAAATCCGCCCCTGCCCTGGCGGCCGGTAACGCGATGATCTTCAAGCCAAGCGAAGTCACCTCGCTGACCACTCTGAAACTGGCCGAGATCTACACCGAAGCCGGCCTGCCGGACGGCGTGTTCAACGTCCTGACCGGCAGCGGCCGTGAAGTCGGCACCTGGCTGACCGAGCATCCACGCATCGAAAAAATCTCCTTCACCGGCGGCACCGACACCGGCAAGAAAGTCATGGCCAGCGCTTCGGCCTCGTCGCTCAAAGACGTGACCATGGAACTGGGCGGCAAATCGCCGCTGATCATCTGCGACGACGCCGACCTCGATCGCGCCGCCGATACCGCAATGATGGCCAACTTCTACAGCTCCGGTCAGGTCTGCACCAACGGCACTCGCGTGTTCGTACCGGCTCACCTGAAAGCTGCGTTCGAAGCCAAGATCGTTGAGCGTGTTGCGCGCATCCGCGTCGGCAACCCGGAAGACGAAAACACCAACTTCGGCCCGCTGGTCAGCTTCGCCCACATGGAAAGCGTGTTGGGTTACATCGCCAAAGGTAAGGAAGAAGGCGCCCGTGTTCTGTGCGGCGGCGAGCGTCTGACCGACGGTGAATTCGCCAAAGGCGCGTTCGTGGCACCTACCGTGTTCACCGACTGTACCGACGACATGACCATCGTTCGCGAAGAAATCTTCGGCCCGGTGATGGCGATCCTCACCTACGAAACTGAAGAAGAAGTGATCCGTCGCGCCAACGACACCGACTTCGGCCTGGCCGCCGGTATCGTCACCAAGGACCTGAACCGCGCCCACCGCGTGATTCATCAACTGGAAGCCGGTATCTGCTGGATCAACGCCTGGGGCGAGTCCGACGCGAAGATGCCGGTGGGCGGCTACAAGCAGTCGGGTGTGGGCCGTGAGAACGGGATCAGCTCGCTGAACAACTTCACCCGCATCAAATCGGTACAGGTCGAACTGGGCGATTACAGCTCAGTGTTCTGAGCAGCGGCAAGCCACAAGTTTCAAGCGGCAAGCAAGGGCAAAAGCCTTGCTTGCCCACCGCTCTCATTTCAACCAAGCCCCGCTTCGCTGCTTCTACTTGCAGCTTGAAGCTTGAGGCTTGCAGCTCACGGAGGCATTCAATGTCCCAAGTATTCGATTACATCATCATCGGTGCCGGCTCGGCCGGTAATACCCTGGCGACCCGTCTGACTGAAGACGCAGGCGTCACCGTCCTGCTGCTCGAAGCAGGCGGCCCGGACTACCGTTTCGACTTCCGCACGCAAATGCCTGCGGCACTGGCGTTCCCGCTGCAAGGCCGCCGCTACAACTGGGCCTACGAAACCGATGCCGAGCCACACATGGACGGTCGTCGCATGGAATGTGGTCGCGGCAAGGGCCTGGGTGGTTCTTCGCTGATCAACGGCATGTGCTACATCCGCGGCAACGCGATGGACTACGACGGCTGGGCGAAACTGCCAGGCCTGGAAGACTGGACCTACCTCGATTGCCTGCCGTATTTCCGCAAGGCCGAAACCCGTGACATCGGCGCGAACGACTACCACGGTGGCGACGGCCCGGTCAGCGTGACCACGCCGAAGGCCGGCAACAACCCACTGTTCCACGCCATGGTTGAAGCCGGCGTGCAGGCCGGTTACCCGCGTACCGAAGACTTGAACGGCTACCAGCAGGAAGGCTTCGGCCCGATGGACCGCACCGTGACACCGAAAGGTCGTCGTGCTTCCACCGCCCGTGGTTACCTGGACGTCGCCAAGAAACGTTCGACCCTGACCATCGTCACCCACGCCCTGACCGACAAGATCCTGTTCGACGGCAAGCGTGCGGTCGGCGTGCGTTACCTGGTCGGCGACGCTGAAGAGCGCGTTGAAGTCAAAGCGCGCAAGGAAGTGCTGCTGTGCTCCGGCGCCATCGCTTCGCCGCAGATCCTGCAACGCTCCGGCGTCGGCCCGGCCGAACTGCTGAACAAGCTCGACATTCCGGTGGTCCACGACCTGCCCGGCGTCGGTGAAAACCTGCAGGATCACCTTGAGTTGTACCTGCAATACGCGTGCACCCAACCGGTTTCGCTGTACCCGTCGCTGCTCTGGTACAACCAGCCGGCCATCGGTGCCGAGTGGCTGTTCAACGGCACCGGCATCGGCGCCAGCAACCAGTTCGAAGCCGGCGGTTTCATCCGTACCCGCGAAGAATTCGAATGGCCGAACATCCAGTACCACTTCCTGCCGGTCGCGATTAACTACAACGGCAGCAACGGTGTGAAAGAGCACGGCTTCCAGGCGCACATGGGTTCCATGCGTTCGCCAAGCCGCGGGCGCATCCAGGCCAAGTCCAAGGACCCGCGCCAGCACCCGAGCATTCTGTTCAACTACATGGCCACCGAACAGGACTGGCAGGAATTTCGCGACGGCATCCGCCTGACCCGTGAAATCATGCAGCAGCCTGCACTGGACGCTTTCCGTGGTCGCGAGATCAGCCCGGGCATCGACGTGCAGAGCGATGCGCAGCTGGACAAGTTCATCCGCGAGCACGCCGAAACCGCGTTCCATCCGTCCTGCTCGTGCAAGATGGGCACCGACGACATGGCCGTGGTCGATGGCGAAGGTCGCGTGCACGGCATGCAAGGCCTGCGCGTGGTCGATGCCTCGATCATGCCGATCATCACCACCGGCAACCTCAATGCCCCAACGATCATGATGGCCGAGAAAATCGCCGACAAGATCCGTGGCCGCAAACCGTTGCCGCGCAGCACCGCCACTTACTACGTGGCGGGTGAAGCGCCGGTGAAGGGCAAGCCGATGCGTGAAGTGACCCAGATCGCGTAAGGCGCTATACCGCGTCACGGCCAATCGCTGGCAGGCCAGCTCCCACAGGTTTTATGTCGGCCGCAAAATTTGCGTCCAACTTGGTCACTGTGGGAGCTGGCTTGCCAGCGATGAGGCCAGCCATTCAGCACACATCTTGCCGCCAGACTCAGCAACCCACCCCGACCCCATTCCAAACTTGCTCCTCCCCCCGCACAGGCCTAATCTAGCGCCACACAATCGTTTCACCTCTCCCCTCGCTACACCGCTTCGCCGCCACTCCATACCAAGGAGGTTCCCGAATGTTCGATTTCCATCCCCAGCTCAAGCAGCGTTTTGCTGCATTGCGCACGGGGGCCGAGTTCTTTTCCCTGCGTTATGTGCGCGAATCCGGCCAGTACCTGTCGGTGCGCAAGAACGTCGCCGAACCGCCGAGCCTGAGCCGTGACGAAGGGGCGATGCTGACGGTGCGGGTCAATGGGGTCGAAGCCTATGCCGCGACCAACGATCTGTCACAACAAGGCCTGCAAGCGGCACTGGGCCGAGCCGAACAACAAGCTCGCCGACTCAAGCCCCACGCCCTGCTGGACCTGCGCGACCAGGCTGTTTCGAGTGATCGCGCCGACTACTTCTCGCCGAACCTCGACCAGCCCTTTCCGTCCCTGAGCGATTGCTACCAACTGCTCGGCGCCGAGTCCGCCGCCGTGCCCAAGGACGAGCGCCTGGTGAACTGGCAGGTCAGCGTCGGCATCACCCACGTCGAGCAGATCTACTTGAACAGCGCCGGTGCCGAGCTGCGCCAGGCACAACGATTTGTCTACCCAGGCCTGGACGTCACAGCCTACGACGGCAACGACAGCCAGACTCGCAGCCTCGGCCGCGAGAACTTCGGCCAGCAAGGCGGCGCCGATGTCATCAGCCGTTGCGGCCTGATCGGTGCCGGCGCGCAAGTCGCCGATCAGGCAATGCAATTGCTGCTCGCACCCAACACCCCGCAAGGTCCGCGCGACCTGCTGTTGATGCCCGATCAGATGATGTTGCAGATCCACGAGTCCATCGGCCATCCGCTGGAACTGGACCGCATCCTCGGCGACGAGCGCAATTACGCCGGCACCAGCTTCGTCAAAGCCGAGGATTTCGGCAGCCTGCAATACGGTTCCAAACTGCTCAACGTGACCTTCGACCCGGACATCCCCGAACAGCTCGCCAGTTACGGCCATGACGACGACGGCACCGCTGCGAGCAAACAATTCCTGATCCGCGAAGGCCTGTTGCTGCGCCCGTTGGGCGGCGCGCTGTCGCAGTTCCGCGCCGGCATGGATGGCGTCGCCAACAGCCGCGCCTGCGGCTGGAACCGTCCGCCGATCGACCGCATGGCCAACCTCAATATCGAGCCCGGCGATCAGCCGCTGGAACAACTGATCGGCAACATCGAGCACGGCATTTTGATGAGCACCAACCGCTCGTGGTCCATCGATGATGCGCGCAACAAATTCCAGTTCGGCTGTGAATGGGGCCAGTTGATCGAGAATGGCGAGCTCAAAGGCGTGGTGAAAAATCCGAATTACCGGGCGATTTCCGCACAGTTCTGGAAGAGCCTCAGCGCCGTCGGCGATGCCAACACCTTCAAGGTGCTCGGCACCCCGAACTGCGGCAAGGGCGAACCGAATCAGGTGATTCGCGTCGGGCATGCTTCGCCAGCGTGTGTGTTCAGTCACGTGGATGTGTTTGGAGGAGACGCCTGATGAGTCAATCAAAAGCTCAGGCCGAGTCTTTCAAGACTTTGGTCGCCGGGTTACGCGAAGCGCTGCAAGAGCCGGAACAATTCACCCTCAGCTACGCCGCCGAGTCGTCGGCCTTCGTGCGCTTCAACCACGCCAAGGTCCGTCAGGCCGGACAGGTGCAGCAAGCGAACATCGGCCTGAAACTGATCAACGATGGCCGCCACGCCGACCTGCAGATCACGCTGGCGGGCGACCCGGAAGTTGACCTTCAGCGTCTGCTGGAAGGTGTGCAGCAACTGCGCGAAACCCTGCCGCTGCTGCCTCAGGATCCGTACCTGCTGCTCAACCATAACGGCTGGCAGAGCACGAATGTGCAGGAGCATCCGCTGCCGGATACAGAACAGGTGGTCGCTGAGATTGCCCAGGCCGCCGAAGGTCTGGACCTGGTCGGCTTTTACGCGGCCGGTCCCATCAGTCGTGGTTTTGCCAGTTCTTCAGGCGCGTTCGGTTGGCATCAGGCCAACAGCTTCAATTTCGATTTCAGCCTGTTCCACGCAAACGGCCAGGCAGTAAAAGCGAGCTATGCCGGGCACGACTGGAGCAGCGAAGGGTTTGCCAAACGCTTCCAGCAGGCCCGCGAACAACTGGAGTATCTGAGTCGCCCATTGCGCACCCTGGCACCGGGTCAGTACCGCGCCTACCTCGCGCCGGCCGCGCTGGAAGAAATCATGGGCATGCTCTGCTGGGGCGGTTTTTCAGCGCAGTCGATTGCCAGCAAAAGCAGCCCGCTGCAGAAGCTCTACGGCGGCGATCAACGCTTCAGCCCGCTGATCTCGCTGGATGAAAAAGTCAGTGGTTCCTTAAGCCCGGCGTTTTCCGAGGAAGGCTATCCGCGCAGCGATCTTCAGTTGATTGTCGAGGGCAATGCAGGCGCGCAACTGGTCGGTTCACGCAGTGCCGCTGAGTATGGCCTCACGGCCAATGGCGCCGACGGTGGCGAATCACCGAGCGCGTTGAACATGCAGGCCGGGGCATTGCCTGAGGCGGACATCCTCAAACAACTCGGCACCGGCTTGTACATCAGCAACCTGTGGTACCTGAACTTCTCGGATCAACCGGCGGCACGCCTGACTGGCATGACGCGCTTTGCGACGTTCTGGGTCGAGAATGGCGAGATCCAGGCGCCGGTGAGCACCATGCGGTTTGATGACAGTGCGTTCAGCCTGCTCGGTTCGCAACTGGAAGCGCTGACCGAGGAGCGCGAGTTGTTGTTGTCGGCGAGTACGTACAGCCAGCGGGCGACGGCGTCGGCGTTGTTGCCGGGGGCCCTTGTCAGCCGATTGACCTTGACCCTGTAACACCGCAATACCCTGTAGGAGCTGGCTTGCCAGCGATCGCGGTCTTTCTGCCAACAACTATGTTGAATTTGACCGCCTCATCGCCGGCAAGCCAGCTCCTACAGTATCGGTGAAACGCTGATATTCCCTGACAAGAGGTCCCATGCCCAACCGCCCGCCTCTCGACGCCGTGACCGCCCGCTGGATACCGTGGGTGGTCGCCATTGCTTTCTTCATGCAGTCCCTCGACGGCACGATCCTCAACACCGCCCTGCCGGCCATGGCCCGGGATCTGGCGGAAGACCCGTTGCGCATGCAAGGCGTGATCATCGCCTACATGCTCACCGTCGCCTTGTTGATCCCCGCATCGGGCTGGATTGCCGACCGCTTCGGCACCAAGAAAATCTTCTTCAGCGCGATCTTGCTGTTCAGCCTCGGCTCGTTGCTCTGCGCACTGTCGACCACACTGACCCAGTTGATCGGCGCCCGAGTGATTCAGGGCCTGGGCGGTGCCTTGATGCTGCCGGTCGGGCGGCTGGTGGTGCTGCGGGCGTACCCGCGCTCGGAACTGGTGCGGATCATGGGTTTCATCACCATTCCCGGCCTGCTCGGTCCGTTGATCGGCCCGACCCTGGGCGGCTGGATGGTGCAATTCCTGACCTGGCACTGGATCTTCCTGATCAACCTGCCGGTGGGGTTGGTCGGCTGCTACGCCGTGTGGAAATTCATCCCTGACCTGCGCGGCGCTGAACGCACACGTTTCGATAGTTTGGGATTTGTGCTGTTCGGCGCGGCGATGATTCTGATCACCATCGCCATGGAAGGCCTGGGCGAACTGCACCTACCGCACTTGCGGGTGATGCTGTTGCTGTTCGGTGGCATGGCGTGCCTCGCCGCGTACTGGCTGCGTGCCGGGCATATCGAAAACCCGCTGTTCGCACCGTCGCTATTCAAGACCCGGACCTTTGCCGTGGGCATTCTCGGCAACCTGTTCGCCCGCCTCGGCAGCGGTGCCCTGCCTTTTCTGGTGCCGTTGTTGCTGCAAGTCGCATTGGGCTATTCGCCGTCCCAGGCCGGGATGAGCATGTTGCCGCTGGCCGCTGCGGCGATGGTTGCCAAGTGGGTGGCACGACCGCTGATCGAGCGCCTGGGTTACCGCATCGTGCTCACCGGCAACACCCTGGCGCTGGGGATCATGCTGGCGAGCATGGGCCTGGTCAGCGAGCAGACGCCATATTGGCTGCTGTTGTGTCAGCTGGCGGTCCTTGGCGCGATCAACTCTTTGCAGTTCACCGCGATGAACACCGTGACCCTGATCGATCTCGACGACGCCAGCGCCAGCAGCGGCAACAGCCTGCTGTCGGTGGTCGCGCAATTGTCCCTGAGCCTCGGCGTTGCGTGTGCGGGTGCATTGCTCGGTGGTTTCACGGCGGAGATTGGAAGCAGCGGCGTCGAGACGGTGCTCGGTGCGTTCCAGCTGACGTTTGTGACCGTCGGAATCATGGCCATGCTGGCCGCGACGATCTTCTCGCAGCTCTCAAAGGAAGACGGACGGCGCGTCAAACGTCCGGAACAGCACATCGAACCTTAGGGCGAATGGCCACCGGACTGGTACACTGCGCGACATTTTGTTTTGCAGGCCAGTCCCGTGACCACCATCGCCACCGAATTTAATACTTTGCCGCTGTCCGCCGCCATGCTGGCTAACCTCGACTCCCTCGGTTATGCCCAGATGACGCCGATCCAGGCGCAAAGCTTGCCGGTGATCCTCAAGGGGATGGACCTGATCGCCCAAGCCAAGACCGGCAGCGGCAAGACCGCCGCCTTCGGTATCGGCCTTCTGAACCCGATCAATCCGCGCTACTTCGGTTGCCAGGCGCTGATCCTGTGCCCGACCCGTGAGCTGGCTGACCAGGTCGCCAAGGAAATCCGTCGTCTGGCCCGTGCCGAAGACAACATCAAGGTCCTGACCCTGTGTGGCGGCGTGTCCCTCGGCCCGCAGATCGCTTCGCTGGAACACGGCGCGCACATCATCGTCGGCACCCCGGGGCGCATCCAGCAGCACCTGCGCAAGGGTTCGCTGGTGCTTCACGGCCTCAATACCCTGATCCTCGACGAAGCCGACCGCATGCTCGACATGGGTTTCTACGATTCCATCGAAGAAATCATCATGCAGTCCCCGGAGCGTCGCCAGACGTTGCTGTTCTCCGCCACGTACCCGGTGGGCATCAAGCAACTGGCGTCGAAGTTCATGCGCAACCCGCAGCAGGTTAAAGCTGAAGCGTTCCACGACGACACGCAGATCGAGCAGCGCTTCTACGAAATTTCCCCTGACGACCGCATGAGCGCGGTGACCAAGGTCCTGGGTCACTTCCGTCCGGCGTCCTGCGTCGCCTTCTGCTACACCAAGCAGCAAGTGCAGGAAACCGTTGATCACCTGTCCTCCAAAGGCATTTCCGCCGTCGGCCTGCACGGCGATCTGGAACAGCGCGACCGCGATCAGGTGCTGGCAATGTTCGCCAACCGCAGTACTTCGGTATTGGTTGCCACCGACGTTGCTGCCCGTGGTCTGGACATCGATTCCCTGGACATGGTGATCAACGTCGAGCTGGCCCGTGATTCGGAAATCCACATCCACCGCGTCGGCCGTACCGGTCGTGCCGGTGAGAAAGGCCTCGCCATCAGCCTGGTCGCGCCGTCCGAAGCGCAGCGTGCGCAGGCCATCGAACTGTTGCAGAAAACGCCATTGACCTGGGATCAGGTGGACAACCTCGTCTCCCAGGGCGGCGGTCCGCTGCTGCCGCAGATGAGCACCCTGTGCATTGGCGCCGGCCGTAAAGACAAGGTTCGCCCAGGTGACATCCTTGGCGCCCTGACCGGTGACGCCGGCATCCCCGGTGCCCAGGTCGGCAAGATCGCGATCTTCGACTTCCAGGCTTACGTGGCCGTGGATCGCAGCGTCGCCAAGCAGGCCCTGCAGCGTTTGAACGACGGCAAGATCAAGGGCCGTTCGTTGCGCGTTCGTATCCTCTGATTCACTGTAGGAGCCGGCTTGCTGGCGATGAACGATGACGCGGTCGACCTGATGGACCGCAGCGTCTGCATCGCCAGCAAGTCGGTTCCTACAGGTTTTGCGTTTGATTAAAAATTTGTGAGGACACCGTTTTGCGCTCTACCGAAGTCGTGATCATTGGCGCTGGCGCCGCAGGGTTGATGTGTGCGCTGACCGCCGCCGGGCGCGGGCGCAAGGTGTTGTTGCTCGACCATGCCAACAAGGCCGGCAAGAAAATCCTGATGTCGGGCGGTGGCCGCTGCAATTTCACCAACATGTACACCGAACCGAGCAATTTCCTTTCGCAAAACGCGCACTTCTGCAAATCTGCCCTGGCCCGCTATACCCAGTGGGATTTCATTGGCATGGTGGCCAAGCACGGTGTGCCGTACCACGAGAAAAAACTCGGCCAGTTGTTCTGCGATAACAAATCCAGCGACATCCTGGAAATGCTGCTCAACGAGTGCGACCAGGTTGGCGTCAGCCTGCACCTGGACACGTCGATCCAGACCATCGAGAAGCTTGAAAAAGGCTACTTGCTGGATACAACGCTTGGCCAAGTGACGTGCGAATCCCTGGTGATCGCCACTGGCGGTCTGTCGATCCCGACCCTGGGCGCCACCGGTTTTGGTTATCAAGTGGCCAAGCAGTTCGGCCACGAGTTGTTGCCGACCCGCGCCGGCCTGGTGCCGTTTACCATCACCGATCAGCTCAAGGAACTGTGCACCGAGCTGTCGGGTACGTCGGTCGATTGCCTGGTGAGCTGCAACGAGCAGAGTTTCCGCGAGAACATCCTGTTCACCCACCGCGGCCTCAGCGGCCCGGCGATTTTGCAGATTTCTTCGTTCTGGGAATCCGGTGACACGGTCGAGATCAACCTGATGCCTGATCACGACGTGCCGGGCTGGCTGCAACAACAGCAAGCTGAACGCCCCAACAGCGAGCTGAAAACCCTGCTCGGTGAAATCTTCACCAAGAAGATGGCCAACTTGCTGGCGGACAACTGGTTCGTCTCCAAACCGATGAAGCAGTACACCCACGCAGAAATGGCCGCCATCGCTGAAAAACTGGCGAGCTGGAAAGTCGTGCCCGCCGGCACTGAAGGCTATCGCACGGCCGAGGTGACCCTTGGCGGCGTCAACACCAATGAAGTGTCGTCCAAGACCATGGAATCGCTGAAAAGCCCAGACCTGTACTTCATCGGCGAAGTGCTCGACGTGACCGGGCATTTAGGCGGATTCAATTTCCAGTGGGCCTGGGCCTCGGGCTACGCGGCTGCGCAATACGTCTGACACCCAAAGCCCTGTAGGAGCTGGCTTGCCAGCGATGCGGACAACACGGTCTACCAGGCAGACCGCATGATCATTCATCGCCAGCAAGCCGGCTCCTACAAATGCCGTGTGTCACAGGGAAGGAACAGATTTTGCTGTCTGATGTGATCGACGCCATTGCGTCGGCGTCATTAGTGGCTCAATTTAGCGTCATTGCCTCGGAAGGCCTTCGCACTTCATGTCATCGACTTCGTTCCGTCAGTCTCTGCGGCGCCTGTGGGCGCTGGATAAATTCAGCTACAGTGTGCGGGTGTTCATTGCCCTGACCGGCACCATGGCGCTGTGTTGGTATCAGGATGAAATGGGGCTGCTGATTCCCTTGTTCCTGGGGATTATCGCCAGCGCCCTGGCCGAAACCGACGACAGTTGGCAGGGCCGTCTCAACGCGCTGGCGGTGACGCTGGTGTGTTTTGCCGTTGCCGCCCTGTCCGTCGAACTGCTCTTCCCCTACCCCTATCTCTTCGTCATCGCTTTCGCCCTCGCCGCGTTCTGCCTGACCATGCTCGGCGCGCTGGGCGAACGCTATGGCGCGATTGCCTCAGCGACGCTGATTCTGTCGGTCTACACCATGATCGGTGTGGACCAGCGCGGTGGCGCGGTCACCGACTTCTGGCACGAACCGGTGTTGCTGGTGGCCGGCGCGGCCTGGTACGGCTTGCTGTCGGTGTTGTGGCAGGCGCTGTTTTCCAATCAACCGGTGCAGCAGAGCCTGGCGCGGTTGTTCCGGGAGCTGGGGTTTTACCTGAAGCTGAAATCGTCGCTGCTTGAACCCATTCGCCAGTTGGACGTCGAGGCACGTCGACTGGAGTTGGCCCAGCAAAACGGGCGCGTCGTCGCCGCATTGAACGCGGCCAAGGAAATCATCCTGCACCGGGTCGGCAACGGTCGTCCGGGCTCGAAAGTCAGTCGCTACCTGAAGCTGTATTTCCTCGCCCAGGACATCCACGAGCGCGCCAGTTCCTCGCACTACCCCTATAACGCGCTGGCGGAAGCGTTTTTCCACAGTGACGTGCTGTTCCGCTGTCAGCGCCTGCTGCGCCAGCAAGGCAAGGCCTGCCGGGCCCTGGCCGAATCGATCCAGATGCGCCAGCCGTTCACCTACGACGCCAGCTTCGCCGAAGCCTTGAGCGATCTTGATGCTTCTCTCGAACACCTGCGCGTCCAGAGCAACCCGGCCTGGCGCGGCTTGCTGCGCTCGTTGCGGGCGCTGGCGGCCAACCTTGGCACTCTCGACCGTTTGCTCAGCGACGCCAGCAACCCCGACGCCCTGGCCGATGCCACTGACAGCAGCCTGCTCGATCGCTCGCCACGCAGCCTCAAGGACGTATGGCTGCGGTTACGCACACAGCTGACGCCGACTTCCCTGCTGTTCCGTCATGCCCTGCGATTGCCCCTGGCCTTGTGCATCGGCTACGCCATGGTGCATTTGATCCACCCGTCCCAAGGTTACTGGATCATTCTGACGACGCTGTTTGTCTGCCAACCGAATTACGGCGCGACCCGCCGCAAACTCGGTCAACGGATCATCGGCACCGCCATTGGCCTGACCCTGGCCTGGGCGCTGTTCGACCTGTTCCCCAATCCGCTGATCCAGTCGTGCTTCGCCATTGCCGCCGGCGTGGTGTTCTTTACCAACCGCACCACCCGCTACACCTTGGCGACAGCAGCGATCACCTTGATGGTGCTGTTCTGCTTCAATCAGGTCGGCGATGGTTACGGGCTGTTCCTGCCGCGATTGTTCGATACCTTGCTTGGCAGCCTGATCGCCGGGCTGGCGGTGTTCCTGTTCCTGCCGGACTGGCAGGGTCGACGCCTGAACAAGGTGCTGGCCAATACGTTGTCCTGCAACAGCATTTACTTGCGCCAGATCATGCAGCAATACGCTGATGGCAAAAGTGACGACCTGGCCTATCGCCTGGCCCGCCGCAACGCGCACAACGCCGATGCCGCGCTGTCGACCACCCTGGCCAACATGCTGATGGAGCCGGGGCATTTCCGTAAGGAGGCGGACGTGGGTTTCCGTTTCCTGGTGCTGTCACACACGCTGCTCAGTTACCTCTCAGGCCTGGGCGCGCATCGGGAAACCCCGCTGCCGGCGGACGTGCGCGAGCAATTGATCGAAGGCGCTGGCGCGAAGCTGGCCGCCAGCATCGACGAGATCGCGCAAGGGTTGGCGAGCAAATCCTCGGTGGCGATTCAGAGTGATGAAGAGGAAGCGCTGGCCGACACGCTTGAGCAGATGCCGGATGAGATCGATGAAGGCCAGCGACTGGTGCAGACGCAATTGGCGTTGATCTGTCGGCAGCTTGGGCCGCTGCGGACATTGGCGGCGCACCTGATCAAGGACAGCCGTGAGGGTTGAGATTTTCGCTGTCCGGACCGACGCAATCGCTGGCAAGCCTGCTCCCACAGGGTTATCTGGTGGTCACACGTTTTGCGTTCGCCCACTGTGGGAGTGGGCTTGCCCGCGATGAGGCTGGCAAAAACAACATGGATTCTGGACCCGCCTACTCACATCCCATGCTGCCTCATCAATTTGGCATAACTCCCGTCCGCCTTCATCGCCGCGATCTCCCGCTCAAAACCGGCGACGATTTGCTTGTGCCTGGGGTTCTTCAGGCTGACCAGGATGTGCAGGCTGTTCTCACTCAGAGGCCTCGGCAGAAACTCAACCGCGTTACGCACACTGGGCGCTTCACGGGCCAGGTAATAGCGCGCGACGTATTCGTCTTCAAGGGTCAACTTGACCCGATCGGCAGCGAGCATGCGCACCGCCATGGCGAAGCTGTGCACCGGGACTTTCTGCAGGGATTCGTCTTTATCGAACGCCGGTGAATAGGCATAACCGCGCACGATCGCAATCGGGTAAGTGTGCAGTTGCTGCAAACTGTTGTACTCGATCGGCGCGTCTTTGCGCTTGAGAAAGCGCACGCGGTTGAGCAGGTACTCGCTGGAAAACTGACCCAGCTTTTTGCGCTCGTCGTTGTACCAGGCGTTGACGAGCACGTCGTATCGCCCTTCGCCCAATCCCATCAGCGCCCGGGCCCAAGGCACCTGCTCAAATTCACTGGCATAACCGGCCCTGGCCAATGCAGTGCTGACAATATCCGTGGCCAAGCCACCATTGACGAGCGTGGCATCGGTAAAAGGTGGCCAGGCATCAGCAACCAGGCGCAGCTTTTCTGCTGCCACCCCCTGAGCCAGCAACAGCAATCCAGTCAAGGCAAAGGCTCGATGCAATCGCGGCATGCTAGAAAGTCCTTAGCGGGCGGTCAGCCCTTCTTGTTTTCAGCCAAAACCCCAAGGCTCGTCTTGCAAACCTTGGCTCATGGGAACCACTGCACAGCGCTGCATTGCAGATTACACAAAGACGACAAGGCCGCGAGAATCGAATGATGGCATTTTGGCCTTTGTTACAGATTCCTCCGCCATAAAGACTTCTGGCGCGAGTGCGCTTAGTATCGGAGCGACGTTTTCAGGGAATCAAAACATGACAGTCGATTGGATCTGCAAGCATCACAGCGACCTGGGCAAAGAACAGCTCTATGCCATTTTGAAGCTGCGCGCCGAGGTGTTCATCGTTGAGCAGCAATGCGCTTATCAAGACGTGGATGGCCAGGACCTGGAAGGTGACACCTGCCACTTGATGGCCTGGGACGGCAATCAACTGGTGGCCTATCTGCGGCTGCTCGACCCGGAACTGCAAGGCGGGGACGTGGTGATTGGCCGAGTGATCATCGCCCCGCACGCACGTGGCGCCGGGCTTGGACACACGTTGATGGACCAGGCGCTGGAGCAGATTGAAGAACGCTGGCCGCAAACGCCGATTTACCTCTCGGCCCAGACGCATTTGCAGGGGTATTACGGGCGGTACGGGTTTGTCGTGACAGGTGAGGAGTTTGTCGAGGATGGCATTCCACACATTGGAATGCGCCGTCCCTGACGACCCCATCGCTGGCAGGCCAGCTCCCGCAGGGTACCGATTGGATTGAGTGATTTTGATCCAAACGCGATTACTGCAGGAGCGAGCTTGCTCGCGATGGCGTCAGCTCAGGCAAGGCAAATCTCAGGGATACTCCAACACCGCCTTGATCTGCCGCAGATTACGCTCGATCCAACCGCGATCAATCGCCCCCCACTCGCGAATCCGATAACGCCCCGCATGGTTGCGTGCGCCTTCTTCCTGCTCGAATTCGCAGACGATATCCAGATCCGCCAACGCCGCGATGGTGTCCTGCGCCGTGCGCCGGGGCATGCCGGTGACTTCGGTCAGCGACGGCACGCTGCTGGCCAGCCCGCTGTCGATCAGGTACGCCACGTACAAGCGGCGATAGAAGCTGCTTTTGGTCTTGCTCACGTCCATCCAATACTCCTTAAAAGATCGCAGCCTGCGGCAGCGCCTACAGATCCCGCCACGTCAGGTAGACCCGCACATCAAATTCGACCTGGTGATACCCCGGCAGCATGTGTTCGCACAGTTTGTAGAACGCCTTGTTGTGGTCCGATTCCTTGAAGTGCGCCAGCTCATGCACGACGATCATTTTCAGGAACTCGGACGGTGCTTCCTTGAACAACGAAGCGATGCGGATTTCCTTCTTGGCCTTGAGCTTGCCGCCCTGCACCCGGGAAATCGTGGTGTGCAGGCCCAACGCGCGGTGAGTCAGGTCCAGACGATTGTCGAACAGCACTTTGTCGATAGACGGGGCATTTCGCAGGTATTCCTGCTTGAGGTCCAGCGCATAGGTGTACAGCGCCTTGTCGCTCTGCACCCCGTGCTTTTCCGGGTAACGCTGGGTCAGGTAATCGCCCAGCCGACCGTCGGCGATCAGCTGTCGCACCTGGTCCTGCAAGTTGGCGGGATAAGCCTGGAGGTATTTCAACGCGGTCATCGGGGCGGCAATACAGATCACTAAAAGGTCGCCAGTGTAGCGAATTCAGCGGGTCAGCGCGCTCCAGTCGAAGGGCTGTACAAACTCACCGGCGTCTTCAGACGTCATCGGTCGCGCCACCAGAAACCCTTGTACATACTCGCAGCCATTGGCTTGCAGCCACTCATATTGCGCGACCGTTTCCACCCCTTCGGCAATCACCAGCATGCCGAACTGTTTGCACAGGTCGATCACACTGCGCACCAGTGCCGCGTCTCGAACGGAATCCGGCAGCCGGGCGATCAAGTGACGGTCGAGCTTGAGGGTGTCCAGTTCCAGGTCGCGCAGATGCGACAGCGAGCAATGTCCGCAGCCGAAATCATCCAGCGCCACACGCACCCCCAGGTTGCGCAGCAGACGCAGTTGTTTACGCGTCTCTTCAGGGTTGTGCATCAAGGCTTCTTCCGTGACCTCGAGCTCCAGATGACGCGCCTGCAAGCCATGACGCTCAAGCACCTGGCGCAATTCAGTGGCCAGATTGGGCATGCCGAACTGCGTGCTGCTCAAACTGACGCCCACGACCAGGTCTTCGGTAAACAGTGTTTCCCAGGCTTTACGCTGGCCTGCGCTGCAATGGTAAATCCAGCTGCCCAGACGACTGATCAGCCGCGCTTCTTCCAGCAAAGGTAAAAACAGACCCGGCGGCACATCGCCGACGCTCGGGTGCTGCCAGCGCAGCAAGGCCTCGAACCCGCGAATCCGCCCGTCGACAATCGACACCTGAGGTTGATACACCAGGTTGAAATCACGGTTCTCGATGGCGGTGCGCACGCTGTCTTCAAGCATCAGCCGCGAGCGTGCCCGCCCGTTCATGTCATGATCGTAGAAACGATATTGCTGACGCCCGGCGCGCTTGGCTTCATACATGGCGATGTCAGCCGCCCGCAGCAGCCCATCCAGGTTGGCACCGCAATCGGGGAACGTGGCAATGCCGATGCTGGCCCCCAAGGCCATATCCAGGCCATCGATCTGCTGACAGATCGACACCCGCTCAATGAGCTTTTCGGCAATCTTGGCCGCTTGCTCGGGGAACTCCAGATCCAGCAGCGCGGTGAACTCATCGCCCCCCATGCGGGCCAGAATGTCGAAGGGCCGCAAGCAGGATTTCAACTGTTCGGACACCCAACGCAACACACGGTCACCGGCATCGTGCCCCAGGGAATCGTTGACGCGCTTGAAGCCGTCGAGGTCCAGATACAGCAGCACCCAGGCACTCCCGGAGCGCTCGCCCCGCAGCAGCAGGTTTTCCGCCGTCTGGTAAAAACCCCGGCGATTGAGCAAACCGGTCAGCGGGTCGGTGACCGCCTGAAACTCCAGTTGCTGATGCAGATGACGCACCACCGACATGTCCAGCACGGTCACCACCATCGCGTGCTGTTCGGAGGGCAGTGGCGCGCAGGACAACGCCACTGGCACTTGCTGACCGGGCGCCGTGCGCAATACGGCGTCGTGCAGACGCAAAGTCTCGCGACGTTTGTAACCGGCGAAAAATTCGGAATCGGCCCAGATTGGAAAATGCGGTTTTTGCAGGTAGTCGAGAAACTCTTTGCCTTGCAGCTCCTGCACCGTCGCGTTGAGCAGCCGCGACATGGCCGGGTTGGCGAAGCGAATGACCCCGTCCTCACCCAACACCAGGATCCCTTCGGCGGTGTTATCCAGCACCGAAGCATTGAAGGCGCGTGCGCTCTCCAGATCGTGGCTCAGACGCTGCAGTTGTCGGCGATTGCGCTGATGTTCGAGCAGCGCCTGGACCTTGGGTTTGAGGATCTGCGGATCGAAGGGTTTGAACAGGTAATCCACGGCACCACTGGCGTAACCCTTGATTACCGCATCCGGCGACTGCTCATTGGCGGTCAGGAAGATGATCGGTGTGAGACGGGTTCGCTGGCTGCCGCGCATCAGGCGGGCCACTTCAAATCCGTCCATGCCCGGCATCTGCACGTCCAGCAGCACCAGGTCGACATCATGCTCAAGCAACAAGCCGAGCGCCTCGAAACCCGAGGCGGCGGTAATGACCTGCCAGTCCTGACGCTGCAACAACGCGCGCATGCTGATCAGGTTTTCAGGGTAGTCGTCGACAATCAGTAACGTTGAGTTGCCTTCGACGGACGTGGGTTGCGCGCATTCCATGCTGCTTCTCTTTGTGCGAGGCCAGGCCGGCTTCTCGTGAAAACCGGACAAATACTAAGCCATTACTCTAGACCTGGATCCAAAAAAGCAGAAGCCATCAGAGCGCCATCACCTAACCAAAGGGTTAACTCGCCGACTAACGGTCACCTCTACAGCCCGCTAAAACCGGGAAGGATGGCATTTCGACAGGATGTTGGCGCCAACGAACCGCCAGACGGGCGTTAACAAAACACCCCTCTGCGCTTATAAAGACCGCCCCAAAAGGTGCGGGCTAGAGCTTCTGGCACGCCCGTGCAGCACGACCAAAATGGAAGAACCTACATGATCGATCTCGCAACCTGGAACCTAAGCGTCCCCGTTGGCAGCCCGCCGTACACAGTAGAAACCTCCAAACTGGTAGACGGCTTCAAGGATCAGTACTTCCATTCCGATACCGGCACATTGTTTTTCTGGACGCCGGTGACCGGCTCACGAACCGAAAATGCTATTTATCCCCGCACAGAACTGCGTGAAACCTACAGCAACGGCACCCTGCGCAACTGGTACTACCCCGACGCCGACAACACCTTGCGCGCCACCCTGGCAGTGAACCAGGTGCCGAGTTCGGGGAAGATTGTCATCGGCCAGATCCATGCCTATCAAAGTCAAAAACCCATGGTGAAGGTGGAGTACCAGTACAAGACCGACACCGAGACAGGCAACATCGTCGCCAAAGTGCGCATGCACCCCTATGACGACACAGGACGGGTAATCACCATCGCCACCGGCGTCAAACTCGACCGCGAATTTTCCTACCTCATTCACCTCAGCCCCGGCGGCGCATTGGGCATCAGCGCGGCGGGCTACACGTGGGACACCAACATCAGCACGACCTGGCGCGAGAAACCGCTGTACTTCAAGGCCGGGGTCTATGTGCAGGACAACACCGGGTACACCAGCGAAGGCGGGAAGGTGACGTTCAGCAAGCTGGATATTGATCACGACAAGTAACGCCACAAAGTCGGATCATCGCCCACAAAAAACCCGCCTTTCGGCGGGTTTTTTATGCGACTCAAACGCTAAGGCTTAGTTGACCTTGGCGTTCAACTCACCTTTCAGGTAACGCTGATACATGCCTTCCAGCGAGATCGCCTTGATCTTCGAAGCGTTGCCGGCAGTGCCGAAGGCTTCGTAGCGAGCGATGCACACGTCGCGCATGGCGGTGACGGTGGCGCCGAAGAATTTACGCGGGTCGAACTCGCTCGGGTTGGTGGCCATCAGGCGACGCATGGCGCCGGTGGACGCCAGGCGCAGGTCGGTGTCGATGTTGACCTTGCGCACGCCGTGCTTGATGCCTTCGACGATTTCTTCAACCGGAACGCCGTAGGTTTCTTTGATGTCGCCGCCGTACTGGTTGATGATCGCCAGCCACTCTTGCGGAACCGAAGACGAACCGTGCATCACCAGGTGAGTGTTCGGAATGCGCTTGTGGATTTCCTTGATGCGGTCGATGGCCAGCACGTCGCCGGTAGGCGGCTTGGTGAACTTGTACGCGCCGTGGCTGGTGCCGATGGCGATGGCCAGGGCATCCACCTGAGTGCGTTTTACGAAGTCAGCGGCTTCTTCCGGGTCGGTCAGCATTTGGCTGTGATCCAGAACGCCTTCAGCGCCGATGCCGTCTTCTTCACCGGCCATGCCGGTTTCCAGCGAACCCAGGCAACCCAGCTCGCCTTCTACCGAAACGCCACAGGCGTGAGCCAAGGCAACGGTTTGTTGGGTAACACGGACGTTGTAGTCGTAGTCGGTCGGGGTCTTGCCGTCTTCGCCCAGGGAGCCGTCCATCATCACCGAGCTGAAGCCCAGTTGAATGGAGCGCTGGCAGACGTCAGGGCTGGTGCCGTGGTCCTGGTGCATGCACACCGGGATGTGCGGGAACTCTTCGATGGCTGCCAGGATCAGGTGACGCAGGAACGGCGCGCCGGCGTATTTGCGAGCACCGGCCGAAGCCTGGACGATCACCGGGGAGTCAGTCTTGTCAGCGGCTTCCATGATGGCGCGCATCTGCTCAAGGTTGTTGACGTTGAAAGCTGGAACGCCGTAGCCGAACTCGGCTGCGTGGTCCAACATCTGGCGCATGCTGATAAGTGCCATTGTGTGTATCTCTCCCGGTTGAGGGTCGTTAATCGTGCCAGCCTGCCGGAGCGGCGGCGGCTATTCAAGTTATTGCAGATCGGGGGTTGGCCCGGCCTGCGAATTCGCTAATTGCTCAACTCATCCCTTGTAGGAGCCGGCTTGCCGGCGATGGCGTCCGCCTGGACAGTGCATGCCTCAAGGGCCTCATCGCTGGCAAGCCAGCTCCTACAGGGTTTGCGTTGTTATTCGGCCTTGCAGCCACGGCCAATCAAATCATTGGTGGCGACCCAGTAAACCAGGCCTTCCTCACCTTTTATGTGAAACGCCAGCATGTCGTTGCTGTACAGCGCACCCGACGCACCCGGTTCCTCTTTCAGGCGATAAACCTGGTCGGCACCACCCAGGCGCACGTCGACTTCCTTGCGGCTGTCGTCGGTGAAGCGCCATAGCACCTTGGCCTGACTGTCACAGGTCCAGGTGGTCCAGTTATCCACAGGGGCGGACGACTGGAACGGGTTCAAATAGGCGCATCCTGCCAGTAATGCCAGTGCCGCAACGGCGATAAAACCTTTCATCCGTGTCCCTCGACCGACGGCACACGCCGCCAGCCCTGAGTAAAGAGTCAGACCCGTCAGGGGCAGCCATGTTCCTTGGCGGGAGTCTGTGTCTCGTATTTGTCCAGGCCATCAGGCCCGGACCGCTTGTTGAGCACCGGGTTGGTTTCCGCCTGCCAGTCGGCCTGGTAGCAGTTTTTTTCCGAGCCGGAAGGCGCAGGTTCCGGCGTGGCTTTCGGGTTACTCCCGCAAGCCGCCAGCGAACCCGCGACGATCAACAGCACTAACGTCTTGACCATTTCAACACTCCCTTGCCTGGTCAAACGGGCGACCCTCAGGCCTTGGCCCGGCTTTCCAGGACTTCAACGGCTGGCAACACTTTGCCTTCGACGAATTCGAGGAACGCGCCGCCACCGGTAGAAATGTAGGAGATCTGCTCGGCAACGCCATACTTGTCGATGGCCGCCAGGGTGTCGCCGCCACCCGCAATGGAGAACGCCGCGCTGTCCGCGATGGCCTGGGCCAGGACTTTGGTGCCGTTACCGAACTGATCGAATTCAAACACGCCAACCGGACCGTTCCACAGGATGGTTTGCGACGACTTCAGCAGTTCGGCGAAGTTCGCCGCGGTCTGCGGGCCGATGTCCAGGATCATGTCGTCGGCAGCGACGTCAGCGATCAGCTTCACGGTGGCCGTCGCGCTTTCAGCGAATTCCTTGGCAACGACCACGTCAACCGGCAGCGGCACGCTGACCTTGGCGGCGATGGCGCGAGCGGTGTCCAGCAGGTCCGGCTCGTACAGGGATTTGCCGACCGGGTGACCGGCAGCGGCCAGGAAGGTGTTGGCAATGCCGCCGCCCACGATCAACTGGTTGCAGATCTGGCTCAGGCTGTTCAGCACGTCGAGTTTGGTCGACACCTTGGAGCCGGCAACAATGGCAGCCATTGGCTGGGCCGGGGCACCCAGGGCTTTGCCCAGTGCATCCAGTTCAGCAGCCAGCAACGGGCCGGCAGCAGCGACTTTGGCGAACTTGGCCACGCCGTGGGTCGAACCCTCGGCACGGTGAGCGGTGCCGAAGGCGTCCATCACGAACACGTCGCACAGGGCGGCGTATTGCTGGGCCAGTTCGTCAGCGTTCTTTTTCTCGCCTTTGTTGAAGCGCACGTTTTCGAACAGCACGATGTCGCCCGCTTTCACGTCGACGCCGCCCAGGTAATCCGCCACCAGCGGCACTTCACGACCCAGAGCCTTGCTCAGGTAGTCAGCGACTGGCTTGAGGCTGTTCTCGGCCGAGAACTCGCCTTCGGTCGGACGGCCAAGGTGCGAGCAAACCATCACGGCCGCGCCTTTTTCCAGGGCCAGCTTGATGGTCGGCAGCGAGGCCAGGATTCGCGCATCGCTGGTGACAACACCGTCCTTGACTGGGACGTTGAGGTCTTCGCGAATCAATACGCGCTTACCTTGCAGATCGAGGTCGGACATCTTCAACACGGTCATGGGTCGCACTTCCTGAATAGCTGTTCTTAGAGAGCAGGTTTTGTAGAGGCTGTGTGCAGATAGTGTTCTGCAACATCGAGCATTCGGTTTGCAAACCCCCATTCGTTGTCGAACCAGGCCAGGATGTTCACCAGCCGTGGGCCGGAAACGCGGGTCTGACTGGCATCGACGATGGCCGAATGTGGGTCATGGTTGAAATCACAACTGGCGTGAGGCAACTCGGTGTAGGCCAGCAAGCCTTTGAGCGGGCCGCTGGTGGCAGCTTCGCGCAGGATTCGGTTGACCTCGGTGGCGTCGGTCGCGGTGGCGGTCTGCATCGTAATGTCGAGGCAGGACACGTTAACCGTCGGCACCCGCACGGCTTTGGCCTGAATTCGCCCGGCAAGTTCCGGCAACAGGCGTTCGATGCCGCGCGCCAGACCGGTGGACACCGGGATCACCGACTGGAACGCCGAACGGGTGCGGCGCAGGTCTTCGTGGTGATAGGCATCGATGACCGGCTGATCGTTCATCGCCGAGTGAATGGTGGTGATCGACACGTAATCCAGACCAATGGCCTGATTCAACAGACGCAACAGCGGCACGCCGCAGTTGGTGGTGCAGGACGCGTTGGACACCAGCAGTTCGTCGCCGGTCAGGCAGTCCTGGTTCACGCCGTAGACGATGGTGGCGTCGACATCGGTCTCGCTGGCCATCGGCTGGGAAAACAGCACGCGCGGGGCGCCGGCGTCGAGGAACCGCTGGCCGTCTTCGCGCGTGTTGTAAGCGCCGGAGCACTCCAGCACCAGATCGACGCCCAGGGACGCCCAATCGATGCCTTCGGGGGTGGCACTGCGCAGGACCTTCACGCAGTCGCCATTAATATGCAGACAATCGCCATCGACCCTCACTTCGCCGGGAAAACGCCCGTGAGTGGAGTCAAAGCGTGTCAGGTATTCGATGCTGGCCATGTCCGCCAGATCGTTGATCGCGACAATTTCAAACCCGGCCTTGTCGCCTCGCTCAAACAACGCACGCAAGACGCAACGACCAATCCGGCCGTAGCCGTTGAGTGCAACTTTGTAAGGACGCGGTTGAGGCATGGGGTTCTCGATAGTATTCGCTAACAACACAACCCCTGTAGGAGCTGGCTTGCCAGCGATGGGGTCATCAGCGTCAACATAAATGCTGCCTGAACGGACGCCTTCGCTGGCAAGCCAGCTCCTACAGGAGACCGCGGTGTTCGTTAGAACACCGCGTTGTGCTTTAGTCTTCCAGCAGCTCTTCAGCCTGACCCAGGATGTTTTCCAGGGTGAAACCGAACTCTTCGAACAAGGCAGGCGCAGGCGCCGACTCGCCGTAGGTGGTCATGCCGATCACGCGGCCTTCCAGGCCCACGTACTTGTACCAGTAGTCTGCGTGAGCAGCCTCGATGGCGATACGGGCGCTGACCTGCAACGGCAGAACCGATTGCTTGTAGCCGGCGTCCTGGGCATCGAAGACGCTGGTGCATGGCATGGAAACCACGCGAACCTTGCGGCCCTGCTCGGTCAGTTTGTCGAAGGCTTGAACAGCCAGGCCGACTTCCGAACCGGTAGCGATCAGGATCAGCTCTGGCTCGCCAGCGCAGTCTTTCAGCACATAACCACCACGGCTGATGTCGGCGATCTGGCCGGCATCACGGGTTTGGTGCTGCAGGTTCTGACGCGAGAAGATCAGGGCCGAAGGACCGTCCTTGCGCTCCAGTGCGTATTTCCAGCTCACGGCCGATTCAACAGCATCGGCTGGACGCCAGGTGTCGAGGTTCGGCGTGCAGCGCAGGCTGGCCAGTTGCTCGATTGGCTGGTGAGTCGGGCCGTCTTCGCCCAGACCGATGGAGTCGTGGGTGTAGACGTGGATCACACGCTGCTTCATCAGAGCGGACATGCGCACTGCGTTGCGGGCGTATTCCATGAACATCAGGAAGGTCGCGCCGTAAGGCACCAGGCCGCCGTGCAGGGCAACGCCGTTCATGATCGCGGTCATGCCGAATTCGCGCACGCCGTAGTACATGTAGTTGCCGCTGGCGTCTTCGGCAGTGACGCCTTTGCAACCTTTCCACAGGGTCAGGTTGGAACCGGCCAGGTCAGCCGAACCGCCGAGGAACTCAGGCAGCAGCGGGCCGAACGCGTTCAGGGCGTTCTGGCTGGCTTTACGGCTGGCGATGGTTTCGCCTTTGGCCGCCACTTCGGCGATGTAGGCCGAGGCTTTTTCGCTGAAGTCAGCTGGCAGGTCACCGCTCAGACGACGCACCAGTTCGTTGGCTTCGGTCGGGAAGGCCGCGGAGTAGGCCGCGAAACGCTGGTCCCACTCGGCTTCGGCAGCGCGACCGGTTTCCTTGGCATCCCATTCGGCATAGATGTCGGCCGGGATTTCGAACGGGCCGTGGTTCCATTTCAGCGCCGCACGGGTCAGGGCGATTTCCGCGTCACCCAGCGGGGCGCCGTGGCAGTCTTCCTTGCCTTGCTTGTTCGGCGAACCGAAGCCGATGGTGGTCTTGCAGCAGATCAGGGTCGGCTGCTCGCTTTTGCGGGCAGTGTCGATCGCGGTCTTGATCTCTTCCGGATCGTGACCGTCGACATTGCGGATCACTTGCCAGTTGTAGGATTCGAAGCGCTTCGGCGTGTCATCGGTGAACCAGCCTTCGACTTCGCCGTCGATGGAGATGCCGTTGTCATCGTAGAAAGCGATCAGCTTGCCCAGGCCCAGGGTACCGGCCAGGGAAGCGACTTCGTGGGAAATGCCTTCCATCATGCAGCCATCACCCAGGAACACATAGGTGTGGTGGTCGACGATGTTATGGCCCGGACGGTTGAACTGCGCCGCCAGGACTTTTTCAGCCAGGGCGAAACCCACGGCGTTGGCCAGGCCTTGGCCCAAAGGACCGGTGGTGGTTTCAACACCCGGGGTGTAGCCGAGTTCCGGGTGACCCGGGGTGCGGCTGTGCAGTTGGCGGAACTGCTTCAGATCTTCGATCGACAGGTCGTAGCCGGTCAGGTGCAGCAGCGAATAGATCAGCATCGAGCCGTGGCCGTTGGACAGCACGAAGCGGTCACGGTCGGCGAAGGATGGATTGCTCGGGTTGTGCTTCAGGTAGTCGCGCCAAAGTACTTCGGCGATATCCGCCATACCCATAGGGGCACCCGGATGGCCGCTGTTGGCTTTTTGCACGGCATCCATGCTGAGGGCACGAATGGCGTTGGCACGCTCACGACGGCTAGGCATCGCTGTTCTCCTGGGGGCTTGATTAAAACGAATCGGAAAAAAGGCGAGCATTTTCCCTCACCCGGACGCCTCGGGGCAATGACAGATAGTCATCTGGAGGCGTTTTTCCAACGGATAACGACGGTTTCGCCTGGTGAAACCTTTCCGCCGTTCGTTTGTTGACTGAAGCTAACGTCGAGAAGTGCCATCTATCGAGCAATATCAAAACTTTTTGATATTGCTCTTGCGATGCTTTCGACCCATGACTAGACTGCCGGCCCTATGAACTTACGCGTGCCTTCCATTCAACATGACGATTGCGATGAGCTGGCGGCCCTGTGCAAGGCTGGCGGCGACCCTCTGCGGTTGAATGTATTGCGCGCACTGGCCAACGACTCGTTCGGCGTGCTGGAACTGGCGCAGATCTTCGGCATCGGCCAGTCAGGCATGAGCCACCACCTCAAAGTACTGGCCCAGGCCGACCTGGTGGCGACCCGCCGTGAAGGCAACGCGATTTTTTACCGTCGCGCCCTGCCCCACACCGGGTTGCTGGGCGGCAAACTTCACGCCGCGCTGCTCGACGAAGTGGACAACCTGACGCTGCCGACTGACGTACTGGCGCGCATCGCACAGGTCCACGGGCAACGCGCAGCGGCCAGCCAGGACTTTTTCTCACGGGTCGCGGAGAAGTTTCGCGCCCAGCAAGACCTTATCGCCGGTCTGCCGCAGTACCGCGACAGCGTGGTGGCCCTGCTCGACAAGTTGAGCTTCGGTCAAGGCGCTACGGCCATTGAAGTCGGCCCCGGAGACGGCGCATTTCTGCCCGAACTGGCGCGCCGCTTCACCGAGGTCACGGCGCTGGACAACAGCACCGCGATGCTCGAACTGGCGCGCCAGGTCTGCGAACGCGACAAGCTGACTAACGTCAGCCTGCAACTGGCCGACGCCTTGAACGGCGTCACCCTCAAGGCCGATTGCGTGGTGCTGAACATGGTGCTGCACCACTTTGCCGCACCGGCCGATGCGCTCAAGCACATGGCCCACTTGCTGCAACCAGGCGGTAGCCTGTTAGTGACAGAGTTATGTAGCCACAACCAGAGTTGGGCCAAGGAGGCCTGCGGTGATCTCTGGTTGGGGTTTGAACAGGACGATCTGGCCCGTTGGGCCACCGCTGCGGGACTCGTTCCCGGGGAAAGCCTCTATGTAGGCTTACGTAATGGTTTCCAGATCCAGGTCCGTAACTTTCAGCGGCCGGCTGGCGACACTCACCATCGGTAATTTCAGGAAAACATCGAGATGAGCGAATACTCCCTTTTCACCTCCGAGTCCGTGTCTGAAGGGCATCCGGACAAAATCGCCGACCAGATTTCTGATGCGGTGCTGGACGCCATCATTGCTGAAGACAAGTTCGCCCGTGTGGCGTGCGAGACTCTGGTGAAAACGGGCGTGGCCATCATCGCCGGCGAAGTCACCACTTCGGCCTGGGTTGACCTGGAGCAGATCGTTCGTGACGTGATCACCAACATCGGCTACACCAGCTCCGACGTTGGCTTCGACGGCGCGACCTGCGGCGTGATGAACATCATCGGCAAGCAGTCCCCTGACATCAACCAGGGTGTCGACCGTGCCAAGCCTGAAGATCAGGGCGCCGGCGACCAGGGCCTGATGTTCGGCTACGCCAGCAACGAAACCGACGTGCTGATGCCTGCACCGATCACCTTCTCGCACCAGCTGGTTCAGCGCCAGGCCGAAGCCCGTAAATCCGGCCTGCTGCCTTGGCTGCGCCCGGACGCCAAGTCGCAAGTGACCTGCCGTTACGAAAACGGCAAGGTTGTCGGTATCGACGCCGTTGTTCTGTCGACCCAGCACAACCCGGAAGTGTCGTACAACGACCTGCGCGAAGGCGTGATGGAGCTGATCGTCAAGCACGTGCTGCCTGCCGAACTGCTGTCCAAGGACACCCAGTTCCACATCAACCCGACCGGCCAGTTCATCATTGGCGGCCCGGTAGGTGACTGCGGTCTGACCGGTCGCAAGATCATCGTCGACAGCTACGGCGGCATGGCCCGTCACGGCGGCGGCGCGTTCTCCGGCAAGGATCCATCGAAGGTTGACCGTTCGGCGGCCTACGCCGGCCGTTACGTGGCCAAGAACATCGTCGCTGCCGGCCTGGCCGAGCGTTGCGAGATTCAGGTGTCCTACGCCATCGGCGTTGCCCAGCCGACGTCGATCTCGCTGAACACCTTCGGCACCGGCAAGATCAGCGACGACAAGATCGTCAAACTGGTCCGCGAAGTGTTCGACCTGCGTCCATACGCGATCACCACCATGCTTGACCTGCTGCACCCGATGTACCAGGAAACCGCAGCGTACGGCCACTTCGGCCGCACCCCGGCGACCAAGACCGTGGGCGACGATACCTTCACCACGTTCACCTGGGAAAAAACCGACCGCGCCGACGCCCTGCGTTCCGCTGCCGGTCTGTAACACTTCCTGCTGCACCCAAAAGCCCCGCACGGCTCGCGCCCTGCGGGGCTTTTTATTGGGATTGGCTTTACACCGTGGCGCGGCCTTCGCGGGCACAGCCTCCCGAAATACCCGGAAAAACACCCAGCCCTGACACCCTCCCATCCTGACCTAACCTTCAAGCATCTCATTGAGCAAGGACGCTCACGATGCTCCCGCCATTGCACCTGTTTTTCGCCTTTCTGCTGATGCTGACCTGCCTCGGCGCCCGCGCCATGGATTGCCCCGACTGGTCAGCGGAACGCGCCTTGGACGAAGTCGGCAAACGGCAACAGCAAATCGACCTCTGGGACGACAGCTATCACCGCCAGGGCCGCTCTCTGGTTGCCGATGAACTCTACGATCAGTCCCGGGCGCAACTGAGCCATTGGCGCCAATGCTTCAACCTGACCCCACCCGCAAACCCCTTGCGCACAGCTCGTGGCACACTCCCACACCCCATAGCCCACACCGGCCTGGAAAAACTGCACGACGCACGCGCTGTCGAAAACTGGCTGCGCGACCGCGCGGATGTCTGGGCGCAACCGAAAATCGACGGCGTGGCAGTCACGCTGATTTACCGAAAAGGCCTGCTGACTCAGGCAATCAGTCGCGGCGATGGCGTGAAGGGGCAGGACTGGACGATTGCGGCACGGCAGATCCAGGCCATTCCCGAACAGTTGTCACAACCTTTGGACCTGCTTGTGCAGGGCGAGCTCTATTGGCGCTTGGACAACCACATACAGGCCCGGGACGGCAGCGTTAATGCCCGCGCCACGGTGGCCGGGCTGATGGGTCGCAAAACGTTGAATGCCGCACAAGCCGCGGGGATCGGCCTGTTTGCGTGGGACTGGCCCCAAGGCCCGGCGAACCTGCTCGCACGGGCAACTGCATTGAATGAACTGGGCTTCTCGGACACCGTCGCCTACATCCAGCCGGTCAATGGACTGGCTGACGCTGAGCGCTGGCGTGATCACTGGTATCGCTCCGCACTGCCCTTCGCCAGCGACGGGATCGTCCTGCGGCAGAACCAGCGCCCACCCGCCAAACGCTGGCAGGCGAAACCGCCTTACTGGAGCGTGGCCTGGAAATACCCTTTCGCCCAGGCGCTGGCGGAAGTGCGCAAGGTTCACTTCCAGATCGGGCGAACCGGGCGCATCACTCCGGTACTGGAGCTGCGACCGGTGAAACTGGATGACCGGCAGATCAAACGCGTCAGCGTCAGCTCGCTACAGCGCTGGCAGGCGCTGGATATACGCCCCGGTGACCAAGTCTCGATCAGCCTGGCCGGCCTGACAATTCCAAGGCTTGATGACGTCGTGTTACGCAGTACCGAGCGTGTCGAATTGAACGTGCCGCAAGCCGAAGACTTTCACCCTTTGAGCTGTTGGCAACCGACCCCAGGCTGCGAAAGCCAGTTTCTTGCGCGCCTGACCTGGCTCAGCGGCAAGAACGGTCTGGCCCTGCCCCATGTCGGCGCCGGTACCTGGGAAAAACTTCTTGCAACAGGTCGCCTGAACAGCCTGTTGGATTGGATGACCCTCGATGTCCGAGAGCTTGCTAACATTGACGGTTTCGGCGAACGAAGCGCGGCGCGCCTTGCCGACAGTTTCCGCAGCGCCCGACAACGCCCGTTCGCTCGCTGGCTCAAAGCCCTGGGATTGCCGCCGACAGGCCAGGCACAACTGGCCGACTCCTGGCAGGTACTGGCGCAACGAAATACCGAACAATGGCAAGCCGAAGCAGGTATCGGGCCGGGACGCGCGGCGCATTTGAACGCCTTTTTCCGCGATCCGCAGGTGCTGGCCTTGAGTGAAACGCTACGTGACATCGGGATCGAAGGCTTTTAGCCGACGTCCACCGGGAACCCCAAGGTGTCGATCGGCTCAAACAAGCCATCGCCACCCCGCTTGCTTTCTTACATGGAGCTTTTATGAAACTTCTTTCACCGCTGGCCCTGTTGACCCTTTGCAGCGTGCTGGCCACTCCGCTGATGGCGGATGAAGAAGCACCGGGGCTGACCGGATGCGCCGCCAAGAAGCAAGGCATCATCAACCAGATCGAACTGGCCAAATCCCACGCCAATCTCGAACAACAGGCCGGTCTGGAAAAGGCTCTGAGCGAAGTCGAGGCAAACTGCACGGACGCATCGCTGAAAAAAGAACGGGAAAACAAGGTGCTCGACGCCAAGCACGAAGTCAGCCAGCGCCAGGCCGATCTCGACAAGGCCATGAAAAAAGGCGATCCCGACAAGATCAACAAGCGCAAGGACAAGCTCGCCGAATCCCGCAAGGAATTGCAGGATGCGCTGGATGAGCTGGATCAGTAACTGCGCGTCTTGAGATCAACAGTTCGCAGCCTTCGGCAGCGCCTACATTAGTTCGGCGCAGGAGCTGCCGAAGGCTGCGATCCTTTCCTGAATCAATGGTCCCGAAACGCTTTATGACAGGCACTGCAAGCATCTTCGACCTTCTGCACCGCCGGCCCCAGGTTGCTGGCCTTGTAGGGTTGAACCTGGCTGGCAATCACCAATTCACCGGTGGCGGTTTCGAGATCACGAGTCATTGCCTGAAAGCGCGCCTGCTGTTCCCAGACATCGCTCGTGGCGCTGGTGTGATCTTCTTCACGCACCTGCGGAAAATGTTTCCACGGTTCACGGGACAGGGCATCAAGTTTCACCGCGCCCTCAGCGAACTTCGGACCGTCGAACGCAATACGGCCACGCAACATGCCACCCAGATCTTCACCGGTCTTGAGCATTTGCTTGAAAATGGCTTTGCGCTGACCGAGCGGCGAATTGGGGTCGACCCCGCCACAGGCGGTCAGTGTCAGACAGGCCAGCAATACAACAGAAAGTCTTTTAAGAGTCATGGTGGCTTCAGGTCACGGAAACGGCGGCCAGTATCCTCGCCTGATCGGTAAAAGACCAATAGCCCTATTATCAATACGGGTTGCTTGAGCGCATGGAGCACTCGGGCAACCGGCAAAGGAATCACTCCATGAACAGCCGTTTCAAGGCCTGGCGTCACAGCCTGACCTGGACCCTTCCGATGGTGGCCGTGCTCGCGGGTTGCACCGGCGGAAGTGATGACAACAAACCGAAAACCCATGCCCTGGCCACCTACTCCAGCGCCACGTGGGAAGCACTTCCAGCGGTGTCCGACAGCGACCTCGTCGCCGGTTTCGGCTCATGGCGTAGCGCCTGCGCGCGACTCAAGGCTGACGCTGTCTGGGGCGGCACCTGCGCCGCGGCTGCCAACGTTCCGCAAACCGCCAGCGACATTCGCGGCTTCCTCAAGCAGAACCTCGACGTCTACGGCCTGCGCGCCGCCAATGACAACCCGAACGGCCTGATCACCGGCTACTACGAGCCGGTCTACCCCGGCAGCCTGACCCAGACCGACGTGGCGAATGTCCCGGTGTATGGCGTGCCCGAAGACATGATCATCGTTTCCCTCGACAGCATTTATCCGGAGTTGAAGGGCAAACGCCTGCGCGGCCGGCTCGAAGGCCGCGTACTCAAGCCTTACGACGATGCAGCCACTATCGAGAGCAACGGGGTCAAGGCACCCGTTGTGGCCTGGCTGACCGACCCGATGAACCTGCAATTCCTGCAAATCCAGGGCTCGGGACGCATCCAGCTCGATAGCGGGCGTCAGCTGCGCATCGCCTACGCCGACCAGAACGGCCACCCGTATCGCCCCATCGGACGTTGGCTGGTGGAACAAGGCGAGCTGAAAAAGGAAGACGTGACCATGGGCGCCATCAGCACGTGGGCCAAGGCCAACCCGTCACGCATTCCTGAACTGCTCGGCAGCAACCCGAGCTACGTGTTCTTTACTCGCAACCCGGACAGCAACGAAGGTCCTCGCGGATCGCTGAACGTGCCGCTGACCGCAGGCTATAGCGCGGCGGTGGATCGCAAGGTGATTCCACTGGGCAGTTTGTTGTGGCTATCCACCACCAAGCCGGACGGCACGGCACTGGTTCGACCGGTCGCCGCACAGGACACCGGCGGCGCCATTGCCGGCGAGGTTCGGGCGGATCTGTTCTGGGGCACCGGCGAGGCGGCCGGGCAATTGGCCGGGGACATGAAACAACAGGGGCAGATCTGGATGCTCTGGCCTAAAGGCGCGGCATTGCCGCAAGTGCCGCAGGTAGCTGACAAGCTCTAACAGCAAAAAGATCGCAGGCTGCGCCAGCTCCTACAGAGACTCAAAACCCCGTAGGAACCTGCGATCTTTTGATCCAGCCTTTAAGCAGAAACCACAAAGAAACTGATGATCAACCCCATCCCCACAAACCACATCAGCGACCTCAGCATTGCCCAGTCCGCCAGGTAGCAAATGATGTAAAGCAGTCGACTGGTAATGAACAACACCGCCAGCACATTGACTGTCACCAGCTCTGCATTGCCAGCCAGGTGAGCCACGATCACCGCAGCCGCAAAGGCCGGAGTCACCTCAAAACTGTTCAACTGCGCCGAGTTGGCCCGTCTACCCAAACCTTCCAGCGAATCGAGAAAATCCCGAGGGTCATGATTGTCGCTCAGCCTGTATCCGCCAATGACCTTCGCAACGCCAACGCATACGTACGGCAGGATAATCGCAATCAAAATGCACCACAGAGCAACCGTCATTACGCAGTCCCTTCTTCAAGTTATAGAAATTCTATTCCATCAACGGCGGTCAAAATTTCATCACCAGTATGCCGATCAAAACCAGCCCACAAGCTAAGAGGCGCGGCCCGCCAAAAGGTTCTTTCAGGTAACGCATTCCGAACAGCACCACCAGGATCACACTGATCTCGCGCAGCGCCGCCGCTTCGGCAATCGAACCCAGCTGCATGGCCCACAGCACCAGAGCGTAGCTGAACAACACGCAGAATCCGACGGCCAGGCCCAATCGCCACTGCTCGCGCCAGAACAGCATGAACGCCGGCCGCTTGCTCACCCATGCCAGCAACGGAAACGGCCAGGCACTGAGCAGCGTGACCCAGACCAGATAATCCAATGGATGCGACCAGCGCCGCAGTGCCTGGCCATCGATGAAGGTGTAGCAACCGATGCACAGGCCGATCAACACCACCACCGGCAGCATCGACCACGGCAGACGCGCTCCGCCACCGCCCTGCCAGAGCAGGCACAACATGCCAAAAGGAATCAGCAGGATGCCGAAAATCTGCTGATGACTCAGCACTTCCCCGGCAAAGATCAGCGTGAGGGCAAGCACCACCAGCGGTGACAGGCCCCTCATCAACGGATAGACCAGCCCCAGATCACCGACCCGATAAGCCTGGATCAGCAAATAGCGATAGAGCAATTCGAACGCCGCCGAGGCCAGAATCCATGGCCAGATGTCCAGCGGCGGCAATTCCACGAAGGGCAGCATCAGGGCGACAAAGAGCAGCGCCACGCTGTCCATGCAGGCCACGACCAGCAGCCGCTCGGCACTGAACTTGATCAGGGTATTCCACGCCGCGTGCAACAACGCCGCCACCAACACCAACACCGTCGCAAGCACGGCCCACTCCTTTTATTGCCCCCCCTTTGTAGGAGCCGGCTTGCTGGCGATGCGACCTTAAGAAGGTCATCGCCAGCAAGCCGGCTCCTACAAGGGGGGGGTAGAGAATTGATTCGCCATATGTCAGTGGCTGTTTATACTGCAACCGACCACGCCGCACTCAGTTGCGCACGACTAATTCCAATAAAAAATCCCGCCCTGCCCGCTTTCATCGAGAGCGGACACCGGCCTGCGTATGCCTGATCACAGCGTCAAGACTACCGACAGAGACCTTGCGCATGCCACTCGCTTTGCTAGCCCTCGCTGTTGCCGCTTTCGGCATCGGCACCACTGAATTCGTGATCATGGGCCTGCTGCCCGACGTTGCCCGTGACCTTGCCGTGAGCATTCCTCATGCCGGGCTGTTGATCACCGGCTACGCCCTGGGCGTTGTGTTTGGCGCGCCGATCCTCGCGGTCGGCACCGCCAACATGCCGCGCAAAGCCACACTGCTGGGCATGACGCTGATGTTCATCCTGGGCAACATGCTCTGCGCACTGGCGCCGAACTACGCCACGCTGATGGCCGCGCGGGTGGTGACGGCGCTGTGTCACGGCGCGTTCTTCGGCATCGGTTCAGTGGTGGCCGCAGGGCTGGTCGCACCGAACAAACGCGCCCAGGCAATTGCCATGATGTTCACCGGCCTGACCCTGGCCAACGTGCTCGGCGTGCCGCTGGGCACAGCCCTCGGACAATATGCAGGTTGGCGCTCGACGTTCTGGGCGGTGTCGGTGATAGGCGTGATTGCCGCGATCGCGCAGTGGCTCTGGCTGCCGAAACACATCGCGATGGACAAAGCCAATCTCGCGAGTGAATTCAAGGTATTGGGCAAGGCCAACGTGCTGTTGGCGCTGGGTATGAGCGTACTGGCCTCGACCAGCCTGTTCAGCGTATTCACCTACATCGCGCCGATCCTGCAGGACATCACCGGCGTCAGCCCCCACGGCGTGACCATCATGCTGCTGTTGTTCGGCGTAGGTTTGACCGCTGGCAGCATGCTCGGAGGCCGACTGGCCGACAGCCGTTTGTTGCCGTCACTGGTGGGGATGGCGCTGGCCGTCGTAGTGGTTTTGGCCGCTTTCAGCCAGACCAGCCACTCGGTGATCCCGGCCGCCATTACGCTGGTGCTGTGGGGAATTTTTGCGTTTGCGCTGTGCCCGATCCTGCAATTGCTGATTATCGATCAGGCCCACGAAGCGCCGAACCTGGGCTCGACCTTGAACCAGAGCGCGTTCAATCTCGGTAACGCGGCCGGCGCATGGATTGGCGGACTGGTGGTTGCCAGCGGTGCCGATCTGGCGGACCTGCCATGGACCGGTGCACTGGTCAGCGTGCTGACGGTCTTGACCGCGCTGTACTTTATCTACCGCCAGCGTCGAACCGCCGCCGCACTGAACGTGGCTGGCTGAGTGTCGTGATATTTACTTCTTGAGCGATTGCGACTCAGGCGCCTGTGCATGAGTCGCAGGCTCCTTGGGTGGTCCGCTTTCGCTGCGAATCTGCGCATGACTGATCAGGGCAAAGATAAAGCTGCCGCCGATGATATTGCCCAGCAACGTCGGACCGGCGAATACCAGCCAGAAATCACGCCATGGCAATTCCCCGGCAAACACCAGATAGGACACCTCCGCCGAACCCACCACGATATGCGTGAAGTCCCCCAGCGCCATGAAGTACGTGATGAGGATGATGATCCACATCTTGGCGCTCTCCATGGATGGAATCATCCATACCATGGTGGCGATCATCCAGCCGGAGACGATGCCCTTGGCGAACATCTGGCTGGCGTCGTTTTCCATGACCTTGCGGCCGATGTCGAGGAAGGCCAAGTCGGTCTTGCTGTCGAAAATCGGCAATTCCAGCATCACGTACGCCACCAATAAAGTGCCGCACAGATTGCCGAACAGCACCACCGTCCAAAGCCGCAATAAGCGACCGAAATTGCCTAGCGTCGGTTTGCTCATGATCGGCAGCACGGCCGTCAGGGTGTTTTCGGTGAACAGTTGCTGACGGGCAAGAATCACCGCGAGGAACCCCGCGCAGTAACCGAAACTGGCAATCACCTTGAATCCCTCGCCGTCCGGCAGGCGAGCGTTGAGCAGCCCCATGGCCATCAACGACAGGCCCATGGTCAGCCCGGCGGCGAGCGCCGACCACCACAGTGCGGCAACGCTGCGCTCCAGCTCCTGATCGCCCTGGGTTCGGATGATTTCGTGCAACACCGCCGCGCGCGGTGGCTGGTTTTTTTCGACCTCGTGCTGCTCTTTCGTGGAAAGATCAGGGGTCTTGCCGTCTTGTGCCGAGTTCATGGGGTGCGCAACCGGTAGCGGGGTATTTAGCTACGACACGCGGGGTTGGCCTTACGTTCTGTAGGCGCTGCCGAAGGCTGCGATCTTTTGATCTTGATTTTAAGCAGCCAGAGATGACGCCAAGATCAAAGTCAAAAGATCGCAGCCTGCGGATCGCGCGTTATTCGACGCTGGCGTCGTCCTGGAACTGGTCTTTGACGTACTTGATCTCGGTCCGGCCGTGCGGTGCCGGCAAGCCGTCTTCGCCGAGATTGACGAACACCATCTTCTCCACCGTCAGGATGCTCTTGCGGGTGATCTTGTTGCGCACTTCGCAGGTCAGGGTGATCGAGGTGCGGCCGAACTCGGTGGCGGTGATGCCCAGTTCGATGATGTCGCCCTGGCGCGAGGCGCTGACGAAGTTGATTTCGGAAATGTACTTGGTGACCACGCGCTGGTTGCCCAACTGGACAATGGCGTAGATCGCCGCTTCTTCGTCGATCCAGCGTAACAGGCTGCCGCCGAACAGCGTGCCGTTGGGGTTGAGGTCTTCGGGTTTTACCCATTTGCGGGTGTGGAAGTTCATGTTCACTCCTGAGCGTCTTGCCGAATGATGGGCAGTATCTTGGCAGAGCGCGGGCCAGAGCTCTATCACGCCTGGACTATCGCCTCGATTACCGTTCGGACATTGGCCGACAGAAACGCTTTGGAAGATCAGCATAGCCCGCTATAATCGCCACCGTTTCAAAACGGTCATCTTCATTTGCTACCGTTTTCCCGCCACCTGTCCGAGGGGCGCTGCAGCAGGTTTGACCTGTCAGGCTCGGATGGGGCGTTGCCTGGCCTTCACTGGCTGGACACTAAACGCACAACGGCGCCCATTCGCATACATTACGAATGGAGGCTCTTCATGAGCGCTGTTATCACGCCTGCAGATTTTAATGATTACAAAGTCGCCGACATGTCCCTGGCTGCCTGGGGCCGTCGCGAGACCATCATCGCCGAATCCGAAATGCCAGCCCTGATGGGTCTGCGCCGCAAGTACTCCGGCGAGCAGCCACTCAAAGGCGCCAAGATCCTTGGCTGCATCCACATGACCATTCAGACTGCCGTGCTGATCGAAACCCTGGTTGCCCTGGGTGCCGAAGTACGCTGGTCGTCCTGCAATATTTTCTCGACTCAGGACCAGGCCGCTGCTTCCATCGCCGCTGCCGGCATCCCGGTTTTCGCCTGGAAAGGCGAAACTGAAGAAGAGTACGAGTGGTGCCTGGAACAGACCATCCTGAAGGATGGCCAGCCATGGGACGCCAACATGATCCTCGACGACGGCGGCGACCTGACCGAACTGCTGCACAATAAGTACCCAGCCGTTCTGGACCGCGTTCACGGCGTGACCGAAGAAACCACCACCGGTGTTCACCGTCTGCTGGACATGCTGGCCAAGGGCGAGCTGAAAATCCCGGCCATCAACGTCAATGACTCGGTGACCAAGTCCAAGAACGACAACAAGTACGGCTGCCGTCACAGCCTGAACGATGCGATCAAGCGCGGCACCGACCACCTGCTGTCCGGCAAGCAAGCGCTGGTCATCGGCTACGGCGACGTGGGCAAGGGTTCGGCCCAGTCCCTGCGTCAGGAAGGCATGATCGTTAAAGTTTCCGAAGTCGACCCGATCTGCGCCATGCAAGCCTGCATGGACGGTTTCGAACTGGTTTCGCCGTTCATCGACGGTATCAACACCGGTACCGAAGCGAGCATCGACAAAGCGCTGCTGGGCAAGATCGACCTGATCGTGACCACCACCGGCAACGTCAATGTTTGCGACTCGAACATGCTCAAAGCCCTGAAGAAGCGTGCTGTTGTCTGCAACATCGGCCACTTCGACAACGAAATCGACACCGCTTTCATGCGCAAGAACTGGGCATGGGAAGAAGTGAAGCCGCAGGTTCACAAGATCCACCGTACCGGCGCTGGCGATTTCGACCCACAGAACGACGACTACCTGATCCTGCTGGCCGAAGGCCGTCTGGTTAACCTGGGTAACGCCACGGGTCACCCGAGCCGCATCATGGACGGTTCGTTCGCCAACCAGGTTCTGGCCCAGATCTTCCTGTTCGGCCAAAAGTACGCCGACCTGTCGCCAGCCCAGAAAGCCGAGCGCCTGACCGTTGAAGTACTGCCGAAGAAACTCGACGAAGAAGTGGCCCTGGAAATGGTTCGCGGCTTCGGCGGCGTTGTGACTCAACTGACCAAGACCCAGGCCGATTACATCGGCGTGACCGTCGAAGGTCCGTTCAAGCCGCACGCTTACCGCTACTGATTGGTTGATCGCGGTGTGCTGATACACCGCGTCGCCTGATTCGCCAGCAAGCCGGCTCCTACAAGGGACGGTCGTATGTGAGTAACGCGTACGACGCAAATCCTGTAGGAGCCGGCTTGCTGGCGATTGCGGGCAAACCGGCTCACAGGCTTACGCGTTTTAAAGGGTATGACCATGTCCCAAGATCGTCGCTACAGCTTCGAGTTCTTCCCTACGAAGACCGATGCTGGGCATGAAAAGCTGCTCGCCACTGCTCGTCAGCTGGCCACCTACAACCCCGATTTCTTCTCCTGCACCTACGGCGCTGGCGGTTCGACCCGTGATCGCACGCTCAACACCGTGTTGCAGCTCGAAAGCGAAGTCAAAGTGCCTGCCGCCCCGCATCTGTCTTGCGTAGGCGACAGCAAGGAAGACTTGCGCGGCCTGCTGGCCCAGTACAAGTCAGCCGGCATCAAGCGCATCGTAGCGCTGCGCGGTGACCTGCCTTCGGGCATGGGCATGGCCAGCGGCGAAATGCGCCACGCCAATGACCTGGTTGAATTCATTCGTGAAGAGACCGGCGATCATTTCCACATCGAAGTTGCCGCTTACCCGGAAATGCATCCGCAAGCGCGTAATTTCGAAGACGATATCGCCAATTTCGTGCGCAAGGCCAACGCCGGCGCCGACAGTGCGATCACCCAGTACTTCTTCAACGCCGACAGCTACTTCTACTTTGTCGAGCGTGTACGGGCGTTGGGCGTGAACATCCCGATCGTGCCAGGCATCATGCCGATCACCAACTACAGCAAACTCGCGCGCTTCTCCGATGCCTGCGGTGCGGAAATCCCGCGCTGGATCCGCAAGCAACTGGAAGCCTTCGGCGACGACACCCAAAGCATTCAAGGCTTTGGTGAGCAAGTCATCACCGAGATGTGTGAACGCTTGCTGCAGGGTGGCGCTCCGGGCTTGCACTTCTACACCTTGAATCAGGCTGAAGCGAGCCTGGCGGTGTGGAACAACCTGAAGTTGCCGCGCTAAAAGTCGTTCAAGCAAGATCAAAAGATCGCAGCCTGCAGCAACTCCTACAGGGTATGTGTAATCCCTGTAGGCGCTGCCGCAGGCTGCGATCTTTTGCTTTTAACGCACTGTAATTGTGCGCCAACCCACGGAGTTAGAGCATCTGCCGTCGGTTTCTGGCTCTTTCCGGTTTCTCGTCGTAATCTCAGCCCATGCCTTTGATCACACAGTTAATCGCCGTGCTTGTTTTCACTTGCCTGAGCTTTGCCGCCCAGGGCGAGAAGTTGCGCATTGTCACCGAGCCGTGGGCACCTTACGTCTATGAGGACAGCGGCAAACCACAGGGCCTCGACTACGAAACCACCGCCATCGTGTTCAAACGCCTGGGCATCGAAGTCGAATGGCAGTTCCTGCCGTGGAAACGTTGCCTGTCGATGCTCGAATCCGGCCAGGCCGATGGCGCACTGGACATTTTCCACAGCGACGAGCGCGACGCGACCCTGCTCTACCCCAGCGAACCTCTTTCCGACGTGCAGTTCGTGATGTTCTACGCCAATGACCGGCCGTATCCGTTTCGCACGCTCGAAGACCTGCGCGGCCTGACCATCGGCACCTCACCGGGTTACCTCTACAGCAAGGATTTCAGCGACTCGACGCTGTTCACCCGCGAACCGGCACCGAGCCATGAAGCCAACTTCGGCAAGCTGGTGCGCGGCCGGATCGACCTGTTGATTACCGATCGCCGGGTCGGCCAGCATTTGCTCGACGAGCTGAAGATTCGTGACAGGATCACCGAAAACCCGATGGTCATCAGCCAGCAAAGCCAGTATCTCGCCGTGCGGCGCAACGCCGGCATGGATCTGCTGGTGCAGCGTTTCGGCGCGGAACTCAAACGGTTCAAGCGCGAACCCGCCTACGCCGAATTGAGCGCGCGTTACGGCGCGGGGCCGGCCATCAACGTGAAGAACGATAAAACCACCGCTTCCACGGAAAAAGCCGTTGAGCAGCATGAAAGCAGCGCGCAGTGATTGCTCTGTTATACTCCGGCCTTCCCGCCAGGCTCACGCCCGGACGCTCGGAATCGTTAAAGGCATCTCGACCCCGCTACAGCGCAGCTTTGCAGCCCGCGCGAGCGCTCCAGACGAGCCTTCGTGACCGAAGCAGGACCGGACGGGATTGCGTTCTTCTTAAACGCCATTCGCGCCAGGCAAGACTCCCATTGGGCCAAGCCCTAACTTAGAACAGGATTACTCATGTCCTTTGCTTCCCTCGGTCTCTCCGAGGCTTTAGTCCGCGCCATCGAGGCAGCGGGCTATACCGAGCCTACTCCGGTGCAACAGCGGGCCATTCCCGCCGTGTTGCAAGGTCGCGACCTGATGGTTGCGGCACAGACAGGTACCGGTAAAACCGGCGGTTTCGCCCTTCCGATCCTGGAGCGGTTGTTCCCCAACGGTCACCCGGACAAATCCCAGCGTCACGGCCCGCGCCAACCGCGCGTACTGGTCCTGACCCCAACTCGCGAACTCGCGGCGCAAGTGCATGAAAGCTTCAAGGTCTATGCCCGTGACCTGAAGTTCGTCAGCGCCTGCATCTTCGGTGGCGTCGGCATGAACCCGCAGGTTCAGGCCATGTCCCGTGGTGTTGACGTGCTGGTGGCCTGCCCTGGCCGTCTGCTCGACCTGGCCGGTCAAGGCAGCGTCGACCTGTCCCACGTGGAAATCCTCGTGCTGGACGAAGCCGACCGCATGCTCGACATGGGCTTCGTCCATGACGTGAAGAAGGTCCTGGCCCGTCTGCCGGCCAAACGCCAGAACCTGCTGTTCTCGGCGACCTTCTCCAAAGACATCACCGACCTCGCCGGCAAGCTGCTGCACAACCCGGAACGCATCGAAGTCACGCCGCCGAACACCACGGTCGAGCGCATCGAACAACGTGTATTCCGTCTGCCGGCCAGCCACAAGCGTTCGCTGCTGGCGCACCTGATTACCGCTGGCGCCTGGGAGCAGGTGCTGGTGTTCACCCGCACCAAGCACGGCGCCAACCGCCTGGCCGAGTACCTGGACAAGCACGGCCTCAGCGCCGTCGCGATCCACGGCAACAAGAGCCAGAACGCCCGCACCAAAGCCCTGGCCGACTTCAAGGCCGGCTCCGTGCGCATCCTGGTTGCCACCGACATCGCCGCCCGCGGCCTCGACATCGACCAGTTGCCACACGTGGTCAACTTCGAACTGCCGAACGTCGATGAAGACTACGTGCACCGCATCGGCCGTACCGGCCGTGCCGGTCGTTCGGGCGAGGCGATCTCTCTGGTGGCCCCGGACGAAGAAAAACTGCTGAAAAGCATCGAACGCATGACCAAGCAGAAAATCGCCGACGGCGACCTGATGGGCTTCGATGCCAGCACCATCGAGGCTGAAAAGCCCGAAGTACGCGAGCGTCCGGACATCCGCAACCCGCGCAATCCACGTGGCCCGCGCGGCGACGGTCCGAACGGCGGTGGTGGTGGCGGCGGTCGCAAGGACAAAGGCAAGGACAAGGGCAAGGAAAAACCGGCGGCCGAACGCGGCGAGCGTCCTGCCCGTCAGCAAAAGCCTCGCGAAGGCACTCCGGCCCGTGAACAGCGTCAGCCGTCGCAGCCGCCACGCGCCGCTGCTGATCGTGCACCGGACGAGTTCCTGGACGACGATGTCGATAACTTCGGTAACCGCGTCGACTACGTGCCGCAGCAAAAACCTGCTCAAGGCCGTGGCCGCCGTCCGGGCGCTCCGGCACAAGGCACCGCCGCAGGCTCGGGCGCTCCACGCACCGGCAAGCCACAGGGTGCGCGTCAAAGTGGTCCACGCAGCAGCGACGGTGCCAGCACCGGTACGCCGCCCGCCAAACGCAGCGGTCCACGCAGCGGTGCGCCACGTGACGGTCAGGCGCGTCGTGAAGACTCACGCAATCGCCGCCCGGCCCGTGACGATCAACCGCGTTCGGAGCCTGCCGTGCAGAACCCGCGCGGTCCGGCACCGAAGATCATGCACAAGGAGTCGAAGGCTGACCGCTTCCCGACACCTGAGCAGCTGGATCAACTGCCAAGCCGTCCACGCGGCGAAAAACCGGCATTGCTGACCCGCAATCGCTGATTTAACGCAGTAATAAAAAATGCCCCGGTTCGAAAGAACCGGGGCATTTTTTATGGCGAATAACCTGTAGGAGCCGGCTTGCTGGCGATGGGGCAACTCGGTTTTGCTGTGTTGCGGAAGACGCTATCGCCAGCAAGCCGGCTCCTACGGTCTCAGCATTACTTCGCTTTCACACCTTCAAAGGACACGTACATTTCAACAGTGTCAGACGCTGGGCCCAGGTCTTTCTGCTTGCCGAAATCGGAACGCTTGAGGCTGAAGGTACCCTCGAAGCCTGCACGGTAGCCGCCCCACGGATCCTTGCCTTCACCCAGGAAAGTGGCCTTGACCACGATTGGCTTGGTTACGCCGAGGATCGTCAGGTCGCCAGCTACGTCAGCAGTGTCCTTGCCCGCGGCGTTCTTGCCGGTGGATTTGACGCTGGTGGAAACGAACGTGGCTTTGCTGCCGTTCAGGAAGTCTTTGCTGGAGATGTGCTTGTCACGCTCGGCGTGGTTGGTGAACACGCTGGCAGTGTTCACGTTGAACTCGATCTTGCTGTCTTCAGGCTTCGCGGCATCGAAGCTGAACTTGCCGTCGATGTCCTTGAAAGTACCGGTGATGTAGCTGTAGCCCAGGTGGCTGACCTTGAAGTCGACGAAGGCGTGCTGGCCTTCTTTGTCGACCACGTAGTCAGCGGCCATTACGTTACCGGCGGACATCAGGGCCGAACCGATTGCCAGAGCGGCCAGAGTCTTTTTCAACATGCTTTGTTTTCCTTTGGAGTCGAGGTTGAATTTCAGGCTTTGCGACCCAGCATTCGCTTGAGGGTCACATCACGGTCGATAAAGTGGTGCTTCAATGCTGCCAACGCATGGAGGCCGGAAAAAATTACCAGCGCCCACGCCAGATAGAGGTGAATCGCACCAGCGATGTCTGCCTGGTCCGGCAGACCGGATACCAGCGCAGGGACTTCAAACAAGCCAAACACCGGAATCCCGACACCTTCTGAGGTGGAAATCAGGTAACCGGCAATCATCACAGCGAACAGACTGAGATACAGAAAACCATGGCCGAAACTGGCGCCAAGGCGTGTCATGCGGCTGTAGTTCGACAAGGTCGGTGGCGGCGGGCTGATAAAGCGCCACAGCACCCGCAGCACCATCACGCCCAGCAACACCAGGCCGATGCTCTTGTGCAGATCCGGTGCGTCTTTGCGCCAGGTGCTGTAGTAGTCGAGACCGACCATCCACAGCCCGAGAGCAAACAAACCGAATACCGCCAGCGCTACACCCCAATGCATGACGATGCTGATCCAACCGTAACGGGAAGTAGAGTTTCGTAGCTGCATTGCCTAGATCCTGTAAGTGCTGGCCCAAGACTATCGATTTATCTATCGATTTAAAGCCGAAAATTTCGCTTTGAAATATCGAAAAATGCGATCAAGAGCCTGAAGCAAGCAAGTTAAGGAAAGATTAAAGCCGAAATTTTGGAGAAAACTGAATCCAAACCAGAGAACACCTGTATCAAAAGACTTATTCGATTTCTGCCCCCGCCTTTTTTCCGGGCAAAAAAACCGGACCTTGGGCCCGGCGATCAGTCAGGGGTTCTGTAGGAGCGCGCTTGCTCCGGGCGGCGTTCCGACGATGATGGTCCAGGCAACGCGGGCATTCAGGCACCCCACGTTATCGTTGACGACCATCGCGAGCAGGCTCGCTCCTACAGCGAGTTAAGTCCCAAGCTTTTGAGCAACGCTATAAATATATATAGCCACTTCCGGTTTTTTACCTGTTTGAATGAGGGCTCAACAACTCATCAATCAAGGTACACAGATGGCTATTACATATACCCCCTTTCAAGCAAGCGGTTCCCCGGTATTACCCGCAAATCAAATGATGTCAGCAGAACAGTACATCATATCCGAAAGTGGACGATTTCGATTAACATTACAGACTGACGGAAATTTGGTTATCACGGACAACGGCACCGTCGCTTGGGTTGCGGACACCAATCAAATTTATAGCAAAACCTTATTTCAAAAAAAAATGAATCAAAAGCTGCAGTTTGTAATCAGCAACAGTGGCTTTCTATATGACCCATCCAAGAAGCGCTTATGGATTGCCGAAAGTACTCACAGCAACGACAGATCGCTCTGGTACAACGCATGCATGGTCATTCAAGATGATGGAAATTTGATCATTTACGACAGGCGAACAGGTAACCTGTGTTGGGCACGCTTTGGATTCATTCCAGGTCGTTCCCCAAAGCCAAAGCGCAAGAAAACCATAATGGTCAGCATGGAAGTTTACGAATGGTAGTTATAGCAACCAAGAATTACTATTGGCATGAGCATACTAATTAACCGAGCACTCGGGCTTATAGGAATCCACTTGGCATCTGTGAGCAAGCTGAAAGTCATTTTTATAAAATATCAGTCTGCCGCTGGTATAACTATCGGTCACACACCCAGAAAGTGCCATCAACATAGTTATTACTACCAATACTTTCATATGCCCTCCGGTTTTTTTGAAGAGCATACAATTCAAAGTCGAGCGCACTCTATCATACCAATCTGATGGTTTTGTAGGATGTCTCCGATGCTCCACAGAAGCGTGTAGGACCTGCTCATGCCTGACAAACGAGCAAAAAAAGCGCGGCCCATGGGCCGCGCTTCTGTTCACCACGAAGTCTTGTTACGCCTTCGCTGGCGTTGTAGCCGCTGGTTTAGCCGCCGGCGTCTTGGCCGATTCGGTTTTTTTCACCGGGGCCTTGGCCGGGGCTTTTTTCGCCTCGGTCTTCTTCGCGGGTGCTTTGGCCGGGGCTTTCTTCGCAGGCTCGGTTTTCACCGGGGCCGCAGGCTTCGGCGCTTCAACCGGGGCTGGTGCAACTACCGGAGCTGGCGGTGCAACTGGCTCAGGTGCCTTGACCGGTTCTGGTTTCTTGGCTTCATCCGAGCCACCGAACAGGTTGCTGAAGAAGTTGCCCTTCTTCGCCGCCGCTGCGCCAGCTGCCGCGGCTGCCGGAAGCACTTTGGCCGGTTCAAACGACTTGCCCGCGGCCATGTCTTCAACCTGATCGGCCGCACGCTGACCGGTGCGCAATGCGCCTTCCAGGGTGCCCGGGTACAGGGTGTCGGTGTGTTCGCCGGCAAAAGCTACACGCTGGATCGGACGTTCCCACAGGCGCCAGAACTTGCTGATCTGGCCCGGGCCGAAGGCCAGGTAGGCGCCACCCATCGAAGGGTCGGTGCTGTAGCGACGGATTTCATAACCAGTGAACGAGCCACGCGCCTGTGGATAAAACGTGTGCAGGCGAATCAACACTTGGTCGGCCATCTGCTTGTCGCCGAACGCCTGCATTACCCGCGCGTTGTCACCCGACAGGTTGATCACCACGTTGGCGCCGCCCTTGAGGGCTGGCTCGACCCACAACATGCCGAGGCCGGTGTTGCTGTAGACCTCACCGGACATCCGCGCCTTGCTTTCCCACACGGGGGCCTTGAACTTCAGCATGATCTGGTCACGCCAACCGTAGTTGGTGCCCTTGATCGCTGCCAGGTGCTGGGCGTCCAGCGCCGGAGTCATCTGAATCTTGTTCAGGGCGCGCAACGGCACGGCCAGAACCACGTAATCCGCCTGATAGCCGACACTGCCGACTTTGACGGTCACGCCGTCCTTTTCCTGAATGATGGCCGAGACCGGGGAGCTGGTCTTGATGGCTTTCAGTTGCTTGACGAACGCCTGGGCCAGCACCGGGCTGCCACCGACCAGTCGCGAAGCGCGCAGGTCACGGTCGGACACGCCACGGTAAACGCGGCCCTGCTGGGCGAAGTACAGCAACGAGAGGCGCGAAGGTTCGTCATAGCGGGTGCGAATCTGCTGGTTCACCAACTGACGGGCCGTGGCGGGCAGGTTCAGGCGGTCCAGCCAGTTGGACACGGTGATCTGGTCCAGGGCGTGCAGCGTGCTGTTGGCTGCCGGGTTCTGCGGGTCGTCGATAGAACGCGCCAGGTCGTCCGCGGTTTTTTCGTAGCGCTTGAGCGCCTCGGCAGTGGCCGGTTGCTTGGTCGTCAGGTCGGCGGCGGAGAAATACTCACCGTCAATCAGATAGCCGGGGGTCCGCACGAACTCAGGCGCTGGCGTCGTGCTCAACTTGAAGGTCGACACGTACTTGTTCAGCACCGGCTGGGTCTTGTCGTTGCCAATCCACTCGCTGGTGGCCATGCCGGAACGACCGCCCAGGCTCGACTTGGCTTCCAGCAAAGTGACCTGCCAGCCCTTGTTTTGCAGCTCGTAAGCCGCCGTGAGGCCCGAGACCCCGCCGCCGATCACGATTGCGGTTTTATCCTTGGCCAGCGCAGACACGCTGAACAGCCCCAACATCACCAGCGCACAGGCGCGCAGCCAACCGACAGACATTCAGCGAACTCCGGAAATACAAGAGAAAACAGCAGTTTTTGCGAGCCAGACGGCCCAAGAACGGCGAAGAATACGTCAGCCTTCAAAACGCCGCCAGCGGCGTCTATCGACCTATACAAAGTAGCTCAATCCACGCAATGGGTTGTCCCCGTGCCACGCATTGCATAGGCTTGCCCGATTGTTTGTCCGCGCTTGTCTCGGACCGTCTCCAGGAGAGTGAAAATGGGCCTGAATAATCAGTGGATGCAACGCGACCTCGCGGTGTTGTGGCATCCCTGCACCCAGATGAAAGATCACGAACAACTGCCGCTGATCCCGATCAAGCGCGGTGAAGGCGTCTGGCTGGAAGACTTCGAAGGCAAGCGCTACCTCGATGCGGTCAGTTCCTGGTGGGTCAATGTGTTCGGTCACACCAATCCGCGGATCAACCAGCGCATCAAGGATCAGGTCGATCAGCTGGAGCACGTGATCCTCGCCGGTTTCAGCCATCAACCGGTGATCGAGCTGTCCGAGCGCCTGGTGAAGATGACGCCGGAGGGCCTGACCCGGTGCTTCTACGCCGATAACGGGTCGTCCTGCATCGAAGTGGCGTTGAAAATGAGCTTTCACTACTGGCTCAACCGTGGACAACCCAACAAGAAGCGCTTCGTCACCCTGACCAACAGCTACCACGGCGAAACCATGGCGGCGATGTCGGTCGGCGACGTGCCGCTGTTCACCGAAACCTACAAAGCGCTGTTGATGGACACCATCAAAGTGCCGAGCCCCGATTGCTACCTGCGACCGGCGGGCATGAGCTGGGAAGAACATTCGCGCAACATGTTCGCGGCCATGGAACAGACCCTGGCAGAGAATCATGACAGCGTTGCTGCCGTGATCGTCGAGCCGCTGATCCAGGGCGCCGGCGGCATGCGCATGTACCACCCGGTGTACCTCAAGCTGCTGCGCGAAGCCTGCGACCGTTATGGCGTGCACCTGATCCACGACGAAATCGCCGTGGGCTTCGGCCGCACCGGGACGATGTTCGCCTGTGAACAGGCCGGCATCCGCCCGGACTTCCTGTGCCTGTCCAAGGCCCTGACCGGCGGTTACCTGCCGCTGGCGGCATGTATCACCACCGACGAGGTCTACAGCGCGTTTTACGACGACTACCCGACCCTGCGCGCCTTCCTGCACTCCCACAGCTACACCGGCAATCCGCTGGCGTGCGCGGCAGCCTTGGCGACGCTGGACATCTTCGAAGAAGACAACGTCATCGAGAACAACAAAGCCCTGGCGCAGCGCATGACGTCGTCGACTGCGCATCTGGTCGATCACCCGAATGTCAGCGAAGTGCGTCAGACCGGCATGGTGCTGGCCATCGAGATGGTCAAGGACAAGGCAACCAAAGAAGCCTATCCGTGGCAGGAGCGCCGTGGTTTGAAGGTGTTCCAGCATGCGCTGGAGCGCGGTGCATTACTGCGGCCGTTGGGCAGCGTGGTGTATTTTCTGCCGCCGTATGTGATCACCCCGGAGCAGATCGACTTCCTCGCCGAAGTCGCCAGCGAAGGCATCGACATTGCGACCCGCGACAGCGTCAGCGTGGCGGTGCCGAAGGATTTCCATCCCGGGTTCCGCGATCCGGGTTAAAGCATCAGGCAATACCTGTGGCGAGGGAGCTTGCTCCCGCTCGGCTGCGAAGCAGTCGTCAGTTTTGGGACCGCTTCGCGGTCCAGCAGGAGCAAGCTCCCTCGCCACAAAAAGCGACTCCGATCGAATTCAGCAGAGAACCACAATGAGACTGTCCCGCTTCTTTATCGACGCCCCCCTGAGCATCGGCGAGCACGAACTGCCCGAGGCCCAGGCCCATTACATCGGCCGCGTGCTGCGCATGGCCGAGGGCGATGCGCTGCAACTGTTCGATGGCTCGGGCCAGGAGTTTCGCGCCACGCTGGTCGAGGTCGGCAAGAAGCGCGTCGTGGTGCAGATTGACGACAGTTTTGCCGGCCAGGTCGAGTCGCCGCTGCACATCCATCTCGGCCAGGGTTTGTCCCGTGGCGAGCGCATGGACTGGGCGATTCAGAAAGCCACCGAACTGGGTGTCAGCGAAATCACGCCGATCTTCAGCGACCGTTGCGAAGTCAGGCTCAAGGACGAGCGCGCCGACAAGCGCTTGCTGCACTGGCGTCAGGTGGCAATCAGCGCCTGCGAGCAATGTGGCCGCTCCACAGTGCCGGTGATCCATCCGCCGTTGCTGCTGGCCGACTGGTTGAAACAGACTGAAGCCGAATTGAAATTGGTGCTGCATCCGGTGGCGGAGCCATTGGTCAGCCACGCCAAGCCTGCGACCCTGGCGTTTCTGATCGGGCCGGAGGGCGGGTTGTCGGATGCGGAAGTCGAGCAGGCCAAGGTCAGCGGCTTTCATGCTGCCCGCCTCGGCCCGCGCGTGTTGCGCACCGAAACCGCGCCGGTGGTGGCATTGGCGGTGGCCCAGCAGCTTTGGGGTGACTTCTAGGGCCCTTTCGCTGGCAAGCCAGCTCCTACAAAGATCAAAGGCATCTGTAGGAGCCGGCTTGCTGGCGAAGGCCGCGACGCGGTCTAGAGGACATAAAAGAAAATCGCCACAAAGTGCAGCAAGCTCCCGGCGATCACGAACAGATGCCAGATCCCGTGGGCATGCCGCAGGCGATGATCGAGGGCAAAAAAGATAATGCCCACGGTGTAGAAAATCCCGCCGGCCGCCAGCCAGGCAAACCCTGCTATACCCAATGCAGCCAACAGCGGCTTGACCGCCACCAGCACGATCCAGCCCATCACCGCGTAAATCACGATCGACAGGACCCGCGCCTCCGAGCGCGGTTTGATCTCTTGCAGGATGCCGATCAACGCCAGCCCCCAGACAATCCCGAACAACGTCCAGCCCCACGGCCCGCGCAAGCTCACCAGGCAGAACGGCGTGTAGCTGCCGGCGATCAACAGGTAGATCGAAAAGTGATCGACCTTCTGCATGATCGCTTTTTTGCGCCCGCGCACGCTGTGGTAAACGGTCGAAGCGCTGTAGAGCGACATCAAGGTAAACCCATAAATCGCCACGCTGACGATCTTCCATGGACTGCCGTCGAGGCTGGCGATCACCAGCATCCACACCACGCCGACCGTCGCCGCGACCGCTCCCACCAAGTGCGTCCATGCGTTCAGTCTTTCCCCGTGATACATAGGTTGCTCACCTCGCAATTCATTGCCGCAGAACGCAAGGCTCAGGCCTGAAGCGTAAAAGCGCAATGTTTCAGAACACAAATCCCCCTGTAGGAGCCGGCTTGCCGGCGATGGGGCCATGGAATTTTGCGCTGCTTTCAAGATTGCTATCGCCGGCAAGCCAGCGCCTACAAAGGCCTGCGTGGGCTTATGGAATTAGGCACAATCGAGGCATTCGAATAAGAGCCACACCCCATGCTGATCGATGAAGAGTTGACCCTGAAAAAGCTTGAGGTATTCCTGGCCTTCATGCGCACCGGCAACCTGGCGCGGGCCGCTGCCGAATTGCAGACCAGCAACGTCAGCGTGCATCGGGCGATCCATTCCCTGGAAAGCGCCCTGCGCTGCCCGTTGTTCAAGCACGAAGGCCGCAACCTGACACCGCTGGAAAGCGCTTATGTGCTGGAGGAGCGGGCGCAGAAGCTGATTCAGGATGTCGTCGAAAGCGTGCGCCTGACTCGCGAAGCCGCCGGGTTCTCCGCCGAACGCTTCAAACTCGGCTCACTGTATTCACTGACAGTGAAGACAGTGCCGCAGCTGATCATGGGTTTGAAGATCCGCCGTAGCGAACTCAACATCGACCTGATTCTGGGCTCCAATTTCGACCTGCTCTACAAGCTAAAGAACATGGAGGTCGATGCGATCCTGGTGTCGCTGGACGACAGTGTCAACGATCCGGATTGCGAGCAGATCCCGCTGTTTTCCGACGACATCTTCCTCGCCACACCCGCCGACTCCAAGTTTGCCCAACGAACCGAAGTTGACCTGGCCGAGGTTCGCGCCGAAACCTTCATCACCCTGACCCAGGGCTTCGCCACCCATCAGGACGGCAAGCGGGTATTCGAGCAGGCAGGGTTCGAACCGAAGGTGGCGATGCAGGTCAACGACATCTTCACCCTGCTGAGCATGGTCAGTTCGGGCGTCGGTTATGCGTTGCTGCCAGGAAGGATCGCGGCGGTGTACGAGAACCGTGTGAAGCTGATCCCATTGCAGGAAAAGTACCGGTTGCAGCAGCACATTGGCGTGGTGTTCCTGAAAGCCAAGGAGCGTGATCCGAATCTGCTGGCGTTGCTGGCGGAATGTCGGATGTACGCCAATCGGCAGGCTTGAAACCGTGTTGCCCCCATCGCCGGCACGCCGGCTCCTACAAAGACTGCGTAAATCCTGTAGGAGCCGGCTTGCCGGCGATGACGTCAGACCAGGCAATACAACTCGCGGTTTAGCCGACAATCCCGCGAACGATGAAGAACAACAACGAAGGCCCGAGCAGGCAGCCAAGCCCGGTGTGAAAGGTCGCGGTCAACGCGCCATAAGGTACCAGGCGCCGATCCGTCGCCGCCAATCCGGCGGTCACGCCACTGACCGTCCCGGCCAGCCCACCGAACACCATCGCCGAGCGCGGGTTATCCAGGCCCATCCAGCGCGCCGCCATCGGCGTGCCGACCATCACCAGAATCGCCTTGATCAGACCGGTGGCAATCGACAGCGCCACCACATCGGAACTGGCGCCAATGGCCGCGCCGGTCACTGGCCCGACAATGTAGGTCACCGCACCGGCACCAATGGTGGTCATGCTCACCGCATCGCGGTAACCGAAAACCCAGGCCAGGCAAGCACCGACAATAAACGGCAGCACTGTGCCCAACAGCAGCGCAATCACACCGATCAAACCGGCCTTTTTCGCCTCCGTGGCCTGAACTTCAAACGCCGTGGCGACGATGGCGAAATCCCGCAGCATGGCACCGCCCATCAACCCGATGCCGGAAAACAGCGTCAGGTCCGCCAGGCCTTTTTGCCCCCCGGTCATTGTGCCGCCGACCCAAGCCAGCACCAGGCCGATGACGATGGCAATCGCCGAGCCGTGGATGCGCCCGAAGGTCAGGCGTTTGGAAATCAGCACTGACACCCACATGATCACGCCGACAAAGGCGAATGCGGTGACCAGACCGTTGTGTTCCAGACCGCTCTTGATGAGATCCCACATATCAGCGACCTCCTGCCGGAGCGCCAACCGGCGTTACATCCACCGGTTCATCGGGCAAGGGCTCGCCTTTGTGGGTCCGGCTGATCAGGGCAATGGTGCAACCGCAGATCACTACCGAACCGATCGCCGCCAACACCGCCACCGGACCGCCATGCAGTGCCGTGACCACGTTTTGCTGCGCCGCCATCGCCACCACCACCGGGATGTACATCGCGCCCCAGAAGCCGACGCCCAGTTCGCAATCCTTGGTCATGCCGCCGTGGCGGTGCATCCACAACCGTGCGCAGATCAGCAGGATCATCGCGATCCCGACGCCGCCGACGTTTGACTTCACGCCTAGCAACACACCGAGCATGTCACCCATGATCACCCCTGCCAGCGTACAGATCGCCAACAGCGCCACACCGTAAATAATCATCGTCGTAGTCCTCAAAGTGCATTTCGAATGTTGTTTTTGTTGTTCGATGCCTTAAGTCGGGGATTTAAGAGTGGCGACTTCCCTCCTCACGCATCAGCGTCTGCAAGGTATCGAGCCGGGCACCGTCGTAGGCAATCACGGTGCCCTGCTCGAACACCCGGCGCGCCAGCCCGGTCAACACCGCACCGGGCGGCAGTTCGATCTGTAGACGTACGCCGCGCTCGTAAGCGCTTTGTACCGTGCCGCGCCAATCGACGATGCGGCACATGTTGAAGGCCAGGTCGTCACGCAAGGCTTCGGGCTTGATCAGCGGTCGCGCGCGACTGCCGCTCAGGTAGCCGATTTTCGGGGTGTGCAGCGACACCTGAGCGAAGGCTTCGGCCAACCGTTGTGCGGGCGCCTCAAGCAATGGGCAGTGGGACGGCACGCTCACTGCCAGACGTTTGGCCAGGCCAGCCCCGCAACCTTTCGCTAACTCTGCCAGCGCTTTCATCGCCGCGTCGCTACCGGCAATCACCAGCTGGTTATCGGCGTTGATATTGGCCAGATAAACCGGCATTTGCGCGCTGTGCACCCGGGCCAGCAACCCTTCCACGGTGGCCAGGTCCAGACCGATGATTGCGGTCATGCCGTAGCCCTGTGGATAAGCCTGTTGCATCAACTCACCGCGCAGGCTGACCAGATGCAACGCATCGCTGAAACCCAGGGCACCGGCCACCACCGCTGCCGGGTAAGCGCCGATCGACAAGCCGGCCACGTAGTCCGGGGCCATGGCCAACTGGCGTGAAGCGGCGACACCGGCGATCAGCAGGCAAAGCTGCACCGCCCTCGTCGACCGCAACGCCTCGGCAGAGTCCAGCTGCGTCACATCTTCACCGAGCAGGTCGCTTGCCTCGTTCAACGTTTCCCGAGGCAAACGCGCGAGCATGCCGGGTTGTTGTGCGCCCTGGCCGGGGAACACCAGCAAGCTGCTCATGCTGCTTGCTCCTGAGGATTCCACGGATCAGTCACCAGCGTGGCTTGGGTGGCACTTTTCAGCAGGACCCGCGACGAAGTGCCGGCCCATTCGCGCAAGGCAACGGCGCCCGACGGTGTCTGCAATTGCAGGTCAACGCGGCACAAGACGGCATCAAGAACGGCCACCAACGCCTGGGCGTCGCGACGACTCAACGGACTCGGCGTACGCAGGATCAGATCGAGGTCGCTACCCTCGTGCAAAGCGGCAAATCCACTGGCCAACTCGAACCCGGCGCTGCCGCTGACGCCCCAGACCCAACCACTGTCATCGAGGTGCGAGCGCAGTTGCGCCAAGGCCCGCAGCGCCGGGAAATCGCGCTGGCCTTGAACATGGCGAAGCTCTTCAGGCCGCACCCGCCGCGTAAGGGAAGAGACTTGCATCAACGCGGCAAATCGCTGTTCGCGCAACGGACCGCGCACGCCCACAGCCACCTGCCCCGCCGCGCTCAAGGCGCGACGGACCACCACCGGCTGACCGGCACTGATCGACTCGATCACCCAGGCAGGCGCATCCACAGGCAACTGCTGCGGGGTCATGCCCCACAGCAGGTCGTGAGCCAATAGCGTGCTCACCACTGCGCTCTCAGCAATTGGCGAACCTTGCTCGACGCCGCCCGATTGGCCGCCCCCAGACGACCGCTCAGATCACGGTCACCAGCAGCCACATCGCCAATCGCCTGATACAGGCACTCGGTCACCCGCACCAGATCCGCTGCCGTCGGCTGCTCGATCTGTTCCACCGACAGGGTTTCCCACAGCAGACCGAGGCTGGCATAGCTGTCGATGTCATAGGCCATCGGCGGCACGCTGGCCGCCAGGGCTTCGAGTTCTTCGACGCTGCGCAAGGTCACCCGCGCCGCCGATGCCTTGCCCATGGCGTGCACCATCACCCCCGGATCGCGCAGGGCGATCAAGCGATTGGCCTGATAGCCGTGGGCCAGAAACGCCCCGGACATTGCCTTGCCCACCAGCAAACCGATCACCGCATGACCCGCCAGACGGGCACGGGCATAACTGTCCGCCGCAGCGGCCAGTGCCTGATGAATGCCGAGGGCTTCTTCGCGTCGACCGTAAGCCTGGCTCGGCACGTCGACGATAGCGATCACGGCGCGCTTGTGTGTCTTGTTCTGATCGGCGGCGATGACTTCATCCACGGCCTTGGCCAGGCCCCAGCCTTCGAGCAAGCCCACCTCGCCGTTGCGTGCACGGACGAATCGGTTTTCCGGATCGGCCACCACCGCAATGAAACGCACCGGCTGATTGCCCAGCGAACCGTCCGCGACCTTCAGCGAAGCGGGCAAACCTTCGACCGCTTTCGCCCCGGCGCTCAAGGCGTTGAACCAGTTCAAGCCTCGCAGGGAATACGAACTCATGGGCGTTCTCCTTGGTACAGATCGCGAACCACAGACGGCTCGATTTGCGGTTCGGCGTCCAGACGCGCCAACCGTTGCAGGAACAGCTCGACCTGTTGGCTACGGGGTTGCGCCGGCAAACCTTGCTGGAGTAACTCACCCACCTGCTGTCGGATCTGCGCCACGTCGTCGGCAACATAGCGGTCCACCAGGCCACTGGCGAAGCGCTGCTCGCCACCGGCCAGGCTCCAAATGAAAGGCCGGTCGCGGGAATCGTATTCCTCAAGCCCGGCTTCCTGCTCGATCACCTGCGGGCCGTTCAGTCCGAGTCGCGCCTCCTGGGTCACCAACAGATAGCTGCACAACCCGGCGGCAATCGACATGCCACCAAAGCAACCGACACTGCCCGCCACCACACCGACCACGGGTTGATACCGCTGCAAATCGACAATCGCGGCGTGGATGTCGGCAATCGCCGCCAGGCCCAGATTGGCTTCCTGCAAGCGCACGCCGCCGGTTTCCAGCAGCAGCACGGCGCGGGTCGGGATGCCGTTGCGGTTGTCTTCGGCGGCCAGTTCCAGTGCGCCGGCAATTTTTGCTCCGCCGACTTCACCGAGGCTGCCGCCCTGGAACGCCCCTTCGATGGCCGCGATCACCACCGGCAAACCATCGAGATTGCCCTTGGCGATCACCACGCCGTCGTCGGCTTGCGGCACCACGCCCTGGCGCGACAACCACGGCGACATGATCCGCTGAAAGGGGTCGAGCAGCTCGCGGAAGGTACCGGCGTCGAGCAACGCCTTGGCCCGTTGCCGCGCACCGAGTTCGACGAAGCTGAGCTTGTTGAGCAGGGATGCGCTGTCAGTCATGGCCGATCTCCTCGAAGCCTTGTTCCAGACGCAGACGCACCACACCGGGAGTCGCGCCGAAATCGTGGATATCGATGTCCATCGCCGGTGGCGTCTGGCCGTCGAACATCCGTGCGAACAGATGGTGCCAGCGTTGTTCACTGCCATTGACCGAGGTCTGTACGTTGATCGTCAGCTTGCCGGCCTGACCCGGTTCGATCAGCACTTCCAGATCACCCGAGCCGACACAGCCCACCAGGGTACGACCGCGTGGCGGCTGCCCGGCGGGGAATTCAAAGGATAAGGTTTCCATCAAAACGCTCCCTGAAGGATGCCGTCGCGCTCGATACGGTCGAGCAACAGAGTGGCGGCGAACAAGTCGGCGGCACCACCGGGCGAGGCATTCAATGCGATGAGTTGTTGATCCAGTTCATGCAGACGGCGACGGCCCGCGAGGCTGGCAGTGCCGCCCGCGTCGAGCACCGCTTGAGCGCCGGATTGCATGGTATGCAGGCCTTCTTCCCCGGCGCGGTACAGCACGCAGGTGTCGGCCAGATTCGTCATGATCGCCAGCAGCGCATCGAGCCGGGCGTTCTGTTCCCCATGGCCGGCGGCGCGACTGCGCAGCAGTTGTGGCAGAGCCCGTTGGGTCACCGCCGGAAAACCCAGTTGCGCTTCTTCACGGGCGCCGCGAGCGCCGTAGCGTTGGGCGACTTGCACACCGTGACTGAGCGGGCGTGGAGCAAAACGATCGTCGAGCAGGGCCAACCGCGCAGCCCGTAACGCCACGCTATTGGCGCTGCAGGATTGAGGCTCCAGCGCCGCGGCAGTGATCAACAAGCCCAAGGCCCAGATCGCCCCGCGGTGGGTGTTCACCCCGCCGGTGGTGTCGAGCATGGCTTGCTCGCCTTCGCGACCGATGCGACCCACAGCTTCGCGCAGGGGTAAGCCGATCTCGCCGCACTTGATGGCGGCTTCAGCCATTTCCTTAAAGGCCGACCACAAGGACAACGCCGACGCGTGCATCAGCCCCAGGTGCAAATCGGTGTGGGCGCCATTGCCGCGACGGTCGACCAGTGCCGGTTTCGGCGACAGATCAGCTTCGTCGATCAGCGCGTCCACCGCCAGGTCCGCCAGCCATTCGGCCAGGCTCAGGGTTTTGGGTTGCAGGTTAAGTGCGCGCATTACCAGCTCCTGAACTTGGCGGGCGGGTTGTAGAGGCCACCGGACCACTCCACCAGATCGGCCACACTTTTTGCCGCGAGCAACTCGCGAGTGGCGTCGGTGCGGCGGATGCCGAGGTCCTCAGGCAAGGCGATCAGGCCTTCGCGGCGCATGCGCGCAGTGTCTTTGGGGTTGTGGCGCAGGCCGATGGCGGTCACCCCGGCGACGGCGGCGATCATCGCCTGGCGCTCTTCCAGTGAGCGCGCCTTGTACAGGTAGGCGATGCCTTCTTCGGTCAACAGGTGGGTCACGTCGTCGCCGTAGACCATGATCGGCGCCAACGGCATGCCGCTTTTCTTCGCCACATCGACCGCATCGAGGGTTTCGACGAAGGTTGGTTTGCCGCCCTCCTGGAAGGTCTCGACCATCTGCACCACGAGTTTCTTGCCGCGCTCGAGCATCGGTTCGGCCACATCGGTGTTGCGCATGTCGAGCCAGGCCGGAGTGCCGTGGCGGCGACCGCGCGGGTCGTGGCCCATGTTCGGTGCCCCGCCGAAACCGGCCAGGCGCCCGCGGGTAACGGTGGAGGAATGACCGTCGCCATCGACTTGCAAAGTCGCGCCGATGAACAGGTCCACGGCGTATTGCCCGGCCAGTTGGCTGAACATCCGATTGGAACGCAGGGAGCCGTCGCGTCCGGTAAAGAACACATCCGGTCGCGCCGCAATGTAGTTCTCCATCCCCAACTCGGTGCCGAAGCAATGCACGCTTTCGACCCAGCCACTTTCAATCGCCGGGATAAGTGTTGGGTGCGGGTTGAGGGTCCAGTTACGGCAGATCTTGCCTTTGAGGCCGAGGGATTCGCCGTAGGTCGGCAGGATCAGTTCGATGGCAGCGGTATTGAAACCGATGCCGTGATTAAGCGACTGCACGTTGTGTTTTTCGTAGATCCCGCGAATCGCCATCATCGCCATCAGCACGTGCACGGGCTTGATGTGCCGAGGGTCGCGGGTGAACAGCGGTTCGATATAGAACGGCTTGTCGGCCACCACCACGAAGTCGACCCAGGAGGCGGGAATGTCCACACGCGGCAGGTCGCTGACGTCGTCCACCAGCTGATTGACCTGGACGATGACGATGCCGTCGCTGAAGGCCGCCGGTTCGATCAGCGCCGGGGTGTCTTCGGTGCTCGGCCCGGTGTAGATGTTGCCGGCGCGGTCGGCCATGAACCCGGCCGACAGCACAACGTTGGGAATCAGGTCCACCACCAGCCGTGCGTAGAGCTCGATGTAGGTGTGGATCGCGCCGATTTCCAGCAGGCCGTCTTCAAGCAACTGGCTGATGCGCAGGCTTTGGGTACCGGCGAAAGAGAAGTCGAGCTTGCGGGCGATGCCACGCTCGAACAGGTCCAGGTGTTCGGAGCGTCCGACGCTGGGCATGATCATGTGCAGGTCATGCAGCTTCTCGGGGTCGGCCTTGGCCAGGGAGCGAGAAAGGAAATCCGCCTGCTTCTGGTTGTTGCCTTCGAGCACCACGCGGTCACCGGGCAGAATCAGCGCTTCCAGCGCCGCGACGATGTTATCGGTGGGCAACACCACGCCGTCGGCAAGACCTCGCACCAGCTCGAGACGCCGCTGCTTTTCGCTGCGCCGCCGCGTCCATCGCGAGTCGGGGGATATTGTTGTTGTCATGACCACTCCACGGGTTCGCTGTCGTGGAGCTACCTTAGGAGCGTTGGGTGGGGCGTATCAATCAAGCAGAGTGGAGGATCGTTACGCTCAGGTTAATGATCAATATGGGCGGCGTTCATGGCGGTCCCATCGCTGGCAAGCCAGCTCCTACAGGTATTTCGGTTGTACGCCAATGCCGAGTACATCCGATAACTCTGTAGGAGCAAGCTTGCTCGCGATCAGCCGATCAACCCGGCATCCACCAGCAACGCCTCAAGCGCCAACAGATCCGGCACCTTGGCCACTTGATCCCCCACTTGCACCGCCGCCTGCTCCAGCGAACACAACGGCACGTCCACGTAGCTCAACTGACTGTCGAGCTTGTAGGAGCGCGGGATGCCCTGCACCAGCAGGGCGATAAATTTCAGATCCGCACGACCGCCAAGGGCATTGAGAATGACGATGCGTGCACGCTCGCCAATCACGGTTTTCTGGCCACAGGCCGATTCGAAACTCAACAGCGGAATCTGCCGGTTGCGCCAAGTCACCCGCCCCAGATACCACGGCGGTGTGTCCAGATCGAACGTGCCCTGCTGATAATCGACCAGTTCAGCAACGGCGACGTTGGGCAGGATCAGGTTGCGGTCGGACAGGGGCAGCAGCAGGCCGGTGAGGTGACGGGTGCGGTGCTCAAGCATGAATTTTGCTCCACAGGGCGATGCTTTCGAGCAACACCGATTCCTGGTACGGCTTGCCGAGGTAGTCGTTGACGCCAATGGCCATGGCGCGGTCGCGGTGTTTCTGGCCGGTACGGGAGGTGATCATGATGATCGGCAGGTGTTGCAGGCGTTCGTCATTGCGCACCTGGGTCGCGACCTCGAAGCCATCCATGCGCGGCATCTCGATGTCGAGCAGCATCAGGTCGGGCATGTGCTCTTCGAGCAGCAACATGGCGTCGACGCCGTCTTTGGCGGTCAACACGTTCATGCCATGACGTTCGAGCAAACGGCTGGTGACCTTGCGCACCGTGACCGAATCGTCGACCACCATCACCAGTAATGGCCGCTGCGGCTCGGCCTCGACCTCGTGGCCCGACGCACGTTGCGGCACATGGGCTTGCAGGGCGCGGATCGGTGCCAGCAAATCCAGAATCAGCACCACCCGGCCATCGCCGAGGATCGTCGCCCCGGACACGCCTTGCACCGCTGCAAACTGCGGCCCCAGGCTCTTGACCACAATTTCGCGGGTGCCGGCCATGGCATCCACTTGCACGGCCACGTGCCGTTCGTTGCACTGCAGCAGCAATACCGGCAGCGGCAGGCTCTGGCCCAACAGCTTCGGACGGGGACTGGTTTTGAGCAACTCGCCCAGGTAAACCAACTCATAACGCTGACCCGCGTACTCGTAGGTCGGCGGATCGAGCCGATAATGGCCTTCGAGCTCATTGGGCAGTACGCGGACGATACCGTCGATGGTGTTGAGCGGGATCGCGTATTGATCCTCGCCACCTTGCACCATCAGCGCCCGGTTGACCGACACGGTAAACGGCAGGCGAATACGGAAATGCACGCCCTGCCCCGGCACCGAGTCGATGCTCATGGTCCCACCCAGTTGCCGCACCTCTTCGTGTACCACGTCCATGCCGACGCCGCGCCCAGAGATCTGGGTGATTTTCTCGGCGGTGGAAAACCCCGGTTGCAGGATGAACTGCAACACGTCGTGATCGCTGATGACACTGTCTGCGGTGAGCAGGCCGCGCTTGATCGCCTTGCGCCGCACCGCTTCGAGCGGCACACCGGCGCCGTCGTCGCGGATGTCGAAAATGATGTCGCCGCCCTCGCGCAGCAGGTCGAGGGTGATCTTGCCCTTCGCCGGTTTCCCCGCCGCCAACCGAGCCTCGGCGGACTCCAGGCCATGGTCGACCGCGTTGCGCAGCATGTGCTCCAGCGGCGCGGCCATGCGTTCAAGCACGTTGCGATCCATCTCGCCTTCGGCGTTATCGACGATGAAATCCACGTCCTTGCCCAGCTCGCTGGCCACCTGGCGGACGATGCGCTGCAAACGCGGCAGCATCCGCTCGAACGGCACCATGCGCGAGCGCATCAGGCCTTCCTGCAATTCCGTGTTGATGCGGCCCTGCTGCTGCAACAGGTTTTCCGCGTCCTGATTGCGCCGATCGAGGGTTTCCTTGAGGTCGAGCAGGTCGGACGCGGATTCGAACAACGCGCGGGACAGTTGCTGCAACTGTGAATGACGGTCCATTTCCAACGGGTCGAAGTCTTCGTAGCCCAGACGCTCCGCGTCGACGTGCTGACGACTGAGAATGCGCCCCTGGGTTTCGGTGTCGAGACGGCGCAACTGGTCGCGCATCCGCTCGATGGTGGTTTCCATCTCGTTCAGCGCGATCTGCGCATCGCTGACCTGTTGTTCGATCCGGCCACGAAAAATCGACGTTTCGCCGGCCAGGTTGACCAGATCATCGAGCAGCTCCGCCGAGACTTTGACCATGTCCGCACCGACATCCTGTTGCGGTGCCAGCGGTTCGGGTTTTGCTGTGGCGGGTGCAACAGATGTTTGCGGCACGGCCGGGTGGCTGAAATTCTTGATTGCGTCGATCAGGCGATCGGCCGGTGGCATCGGTTCGCCGGCGCGGGCGGCATCGAGCATTAGGGCGAGCCGGTCATGGCTGCGCTGCAACAGTGCAAACAACGGTGGGGTCGGCTGCAATATGCCGGTGGACAAGCCTTCGTAGAGAAACTCCAGTTCATGGGCCAGATCACCGATCGCGGTGATTTCCACCATCCGCGCGCCACCCTTGAGGGTGTGCAGGTCGCGCAGCAGGGTTTCCACTTCCTGACGGTTCGAAGGCTGCGCCTGCCAACGTGCCAGGGCTGCACCTGAGCTTTCGATAATGTCGAAACCTTCCTCCAGGAAGATCTCCAGCAGCTCGGGATCATGGCCCGGCGAGTCGTTACTGGCGGCGGGTTCGCTCACGTCGGCGTTGCCCGCGTGACCCTGACGGTAGGCGCGGATGGACTCAATCAGCTCTTCGCTGCCGCTCAGGGACTGATTGCGTTGCAGCTGTTCCAGATACAGTGCCAAGCGGTCATGGCTCTGTTGCAGCAGCAAGGCCAGCGCGTTACTGAAAGCGTAGCGGCGATCGACCAGGCCTTCGTAAAGGCTCTCCAGTTCATGGGCCAGGTCACCGACCGGCCCGACTTCGGCCATGCGCGCCCCGCCCTTGAGGGTGTGCAAGTCCCGTTGCAGGGAGGACAGCGGCGCGGCGTTGTCCGGGTCGCGCAGCCAGCGTTGCAAGGCCTGGCCGGCGCTGTCGAGAATATCCACCGCTTCTTCGAGGAAAATCTCGACGATTTCATCGTCCAGCCCGGCCGCTCGGCCCTCTGTAGGAGCTGGCTTGCCAGCGAAGGACTCACCGGCACCGTATTCTTCCAATGGAAACGCGACTTCGCTGACGTCCATCGCTGGCAAGCCAGCTCCTACATTGGAACGTGCCAGATCCGCTGTGGCGTCGCCCAATTCGCGGATGCTCAGGGTGCGGCTGCCGTCGCTGCGAATCAGGCCCATGGCCGATGGATCGAGGCCTTCATCGAGCAAGTCGCGCAAAGCCCTGATCCGCTGCGGTTGCGGGCTGACTTCCTGGCCCGCGGCCAGTTCGTCGAGCATGTTGATCAGCGCCTCGTGGGCCCCCTGCGCCTCCTGGAAAAACCGTTCGCTGACCGCCAGGCTGCTTTCTTCCACAGCGCCGTAGAGGTCGAGCAAGGCTTCGCATAATTCATCCACCGGATGCAGGTCGGCCAGGTGCGCGCCTTCGCCCAGGGTGGTCAGTTCGTCCAGCAGCGCGCTGAGTTCCTGACGCTCGCCGGGGTGTTGCTGCCAACGCTCCAACAGGCTTTCGGCGTCCAGCAGAATGTCCATACCCTGGGCGAGGAAGTTGTTGATCAACTGCGGATCACGCTTGAGGCGCAGCCCGGTATTTGGCTCGCTCAGGTGGGTTTCCAGACGCTCGGCCAGCAAGGCCCTGGCCTGCTCGATCACGCGCTGGGCACCAGGAATTGTCGCCAGCGGATCGCGCTTGATTTGACGCAAACCCAAGTGAAACAGCCCTTCGGCTTCCAGCAACAATTCGACTTCGTCCAGGTCCAGGGCAATCCGATGCGCCTTGTATTCCCTGGCCAACTGATCCAGCGGCGTCGCCAGTTCGGCAATCGGCAGGACACCCGCCATGGAGGCGCTGCCCTTGAGGGTGTGCAAGGCCCGTTGCAACTCGTCGCTGGCCTGCAACGGCACGTGTTCGGCGGCCTGCTCGAGGAAGCGGTCAAGGCTGCCGAGATGGGTTTCGGCCTCCTTGCGGAAGATCTCCAGCAACAACGGATCGAGCGCCGACACGTCTTGCGTGTCCTCGTCGGACACCGGCTCGGCACCCTTGGCCAAGGCATGGGCGCGGGCGGCCAACTGATCGACATCGTTGCGCTGACGCTGGGCGTTCGCGGCGTATTCGGCCACCAGCCCCGGCAGCAGGTTCAGCACATCGCCGATCAGCTGTTGCACCGTGGCACCCGGTTCGACGCTGTGTTCCAGCACGCGGTTGAGCAGGTTTTCCACCGCCCAGGCCAGCTCGCCAAGCACCAGCGCGCGCACCATCCGGCCGCTGCCCTTGAGCGTATGAAAGGCGCGACGCAGTTCACTGAGGGCCGAGCGGTTGTCGGGGTTGATCGACCAGCGCGGCAGGTATTCGCGAAGGATTTCCAGGACTTCGTCGGTTTCTTCCAGGAAGACTTCCCGCAGCTCCTCGTCCACCGGCGCCTCACCCGCGGGAGGCGGCAACAGGCTGCCCGGCGTGTTCAGCGCGGGAGGGTTCAGTGCCGATACCGGGCTGGCGAGCATGTCGGCCAGGGTCTGAACGAGCTGCGGATCATCCAGTTCCTGCATCAGTTGCATGGACTGCGCTTCACTGGGGCTCAGCACATCATCCAGTACCGGTACATGTTGCTCGCTGGGGAAAAAGCCGAGGGCCGCGAGACCTTTTTCCGCGACGTCGAGCACACTTTCGCCAGGCGCTTCCGGGTCATCGCTGAGACGCTCAAGGTAATACTCGATGCTGGTGATCACGTCGGCGAGGTTGTCCAGTTCCTGCCAACCCGGTTGACCCGGTTCAAGCAGCAAATGCTCGCGAATGAAGTGATTACAGGTCTCGACCAGGCTCGCCGCACGGCTCAGCGGAATCATCGCCAGCGCGCCACGCACCTGAGTCAGCAAGGCCGGCAATGCCTGCAAATGCTGGCAGTCCCAGTCCGCGTCGATGTAGTCGACGATCATGTCCTTGGCCTGCTGCAAGCAGATGCGGGCCTCCTTGATCACGATCTGGTGGATCTGCGTCAGGTCAGTGGTCGGCAGGCGACTGTCTTCCTGGCTCTCGGGTTCCACGGTGCCGACCATGCCGGCCAGCGTCGCTTCGACGTAGAGCAGCGCCCCGGCGACGTCCATGAGGATCGCGTCATCCGGCGCACGCTGGCCCTGGGCGAGGCTCAGCACCACCGCCAGTTGATCGATGATGACCTTGCGCGGCTGGCCGAAACCCAGCACCGCCAGGGTGTCGGCAATCTGCCGCAAAGGCGCCAGCAGGCTGTCGAGATCGGAGGTGTGCTGGCGGTCGCTGCGTACGAACAGGTCCAGGCGCTCCTTGACCCGCACCAGCTCTTCGCACAGAGCCGCCAGCACCGAGCGCATGGCGTCGCGGTCGGGACCGGCCAGCCGCGCGCGTTCTTCATCGACCATCGCGCTGTCGGGCAGTGCGTCGTCCAGCGAGTAGCGTTCTTTCATGGTCAGCATCTGCCCGGTGGGATGTTCGGCCTTGGCTATGTAGAACAGCAAGCTCTTGAGCAACTCCGGCGGTGCCGGCTGATTGATGCCGCGCATGCCCTGTTCGAGCAGGCGCTTGAGTTCCTTGTCGGCGTCCTTGAACAGACTGCGCAGTGCCGGGCTGTTGGCGATCACGCCGCTCCGCATGCCTTCGACCAGCGCCGAAGCGATCTGCCACAACGGACTCAAGGGTGCGTTGCCGGACACGCCTTCGAGGCGGGCGAAGACTTTGGCCAGGTAATCGAGGTTGGTTTCGCTGTCCTGCTCACGCAGAAACCCCACCAATGCCATCTGCAACATCTGCCGCAGCTTGCGCACCACACCGGGGAAATCCACCGGCTCGAGCTGTGCCAGCGCCTCATCCGTCAGCGACGGCAAGTCGGGCAGTTGTGGACTGAACAGACTGGTTTCCGACAACAGGTTTTCGCCACGGGCACTGCGCAGATCGTTGATCAGCGGCAACACCACCAGCGGCAGATCGCGGCGTGCGCCTTGTATTCGATCCAGATAAATCGGCAATTGCCCCAAGGCCTGCATCAACAGGTGCAACGCCTCGTCGCGATGGCTCACGCGATTGTCCTGCAAGGCCAGGGCGAGCTGTTCCATCTCTTCGGCGAGCAAGGCCGCGCCGTAGAACTCGACCATCTGCAAACTGCCGTGAACCTGATGGATGCACGAAAGGCTTTCATCCAGCGCGTGCGTCGCCTGCGGGTCATCGAGCACGGTTTCGATCGCGTGATGAGCCTGCTTCAGCGTTTCGGCAATCTCGCCTTTGACCCACTCAAGGGCCACATAGTCGTGCCGATCACCCATAACCACTCCAATCACAATTCAGATACCCATGGGCGGTTCAAGCTTTATCCACAACCTGCGCCTTGGCCGCCGGCAAGGTGAAGCCGGACACCGACCGGCGTAACTGACTGGCCATTTTCGCCAGGTTGCCGATGCTCTCGGCCGTGGCGGAGGAGCCAGACGACGTCTGTGTGGTGATCTGCTGGATCACGTTCATCGTCAGGGAAATCTGCCCGGCCGACGTTGTCTGCTGCTGTGCGGCATTGGAAATGCTCTGGATCAGCGCCGCCAGGGTCTTGGAGACGCCTTCGATTTCTTCCAGGGCCACCCCGGCATCCTGCGCCAGACGCGCGCCGCGCACCACCTCGGTGGTGGTCTGTTCCATGGAGATGACCGCTTCGTTGGTGTCGGTCTGGATCGCCCGCACCAGAGTTTCGATCTGCCGGGTAGCGGCTGACGAGCGTTCGGCCAGACGTTGCACTTCATCGGCGACCACGGCAAAACCGCGCCCGGCATCGCCCGCCATGGAAGCCTGGATCGCGGCGTTGAGCGCGAGGATGTTGGTCTGATCGGCAATGTCATCGATCAGGCTGACAATGTCGCCGATTTCCTGAGAGGACTCACCCAGACGCTTGATGCGCTTGGCGGTGTCCTGAATCTGCTCGCGAATGTTGTCCATGCCGTGGATGGTGTTGTGCACCACCTCGTTGCCCTTGTTGGCGATTTCCACGGAGCGCTCGGCCACCGCCGAGGATTCAGCGGCGTTGGCCGACACCTGGTCGATGGATTCGGCCATGTCGTTGATCGCCGTGGACGCTTCGGAAATCTGCTGGGCCTGATGCTCCGAGGCCTGGGCCAGGTGCATGGCGGTGGCCTGGGTTTCCTGCACGGCAGCGGCGACCTGGCCAGCGGTGAGGTTGATGGTCGCCACCAGATCGCGCAATTGGTCCACGGAGTAATTGATCGAGTCGGCAATGGTGCCGGTGAAGTCTTCCGTCACCGAAGCCGTTACCGTCAGGTCGCCATCGGCCAGGTCTTCGATTTCATCGAGCAGGCGCATGATCGCGTTCTGGTTACGCTCGTTTTTCTCGGCGGTTTCGCGCAGTTGGCGATTGGTTTCACGGACCATCACCAGACCGATGAGGATGATCGACATCAGCGCCGCCAAGCCCAGCACATAGCCGCCGATGGTATGGGTGTCGCGTCCGCCGGCGAAGTTTTCGAAACCACCGGCCAGCTGCGAGGCTTCGTCGAGCAGGGTTTGCGACAGGCTGAAAATATTGGTCGCCGACTCTCGGACCTTGAACAGCTCCGGCGAAGTTTCGAGGATTTCATCCACCGACCCCGAGACGAATTCGAACAGCTCGGAAATCTCCTGGAGCCGCGCACGGGCATCGCGGTCTTCCACCTGGCTGACCTTGAGCGCCGGGTCGCCCTGGAGCATGCCGTTGAGCACTTTGCCGAACTGCGCCGCATCACGGCCGAAGACGTCGGCGGCCTGTTGCGAGTTTTCGTCGCCGGACAACACGGTGTTCACCGCACCCAGAATCCGCTCGGCCAGCAACGACTGACGCTGGGCCATCGCCACCTGCGCGGCGGGCGCACCTCGTTGCAAAAGGGTCTCGACGACTTTTTCGTACTCGACCTGCAACTGCGGCACGGTTTCGGCCAGTGTCGCAGCGACTTGATGCAGCGACAGCACGGTCTGTTCGCTGGAGAGAATGGCGTCGGTGTTTTTCAGCAGGCGATCCCAGTCCTGCTGCACGGCCCGCATTTCAGGGCGCACGGCGGACGGTGCCGGAGGCAGGCCGGTGGACGGGTCACCCTTCTTCAGATAACCCCAGCGCAAGGCGAAATCGTTGCGCGCGTCGCTAAGCAATTTGAATGCAGCGGCCTTGCCGGCGGCAGCCTCGGTGGCATTCTTGGCGATGCGCTGGGACAGCACGCGCAGCTCGCCGGCGTGGCCGATGTACTGTTTATCGTAGGTGGCCTGGGTGTTGAGGTACGCGAAGTTGGCGAACAGCAGCATGATGAAGATGATCAGCGCGATGAACAGCACGATAATCTGCGACCGGCTGCGCGACCCTTCCATTGGCTTGCCTGCTTTTGCTTTTGTCATCGGTACTCGCCTGTTAACCCACACTTGCGCAGCTTGCCGAAATCCCTGTAGGAGCGAGCTTGCTCGCGATGGATGTCAGCCACATGGGTGTCGACTGATCCACCATCGCGAGCAAGCTCGCTCCTACAAGGGTCGCAGTTACAACGCGACGTTCATGAACCCTTGGGACTGCGCCAACGCAAACGGGCTGAACACCTGCCAGCACTGCTCACGCTGAAAACGTCCTTTGACGAACGTCGACATCGGCCCCCGCAAATCATCTGCCGACACCGGCTCCAGGCTGTCCTGGGCAAAGTGCTGGAGGCCGAAGACCTCATCGACCATCAGCCCGGCAAACACATCCCCGTGCTCGACCACCAACACCCGCCGTTGCCTGCGCGCCGCCGACTGCTCATGCCCGAAGAAGCCCCCCAGATCCATGATCGGCAGCAAGCGTCCGCGCAAATTGGCGACACCCTTGACCCAGGGTTTGACCCCCGGCAGCTGAGTGAAGCGTGGTTCGTGCAGCACCTCGCAGACTTCACTCATGGGCGCCACGTACCAGTGCTCGCCCAGGCGAAAACCGATGCCGCTCCAACTGTCCCGTCGAGTCGGCTGGGACGGCAAGTCCGCCGCCAGCAAACGACAGCGCTGGTCGATCTGCAGCAGCAGCTCGAAAGCCGTCAGCGATTCGTTCATGGGCGACCGATCAACCGGCCAGCACGTTGTTCAGGGTCTTGATCAGGGTTTCTTCATCGACTGGCTTGGTCAGGTAGTCCTTGGCGCCCTGGCGCGTACCCCAGACCTTGTCGGTTTCCTGATCCTTGGTGGTGATGATGATCACCGGGATGTGCCCGGTGTCCGGGTCTTTGGTCAGCTGACGGGTCGCCTGGAAACCATTGAGGCCGGGCATGACGATGTCCATCAGGACCGCGTCGGGCTTTTCCTGACGGGCCAGCGCAACGCCGTCGGCACCGTTTTCGGCTTTCAACACTTCATGACCGTGCTTTTCCAGCATGCCGGTCAGTTTGTACATTTCGGTCGGCGAATCATCGACGATCAGAATACGTGCCATGGTCTTCCCCATTTTTGTCGACGCCAGACCCGTTGGCCGAGCATCACTGTGCGTGTCCTACTGCGGCAATACAGCGGCGAACCCCGGCACATGGGCCTGGATCGCATCAAGCAATTCTTCCTTGCTGAACGGCTTGGTCAAAAACTGATCGGAGCCGACGATGCGCCCCTTGGCCTTGTCGAACAGCCCGTCCTTGGACGACAGCATAATCACTGGCGTGGACTTGAACGCGCTGTTGTTCTTGATCAGGGCGCAGGTCTGGTAGCCATCCAGGCGCGGCATCATGATGTCGACAAAGATGATGCCGGGGTGGTTATCGACAATCTTGGCCAGGGCATCGAAACCGTCGATGGCCGTGATGACCTCACAACCCACATTCTTGAGCAACGTTTCGGCGGTGCGGCGAATCGTCTTCGAATCGTCGATCACCATGACCTTCAAGGCGCTGGTTTGCTGTTCCATAAAATGCTCTACCGTCGCCTTTGCGAAACAAATTGTCCGTTTGCCGGCTAACGCGGCTCGAAGCCCTTGATACTCAAGGGCCAGTACCACTCGGCAGTCTTTTTAGCACAGTCTCCAGTACCAATCTATCGGCCGACCCTCAAGGTGGTTTTTCCTTGACCGGGAACACACTCAGCGCCACTCTGACGCCACTTTTATACGGCACTGCTTCTATTAACTGTAGGAGCGGGCATGCTCGCGATTGACGTCAACGATGACGCGCGAAACCTGACACCCCGCGGTGTTCTTGGGTTCATCGCGAGCATGCTCGCTTCTACAGAAAAGCGGTTCTCGCTCCCCCAAATTTCGAGGAAAACCCAATGAGCGTTCGCGTCGGGATTGTCATGGACCCTATCGCCAGCATCTCCTATAAAAAGGATAGCTCGCTGGCCATGCTGCTGGCCGCGCAGAAGCGTGGCTGGGAACTGTTCTATATGGAGCAGCGCGACCTGTACCAGGCCGAAGGCCAGGCCCGGGCGCGGATGCGGCCGTTGCAGGTGTTCGCCAACCCGGAAAAATGGTTCGAACTGGGCGCCGAAAGCGATGCGTTGCTGAGCGATCTGGACGTGATCCTGATGCGCAAGGATCCGCCGTTCGACATGGAGTTCGTCTACTCCACCTATCTGCTGGAGCAGGCCGAGCGCGCCGGCGTGCTGGTGGTCAACAAGCCGCAAAGCCTGCGTGACTGCAACGAAAAGCTGTTCGCTACGCTGTTCCCGCAGTGCACGCCGCCGACCGTGGTCAGCCGCCGTGCCGACGTGCTGCGTGAATTCGCCGCCAAACACGGCGATGTGATCCTCAAGCCGCTGGACGGCATGGGCGGCACGTCGATCTTCCGTCATCGCGCTGGCGACCCGAACCTCTCGGTGATCCTCGAAACCCTGACCGCCCTCGGCGCCCAGCAGATCATGGGCCAGGCCTACCTGCCGGCGATCAAGGACGGCGACAAACGCATCCTGATGATCGACGGCGAGCCGGTGGACTACTGCCTGGCACGCATTCCCGCGGCAGGCGAAACCCGTGGCAACCTGGCGGCCGGTGGCCGTGGCGAAGCGCGTCCACTAACCGACAAGGATCGCTGGATCGCCGCACAAGTCGGCCCGACCCTGCGTGAAAAAGGCCTGCTGTTCGTTGGTCTGGACGTGATCGGCGAGCACCTGACTGAAATCAACGTCACCAGCCCGACGTGCATTCGCGAGATCGACAACGCGTTTGGCACCGACATCGGCGGCATGCTTATGGATGCCATCGATCAGAAGCTCAAAGCGCGTTGATATAGAACAGCCGATGAAGAACCCACATTGCGTTATCATGCCCGGCCTGTGAAAAACGCGATGTTGGTTTCCTTGTCATGACACTCCCGTCCGATCTGCCCGCAGAACTCGCCCACCGTGGCGTGCGCCCGGCCGATCGCCTCGGTTTTACCCTGTTTCTCGCGGCGCTGATCCACTTGGCGCTGTTGCTGGGCGTCGGGTTTGCAGTGGTCGAGCCCAAGCAGATCAGCAAAACCCTGGAAATCACCCTCGCCACGTTCAAAAGCGAAAAAAAGCCTGAAAAAGCCGATTTCCTCGCCCAGGAAAATCAGCAAGGCAGCGGCACGCTGGATAAAAAGGCGATTCCCAAGACCACCGAGGTCGCGCCCTTCCAGGACAACAAAGTACAGAAGGTCACGCCACCACCGGCCGCCAAGCCAGAAGTGCAGCAAGCGCCGCCAAAGGCTGCCGTGACCACCATCGCGCCAAAACCTAAAAAAGCCCCCGCCAAGACCGAAGAGCCCAAGACCGAAGCCAAACCCATGGTCCAGGCGCCGACGTTCGACAGCGAGCAGTTGTCCAGCGACATCGCCAGCCTCGAAGCGGAACTGGCGGCCGAACAACAGCTGTACGCCAAGCGCCCGCGCATCCACCGCCTGAGCGCCGCCTCGACCATGCGCGACAAGGGCGCCTGGTACAAAGACGAATGGCGCAAGAAGGTCGAGCGTATCGGCAACCTCAATTACCCCGACGAAGCACGGCGCAAACAGATCTACGGCAACCTGCGCCTGATGGTTTCGATCAACCGCGACGGCTCGTTGTATGAAGTGCTGGTACTGGAATCTTCCGGGCAACCGCTGCTGGATCAGGCGGCCCAGCGGATTGTGCGACTGGCGGCGCCTTTTGCACCGTTTACCGGCGACCTGTCGGACATCGACCGCCTGGAAATCATCCGCACCTGGAAGTTTGCCCGCGGCGATCGACTCTCCAGCAACTGACGGGCCTATGACCTGTAGGAGCCGGCTTGCTGGCGATGGCGTCCTTGAAATCGCATTCGCCAGCAAGCCGGCTCCTGCAGGACCGCGTTACACCCGTTTGACCATGCGAACCAGCGACCAATCTCAAGCAAACATCACTCCCCAGCTTGTCAGTTCGCCCCTCGAACGCCACACTAGCGCTCATGAAAAACGTCAGCCCCAGCTACCTCAAGCATCAATTCCTGATCGCCATGCCACACATGGCCGACCCGAACTTTGCGCACACCTTGACCTATATCGTCGAGCACTCGGCCAATGGTGCCATGGGGCTGGTGATCAACCGTCCGCAAGACCTGAGCCTGGCCGATATTCTTGAGCAATTGCGCCCGGATATCGAGCCGCCAGCGCTCTGCCAGCATGTGCCGATCTTCATCGGTGGCCCAGTGCAAACCGATCGCGGTTTTGTGCTGCACCCTAAAGGTCTGAGCTTCCAGGCAACCGTTGATCTGGAGGACGAATTGTCCCTGTCGACCTCTCAGGACGTATTGTTCGCCATCGCTGACGGTGTCGGTCCGGCAAAAAGCTTGATTGCCCTCGGTTATGCGGGCTGGGAAGCCGGTCAACTGGAGGCCGAACTGGCCCAGAACGCCTGGCTGAATTGCCCCTTCGACGCCGACATCCTGTTCAATACCAGCAGCGAAATGCGCCTGGAAGCGGCCGCCAAACACCTGGGCGTCAATCTCAGCCTGCTCACCAGCCAGGCGGGGCACGCCTGATGGCCCTGCGGCTGATTCTCGGATTTGACTACGGCACCAAACAGATCGGCGTTGCGGTCGGCCAGGTGATCACCGGCCAGGCCCGTGAGCTGTGCACCTTGAAAGCGCAGAACGGCATTCCTGACTGGAACCAGGTCGAGGCCCTCATTAAAGAGTGGAAACCCGATGCCGTGGTGGTTGGCCTGCCATTGAACATGGACGGCACACCGAGCGACATGTGCCTGCGAGCCGAAAAGTTCGCCCGCCGTTTGAACGGCCGTTTCAACCTGCCCTTCTACACCCACGATGAACGCCTGACGACCTTTGAAGCCAAAGGCGAGCGACGTGATCGCGGCGGACAAAAGGGCAGCTACCGCGACAACCCGGTCGACGCCATCGCCGCCGCCCTGCTGCTGCAAGGCTGGCTCGACGCAAACACTGCATTGTTCGAATCCTGACGAGTCGTTTACACGCCTCTCTTAGCTACAACCCGAGCCTGCCGTTGAAGCAGCACCGGCTCGGGCCCAAGAAGGAGCAACCATGAGCCTGCCCAATCCCGCCGAACTGATCAGCCAGATGGCCACGCGTCTAAAGGCCCATCTGGAACACCGTGCTATCAGCGAACCGCGCTACATCGGCATTCGTACCGGCGGCGTCTGGGTCGCCCAGGCCTTGCTCAAGGAACTGGGCAGCGACGAGCCCCTCGGCACCCTGGATGTTTCCTTCTATCGCGACGACTTCAGCCAGAACGGCCTGCACCCGCAAGTGCGCCCTTCGGCGCTACCGTTCGAAATCGAAGGCCAGCACCTGGTGCTGATCGATGACGTGCTGATGAGCGGCCGGACCGTCCGCGCCGCCCTGAATGAATTGTTCGACTACGGCCGTCCGGCCAGCGTGACGCTGGTGTGCCTGCTAGACCTGGACGCCGGCGAACTGCCGATCCGTCCGAACGTAGTCGGTGCGACCCTGTCGCTGGCCGCCCACGAGCGCGTGAAGCTGTCCGGTCCGGAGCTTGCGCTCGAACTGCAAGACCTCGCCCTTTAATTCGCCCTATTGAGAGTCCCCCTCGCGATGACGCCTCTAGAAACCAAGCGCCCGCTGCAGCTCAATGATCAGGGCCAGCTGCGTCACTTCCTCTCGCTCGACGGTTTGCGCCGCGAGTTGCTGACGGAAATCCTCGACACTGCCGACTCCTTCCTCGAAGTGGGCGCACGGGCTGTGAAAAAAGTCCCGTTGTTGCGCGGCAAGACCGTGTGCAACGTGTTCTTCGAGAACTCGACCCGCACCCGCACCACCTTCGAACTGGCGGCCCAGCGCCTGTCGGCAGACGTGATTACCCTGAACGTGTCGACATCGTCGGCAAGCAAGGGGGAAACCCTGCTCGATACCCTGCGCAATCTTGAAGCCATGGCTGCCGACATGTTCGTTGTGCGCCACGGTGACTCCGGCGCCGCGCACTTCATCGCCGAGCATGTGTGCCCGCAAGTGGCAATCATCAACGGTGGTGACGGCCGTCACGCGCACCCGACCCAGGGCATGCTCGACATGCTCACCATTCGCCGGCACAAGGGTGGTTTTGAAAACCTCTCGGTGGCCATCGTCGGTGACATCCTGCACTCGCGGGTCGCACGCTCGAACATGCTGGCGCTGAAAACCCTCGGCTGCCCGGACATTCGCGTGATTGCACCGAAAACCCTGCTGCCGATCGGCATCGAGCAATACGGTGTGAAGGTTTACACCGACATGACCGAAGGCCTGAAAGACGTCGACGTGGTGATCATGCTGCGCTTGCAGCGTGAGCGCATGACCGGTGGCCTGTTGCCGAGCGAAGGTGAGTTCTACCGCCTGTTCGGCCTGACCACCGCGCGCCTGGCCGGGGCCAAACCCGATTGCATCGTCATGCACCCGGGGCCGATCAACCGCGGCGTGGAAATTGAGTCGGCGGTGGCCGACGGTCCGCACTCGGTGATCCTCAACCAGGTCACCTACGGCATCGCGATTCGTATGGCCGTGCTGTCGATGGCCATGAGCGGGCAGACTGCGCAACGTCAATTCGAGCAGGAGAACGCCCAGTGAAGCTCAGCATTCTCGGCGCACGCGTCATCGATCCAAGCAGCGGCCTGGATCAAGTGACCGACATTCATATCGAAGCCTGCAAGATCGTCGCCCTTGGCGCCGCACCGGCCGGTTTTGTCGCCGTCGACACCCTCGACGCCCAAGGCCTGGTGGCCGCGCCTGGCCTGGTCGACCTCAACGTCGCCCTGCGCGAGCCGGGTTACAGCCGTAAAGGCTCGATCGTCAGCGAAACCCGCGCCGCCGCGGCCGGTGGCGTTACCAGCCTGTGCTGCCCGCCAAAAACCAAACCGGTGCTGGACACCTCGGCCGTGGCCGAACTGATCCTCGACCGCGCCCGCGAGGCCGGCAACACCAAAGTCTTCCCGATCGGCGCCCTGAGCAAAGGCCTGGACGGCGAACAGCTGGCAGAACTGGTCGCCCTGCGCGATGCCGGTTGCGTGGCCTTCGGCAATGGTCTGGAGAGTTTCCGCAACACCCGCACCCTGTGCCGGGCGCTGGAGTACGCGGCTACCTTCGACCTGACGGTGATTTTCAACTCCCAGGATCACGACCTCGCCGAAGGCGGACTGGCCCACGAAGGCCCGACTGCCAGTTTCCTTGGCCTGCCGGGCATTCCGGAAAGCGCCGAAACCGTGGCTCTGGCCCGAGACCTGCTTCTGGTCGAGCAAAGTGGCGTGCGCGCGCACTTCAGCCAGCTCACCAGCGCCCGTGGCGTGGAACTGATTGCCCAGGCTCAGGCTCGCGGCCTGAACGTCACGGCGGACGTGGCGCTGTATCAATTGATCCTGACCGACGAAGCGCTGATCGATTTCAGCAGCCTGTATCACGTCCAGCCGCCGCTGCGCACCCGCGCCGACCGCGATGGCCTGCGTGCTGCGGTGAAGTCGGGAGTGATCTCGGCTATTTCCAGCCACCACCAACCCCACGAGCGTGACGCCAAACTGGCACCGTTCGGCGCGACCGAGCCGGGCATCAGCAGTGTTGAATTGCTGCTGCCCCTGGCGATGACACTGGTGGAAGACGGCTTGCTGGATTTGCCGACGCTGCTGGCACGCCTCAGTGCCGGTCCTGCCGAGGCCTTGCGCCTGCCGGCGGGAAAATTGGCGGTGGGTGGTGCGGCGGATATCGTGCTGTTCGACCCTGCGGCTTCGACCGTCGCGGGTGAAACCTGGCTGTCGAAAGGCGAGAACTGCCCGTTCATTGGCCACAGCCTGCCGGGCGTAGTGCGTTACACCCTGGTGGACGGACGGATCAGCCACCAGGCTTAAGACCGCGTTGCCCCAATCGCTAGCAGGCTAGCTCCCACACAGGATCTGTGAACAACACAAATCACCTGTGGGAGCTAGCCTGCTAGCGATGGCTTACTTAAAAGGCGCCGCGATTCTGGGCGTTACGCACGGAAACCTGATCATTCAGCGTCCAGAAGTCATACAGCACTCCCAAAAAGAACAACCCGCCCGTCACCAGGTACAGCAGCCCGCTGATCCATTTCCCCTGATACATCCGGTGCACACCGAATACGCCGAGAAACGTCAGCAGAATCCACGCCACGTTGTATTCGATCGGCCCTGCGGTAAACCGAAAATCAGCCTCGCGGTCCATTGCCGGAATCAGGAACAGGTCGATGAGCCAGCCAATCCCCAACAATCCAAAGGTGAAGAACCAGATCGTTCCGGTCACCGGCTTGCCGTAATAAAAGCGGTGAGCACCGGTAAAACCGAAAACCCACAGCAAATAACCGATGACTTTGCTGTGCGTATCTTGCTGCTGAACAGTTTGTTGATAGGGGTTCATGGATAACCTCGTTTCACACGATAGATAAATATTCTTGAATTCTTTGTGACTTTTTTACAGGCACCCGACGTATGGCAAATGCTACTGTCATTCCCGCCAAAGCCTTATAGCACCTGACTTCTGTCCGACAATTTCACCCAAATGCCGCTTGATTGGTTCCGTTGACCTCCGGGTTGAATCGACCAACGGCCTCGGAAGGGCAAAAAAAGCTGTTATAAAGTTGCGCGTTCACCTATCCGAGCCTTGCTTAATGCGTTCATTTTTAAAGACATGGCTAACCATTTGCCTTTTGATGCCACTGGCCGCCCACGCCACCAATCGTGAGCAACGTCTTCCAAACGTTAATGGTTACACCCCAAAATCCCACGCTTCTGCCCCTTCCAGCAAAAGCAGTAAATCGGTCAAAACCGCTCCAGAGTTGACCAGCAAAAGCAGCCTGGTGCCACCTATGGCATCCAAGGAAAGCAGCAATGTGCTGAGCCGCGCTGTGAACGTCCTGGGTACGCCGTACCGTTGGGGCGGCAGCAGCCCGAGCAAAGGCTTCGATTGCAGCGGTCTGGTGAAGTACGCGTTCAACGACGCCACCTTTGACCTGCCTCGCACTTCCAATGCCATGGCCAAGGGTCATGGCGAGAAAGTGGATCGCGAAGACCTGAAGCCGGGCGACCTGATTTTCTTCAACATCAAGAGCCGTCGAGTCAATCATGTTGCCATCTACCTGGGCAACGACCGCTTCATCCACGCACCGCGTCGTGGCAAGTCGGTTTCCATCGACACCCTGAAGAAGCCGTACTGGGAAAAGCACTACGTGGTTGCCAAGCGCGTACTGCCAAAAGAACAGAACGCGTTGCGGGTTGTTCAGCGCTGATTAGCCAAGTGCTCGTCTGAAGCCGAACACTTGTGGCGAGGGAGCTTGCTCCCGCTGGAGTGCGCAGCGCTCCCGGATTTTTGGGGCTGCTTCGCAGCCCAGCGGGAGCAAGCTCCCTCGCCACAGGTAGCACTAACCCTCAAAAACCATCCGGTGACCGCGCCTTCTCCCGCGCATGATCTCGACTGATCAACCCTCTGTTCACCAATTCCTTCAAGCTCATATCCAGCGTCTGCATCCCCAACGACCCGCCCGACTGAATCGACGAGAACATCTGTGCCACCTTGTTCTCGCGGATCAAGTTCCTGATTGCCGAAGTCCCCAGCATGATTTCGTGCGCGGCAATGCGCCCGCCGCCAATCTTCTTGATCAGTGTCTGCGACACCACGGCCACCAGCGATTCAGCGAGCATCGAACGCATCATCGCTTTCTCGTCTGGTGCAAACACGTCCACCACCCGGTCGATGGTCTTCGCCGCCGATGTGGTGTGCAACGTGCCGAACACCAGGTGGCCCGTCTCGGCGGCGGTCAATGCCAGGCGAATGGTCTCCAGGTCACGCATCTCCCCCACCAGAATCACATCAGGGTCTTCGCGCAATGCCGAGCGCAGGGCTGCGGCGAAACTGCGGGTGTCGCGATGCACCTCGCGCTGATTGATCAGGCATTTACGCGGTTCGTGCACGAATTCGACGGGATCTTCGATGGTGAGAATGTGGTGATGGCGGTGGGTGTTGAGGTAGTCGATCATCGCCGCCAGCGTGGTCGATTTGCCGGAACCGGTCGGCCCGGTGACCAACACCAGGCCGCGTGGTGCATCGGTCATTTTGCGAAACACTTCGCCCATGCCCAGCTCTTCCATGCTCTGCACTTTCGAGGGAATGGTGCGGAACACCGCGCCCGCACCACGGTTCTGGTGGAACGCATTGACCCGAAAACGCGCCACACCAGGCACTTCGAACGAAAAATCGGTTTCCAGGTGCTTTTCGAAGTCCATCCGCTGGGCGTCGTTCATGATGGCGTGGATCAGCGCCTGGACTTGCTGATGGTCCAGCGCTGGCAGATTGATCCGTCGTACATCGCCATCCACCCGAATCATCGGCGGCAGGCCGGCAGATAAATGCAGATCGGATGCACCCTGTTTGGCGCTGAACGCCAGCAGTTCAGTGATATCCATTGCGCCTCTCAATTCCAGTAGAATGCCGCGAACCTTCAGACCGCTGGCGCCTCTTGATGTCCACCATAGCAGACAACATTCTTCAGGTTAGTTCGCGCATACATGCCGCAACACTTGCTGCCAACCGCGCCGAAAACAGCGTCCAGCTGCTGGCCGTGAGCAAGACCAAACCCGCCGAAGCCCTGCGCGAAGCCTATGCCGCCGGCCTGCGTGACTTTGGTGAGAACTACCTGCAAGAGGCACTGGGCAAGCAGCTTGAACTGGCTGACCTGCCCTTGATCTGGCACTTCATCGGCCCCATTCAATCGAACAAGACTCGCTCCATCGCCGAGCATTTCGACTGGGTGCATTCCGTGGATCGTCTGAAAATCGCACAACGCCTGTCCGAGCAACGCCCTGCCGATTTACCGCCCTTGAACATCTGTATCCAGGTCAATGTCAGCGATGAAGCCAGCAAATCCGGCTGCACGCCGGCCGACCTGCCGGCCCTGGCCCACGCCATCAGCGCCCTGCCGCGTTTGAAGTTACGCGGGTTGATGGCAATTCCCGAGCCGACTGAAGACCGCGCCGAACAGGATGCTGCCTTTGCTGCTGTGCAAAGCCTGCAAGCCAGCCTGAACTTGCCGCTCGACACACTTTCCATGGGCATGAGCCACGATCTCGAGTCGGCCATTGCTCAAGGCGCCACCTGGGTGCGTATTGGTACCGCCCTGTTTGGTGCTCGCGACTATTCACAAATGCATGGTCAACCATGAACTCTCTTTTAAGGACCTGACATGAGCAAGACGCGTATTGCCTTTATCGGTGCCGGCAACATGGCCGCCAGCCTGATCGGCGGCCTGCGGGCCAAGGGTCTGGATGCCGCGCAGATCCGCGCCAGCGATCCGGGTGACGAAACCCGCGCCCGCGTGAGCGCCGAGCACGGCATCGAAACCTTCGCTGACAACGCCCAGGCCATCGAAGGCGCCGACGTGGTCGTGCTGGCGGTCAAACCCCAGGCGATGAAAACCGTCTGCGAAGCCCTTCGCCCAAGCCTCAAGCCCAATCAACTGGTGGTATCGATTGCCGCCGGTATCACTTGCGCCAGCATGAACAACTGGCTCGGCGCCCACCCGATCGTGCGCTGCATGCCCAACACCCCGGCCCTGTTGCGTCAGGGCGTGAGCGGTTTGTTCGCGACCGCCGAAGTGACTGCCGATCAGCGTCAACAGGCTCAAGAGCTGCTGTCCGCAGTCGGCATCGCCCTGTGGCTGGATGAAGAGCAGCAACTGGACGCCGTCACCGCCGTTTCCGGTTCGGGTCCGGCGTACTTCTTCCTGCTGATCGAGGCGATGACCGCTGCCGGCGTAAAACTTGGCCTGCCAGCGGACATCGCAGCGCAACTCACCTTGCAAACTGCCTTGGGCGCCGCGCATATGGCCGTCTCCAGCGACGTCGACGCCGCTGAGTTGCGCCGTCGCGTGACCTCGCCTGCGGGCACCACGGAAGCCGCCATCAAGTCGTTCCAGGCCAACGGTTTCGAATCTCTGGTCGAAAAAGCACTCGGCGCCGCCGCGCACCGCTCGGCCGAGATGGCCGAACAACTGGGCAAATAAGGAGCTTTTCATGATTGGATTGAACACTGCAGCGGTCTACGTGCTGCAAACCCTCGGCAGCCTGTACCTGCTGATCGTGCTGATGCGCTTCGTGCTGCAACTGGTGCGGGCGAACTTCTACAACCCGCTCTGCCAGTTCATCGTTAAGGCTACCCAGCCGCTGCTCAAACCACTGCGCCGGATCATCCCGAGCATGTTCGGCCTGGACATGTCCTCGCTGGTGCTGGCGATTCTGGTGCAACTGGCACTGATGGCCCTGACCCTGCTGCTGACCTACGGCACCACCGGCAACCCGCTGCAACTGCTGATTTGGTCTCTCATCGGCGTGACCGCGCTGTTCCTGAAGATCTTCTTCTTCGCCCTGATCATCAGCGTGATTCTGTCCTGGGTCGCTCCGGGCAGCCATAACCCGGGCGCTGAACTGGTCAACGACCTCTGCGAACCGGCCCTGGCGCCGTTCCGCAAGTTCCTGCCCAACCTGGGCGGGCTGGATCTGTCGCCGATCTTCGCGTTCCTGGCACTCAAGCTGATCGACATGCTGGTAATCAACAACCTTGCTGCCATGACGATGATGCCGGAAATCCTGCGCATTCTGATCTAATCGCGTCATCGTTCATCGCGAGCAGGCTCGCTCCTGCATTGGAATGCGTTCCCCCTGTAGGAGCGAGCTCGCTCGCGATGGCCACACCTCGGTCCTACAGGGAAAATTCAGGCCCGATCGTTGCTTGCCGCTAACCCCAGCGGTCTTTAGACTTACGCCTCATTTCAATGAGAGCAGGGTCGATGCCAGCTGCCTTCCCCCCCGATTCTGTTGGTCTGGTGACGCCGCAAACGGCGCACTTCAGCGACCCCCTGGCCTTGGCCTGCGGTCGCTCGCTTCCAGCCTATGACCTGATCTACGAAACCTACGGCACGCTGAACGCCACGGCGAGCAACGCTGTGCTGATCTGTCACGCCTTGTCCGGCCATCACCACGCTGCCGGTTATCACAGCGTCGACGACCGCAAGCCCGGTTGGTGGGACAGCTGCATCGGCCCCGGCAAACCGATCGATACCAGCAAGTTCTTCGTGGTCAGCCTGAACAACCTCGGAGGCTGCAACGGCTCCACCGGCCCGAGCAGCATCAACCCGGAAACTGGCAAACCGTTCGGCGCCGACTTCCCGGTGTTGACCGTGGAAGACTGGGTGCACAGCCAGGCGCGGCTGGCCGATTTGCTGGGTATCCGCCAATTCGCGGCGGTGATCGGCGGCAGTCTCGGCGGCATGCAGGCGATGCAATGGAGCATCACCTACCCTGAGCGCATCCGTCACTGCCTGGCCATCGCCTCGGCCCCCAAGCTGTCGGCGCAAAACATTGCCTTCAACGAAGTGGCGCGCCAGGCGATTCTCACCGACCCGGAGTTCCACGGCGGCTCGTTCCAGGAACAAGGTGTGATCCCCAAGCGCGGGCTGATGCTGGCGCGGATGGTCGGGCACATCACCTACCTGTCCGACGATTCCATGGGCGAGAAATTCGGTCGCGGCCTGAAAAGCGAGAAGCTCAACTACGACTTCCACAGCGTCGAGTTCCAGGTCGAAAGCTACCTGCGCTATCAGGGCGAAGAGTTTTCCGGGCGTTTCGACGCCAACACTTATCTGTTGATGACCAAGGCCCTGGACTATTTCGATCCGGCGGCCAACTTCGACGATAACCTGGCAAAAACCTTCGAAAACGCCACGGCCAAGTTCTGCGTGATGTCGTTCACCACCGACTGGCGCTTTTCCCCTGCCCGTTCGCGGGAACTGGTGGATGCGCTGATGGCGGCGCGCAAAGACGTGTGCTACCTCGAGATCGATGCGCCGCAAGGCCACGACGCCTTTCTGATTCCGATCCCGCGTTACTTGCAGGCGTTCGGCAATTACATGAACCGCATTACGTTGTGAGATAGCCATGAGAGCTGATCTGGAAATCATCCAGGAATGGATCCCCGCCGGCAGCCGCGTGCTCGACCTCGGTTGCGGCGACGGCGAGCTGCTGACGTGGCTGCGCGACAACAAGCAAGTGACCGGCTACGGCCTGGAAAACGACGCGGACAACATCGCCGAGTGCATAGCCAAGGGCATCAACGTCATCGAGCAGGACCTGGACAAGGGCCTGGGCAACTTCGCCAGCAACAGCTTCGACGTCGTGGTCATGACCCAGGCGCTGCAAGCCGTGCATTACCCGGACAAGATCCTCGACGAAATGCTGCGCGTCGGCCGCCAATGCATCATCACCTTCCCCAATTTCGGCCACTGGCGCTGCCGCTGGTACCTGGCGAGCAAGGGCCGGATGCCGGTTTCCGAATTCCTGCCGTACACCTGGTACAACACGCCGAACATTCACTTCTGCACCTTCGCCGACTTTGAAGCCTTGTGCCGCGAACGTGAAGCGAAGGTCATTGATCGGCTTGCCGTGGATCAACAGCATCGACACGGGTGGGCCAGTAAGCTTTGGCCTAATCTGTTAGGTGAGATCGGTATTTACCGCGTCAGCAGCCCGGGGCTTGCAGACCACAAGGTCGCGGTCTGAACCACCACATTTCGAGGAGAACGATCATGGGTCGTCTAGCGCTGTTTCTACTCACTGCCTGCCTGAGCGTCACCGCCATGGCCGCCGACGCCATCAAGGGCGAGCGCCAGGAAACCTTTGGCGACGTGACGGTGCACTACAACACCTTCAACTCCACGTACCTGACACCCGATATCGCCAAATCGGCTGAACTGATCCGCAGCAAGAACCAGGGTGTGATCAACATTTCGGTCATCAAGGAAGGCAAGCCACTGATGGCCCAGGTCAGTGGCTCGGTCAAAGACCTGACCAGCCAAACCGTGCCTCTGAAGTTCAAGCAGATCACCGAGCAAGGCGCGATCTACTACATCGCGCAATTTCCGGTGGATCAGCAGGAAGTCCGCACCTTCGACATCAAGGTGCAGACCGGTGACAAAATCAACACCATCAATTTCAACCAAGAGCTCTTCCCCGGCCAATGATCAACTTCACGCAACTCGTATTGGCCAGCCATAACGCCGGCAAACTCAAAGAACTCCAGGCCATGCTCGGCGAGTCGGTGCACCTGCGCTCGATCGGCGAGTTCAGCAGCATCGAGCCTGAAGAGACGGGTTTGTCGTTCGTCGAAAACGCCATCCTCAAAGCACGCAATGCCGCACGCATTTCCGGGCTTCCGGCGCTGGCCGACGATTCCGGGCTGGCGGTGGATTTCCTCGGCGGCGCGCCAGGCATCTATTCGGCGCGTTACGCCGACGGCAAGGGCGACGCGGCGAACAACGCCAAACTGCTCGACGTGCTCAAAGACGTGCCTGAAGCTGAACGCGGTGCACAGTTCGTCTGTGTGTTGGCGCTGGTGCGTCACGCCGACGATCCGTTACCGATCCTCTGCGAAGGCCTGTGGCACGGGCACATCCTGACCGCTGCCAGTGGCGAACACGGTTTTGGCTACGACCCGCTGTTCTGGGTGCCGGAGCGCAACTGCTCCAGCGCCGAGTTGAGCCCGGCCGACAAGAACCAGATCAGCCACCGCGCCCGTGCAATGGATCTGCTGCGCCAGCGTCTGGGCCTGAAATGACCCGCGAATCCACCGCGTCGCCGCTGATCTTCGGCGGCGATGCGCAATCGCCTCGGGCCGCCCTGCCCGTGCTGCCCCCTCTCGCGCTGTACATCCACATCCCGTGGTGCGTGCGTAAATGCCCTTATTGCGACTTCAACTCCCACACCGCCAGCCCCGTGCTGCCGGAAGAAGAGTACGTCGATGCACTGCTGGCGGATCTCGATCAGGATCTGCACGCCGTTTATGGCCGCGAGTTGAGTTCGATCTTCTTTGGTGGTGGCACGCCGAGCCTGTTCAGTGCCGAGGCCTTGGGTCGCTTGCTCAAAGGCGTCGAACAGCGCATCCCGTTTGCCAGCGACATCGAAATCACCCTGGAGGCCAATCCGGGAACCTTCGAACAAGACAAGTTTGTGGCCTACCGGAAACTGGGGATCAATCGCCTGTCGATCGGCATCCAGAGCTTTCAGCAGGAAAAACTCCAGGCGCTGGGCCGGATTCACAACGGTGACGAAGCCGTCCGCGCCGCGGGCATGGCACGTCAGGCCGGGTTCGATAACTTCAACCTGGATTTGATGCACGGTTTGCCCGATCAATCCCTGGACGACGCCCTTAATGACCTGCGCACCGCCATCGCCCTGAAACCGACGCACCTGTCGTGGTATCAGCTGACTCTGGAACCGAACACGGTGTTCTGGAACCAGCCGCCGACGCTGCCGGAAGACGATACCTTGTGGGACATTCAGGAGGCGGGCCAAGCGCTGCTGGCCGAACACGGTTACGCGCAATACGAAGTCTCGGCCTATGCCCAACCCGGTCGCCCGGCGCGGCACAACCTCAATTACTGGAGTTTCGGTGACTTCATCGGTATCGGTGCCGGCGCCCACGGCAAGCTCAGCCATCCGGACGGGCGCATCGTCCGCACCTGGAAGACGCGTTTGCCAAAGGATTACCTGAATCCGGCGAAAAGCTTCAAGGCGGGCGAGAAAGCGCTGACCAACGATGAAATGCCGTTCGAATTCCTGATGAACGCGCTACGCCTGACGGAGGGCGTCGAATCGCGGCTCTATCCGGAGCGCACCGGCATGACATTGGAAAGCCTCGCCGAAGCGCGTCGCGAAGCCGAACAAAGCGGCCTGTTGCAGGTCGAACCGTCACGTCTGGCGGCTACCGAGCGCGGACAACTCTTCCTCAACGACTTGTTGCAGAAATTTCTGAGCTGATTTCAGCCTTAAGGGAAAACGAATGGATTTGGTACTCGACCTGCTCGCCACCGTGTCTCGCTGGAGCCGCAGCAATCTCTCGGAAATCGCCCTGGCCCTGGTGGGCTGCCTGCTGGTGCTGTTCGGTGCGGATTTCAAAGGCTGGGTCGAGCAACGCCTGGGCAACATTGCCGGCGCCCTGCGCGTACCGATGATGGCCCTGCTGTGCATGATCGGCAGCGGCGCTGCGCTGATCTATGCCACGCCTTGGGTTGTTCGCGGCCTGAGCCAGTTCAACAACTACAGCCTCGCGCCGGTGTTGCTGGTGGTACTGGTGTTGATTGGCGTAGTTGCTGACCGCCGCTGATATCGGGGCGTACAAAAAACCGTAGGAGCCGGCTTGCTGGCGATGTGGGTCAGCCACCTCAATGTCGACTGACACTCCATCGCCAGCAAGCCGGCTCCTACAGGTTGGACGTGATACGTACTTGCCGTATTCAGCCGGGTTACGGGGACTGGCGTAGTTGCCGACCGCCGCTGATATCGGGGCGCGCAAAAAACCGTAGGAGCCGGCTTGCTGGCGATGTGGGTCAGCCACCTCAACGTTGACTGACACTCCATCGCCAGCAAGCCGGATCCTACAGGTTGGACGTGATACGCACTTGCCGTATTCAGCCGGGTTACGGGTACTGGTGTTGATTGGCGTAGTTGCTGACCGCCGCTGATATCGGGGCGTACAAAAAACCGTAGGAGCCGGCTTGCTGGCGATGCGGGTCAGCCACCTCAACGTTGACTGACACTCCATCGCCAGCAAGCCGGCTCCTACAGGTTTGAAGCGTTACGGCTTACGACAGTTTTTCGAACTTCAAATCCCACACGCCATGCCCAAGACGTTCGCCGCGGCGTTCGAACTTGGTGATCGGGCGCTCGGCCGGGCGGGGCACGCACTTGCCGTCTTCAGCCAGGTTGCTATAACCCGGCGCAACGTTCATCACTTCCAGCATGTACTCGGCGTACGGTTCCCAATCGGTGGCCATGTGCAGAATGCCGCCGACTTTCAACTTGCTGCGCACCAGCTCAGCGAAGGATGCCTGAACGATACGGCGCTTGTGATGACGGCTCTTGTGCCACGGGTCCGGGAAAAACAGCATCAGGCGATCGAGGCTGTTATCGGCCACGCAACGGTTGAGCACTTCGATCGCATCGCAATCGTAGACCCGCAGGTTGGTCAGGCCCTGCGTCAGCACGCCATTGAGCAGTGCGCCGACACCCGGACGGTGCACTTCCACGCCAATGAAGTCCTGGTCTGGCGAAGCCGCGGCCATTTCCAGCAGCGAATGGCCCATGCCGAAACCGATTTCCAGCGAGCGCGGAGCCGAGCGACCGAACACCTGGTCGAAGTCCACCGGCGCATCGGCCAGTGGCAGCACGAACAGCGGCGTGCCCTGCTCCAGGCCCTTTTGCTGGCCTTCGGTCATGCGCCCGGCGCGCATCACGAAACTCTTGATGCGGCGGTGTTGGCGCTCGTCGCCTTCTTCCGTCGGGATTGGCGTGTCGTTCGATTCAGTCATCAATGGCTCTTACTTGATCAGACCATCCAGCGGCGAAGAGGCGCTGGCATAGAGTTTTTTCGGCATACGGCCGGCGAGGTAGGCCATGCGACCTGCAAGGATGGCGTGTTGCATGGCCTGGGCCATCATCACTGGCTGCTGGGCGTGGGCGATGGCCGAGTTCATCAGCACCGCATCACAACCCAATTCCATGGCGATGGTGGCGTCGGACGCGGTACCCACACCGGCATCCACCAGCACCGGAATCTTGGCTTCTTCCAGGATGATCTGCAGGTTGTACGGATTGCAGATGCCCAGACCCGAACCGATCAGACCGGCCAGCGGCATGACCGCGATGCAGCCGATATCCGCCAATTGGCGGGCGATGATCGGGTCATCGCTGGTGTAGACCATCACGTCAAAACCTTCCTTGACCAGCGTTTCGGCGGCTTTGAGGGTTTCGATCACGTTGGGGAACAGGGTTTTCTGATCGGCCAGCACTTCCAGCTTCACCAGATTGTGGCCATCGAGCAGCTCACGGGCCAGACGGCAAGTGCGCACGGCCTCGATAGCGTCGTAGCAACCGGCGGTGTTTGGCAGGAAGGTGTAGCGATCCGGCGACAGCACTTCGAGCAGGTTCGGCTCGCCCTCGATCTGACCGAGGTTGGTGCGGCGCACGGCGAAAGTGACGATCTCGGCACCCGAGGCTTCGATGGCCTGGCGGGTTTCTTCCATGTCACGGTACTTGCCGGTACCGACCAGCAAACGCGACTGGTAAGTACGACCGGCCAGGACGAAAGGCTTGTCGCTACGAACGATGCTCATGGGAAATCCTCTGTAGGGGTGAGGTACTTGCAGAATTCTGTGGCCACTGGGCCGAGGCTGCTAGCCGCCGCCGATGGCGTGCACCACTTCGACGTTGTCGCCGTCGTTCAATGCAGTGTCTGCATGCTGACTGCGCGGGACGATATCCAGATTGAGTTCGACCGCCACCCGGCGACCGGTCAGGTCCAGACGGGTAAGCAGGGCCGCAACGGTTTCACCGTCGGGCAGTTCCAAGGATTCACCGTTCAACTGAATGCGCATGCCGAATGCCGCCATCATTTTTAGGGGCTGGCATTCTAGCCCGATCATGACCTAAAGGTCAGCAACAAGCGTCAAGCGGTCAGCGGCAAGCGCCAGGCGGCCAACCCAAGGCAAAACCAGCCCACCAGGAAGGCCAGGCCACCGAAAGGCGTAATGATCCCGAGCTTGCTGACACCGGTCAGCGTCAACACGTACAGACTGCCGGAGAACAACAAGATACCGATGGCAAACGATGCACCCGCCCACGTCACGAGACGCCCGGGAATCTGCGTGGCCAGTAATGCGACGCCCAACAACGCCAGTGTGTGCACCAACTGGTAGGTGACGCCGGTATGGAAAATCGCCAGGTACTCGGCGCTCAGGCGGTTTTTCAATCCATGGGCGGCAAAGGCCCCAAGACCGACACCGGTGAAACCGAAAAAAGCGGCCAGCATCAAAAAGCCACGCAGCATGAAGAACTCCAGTCAGTCTCGATCAGCAGGGTCTGTATAATGGCCCGCTCAACGGGTTCGGCCAAGCCATCTCTATGCTGCGTATCTATTTCCGTCGTTTCACCAAGGCCGTGCTCTGGTTCATGGGCGGCAGCGTTTTGCTGGTGCTGATTTTTCGGTTCGTGCCTCCACCGGGGACGACGCTGATGGTCGAGCGCAAGATCGAATCCTGGTTCGACGGCGAACCTATCGATCTGCAACGTGACTGGGAACCCTGGGACAAGATCTCCGATGACCTGAAGCTCGCCGTGATTGCGGGCGAAGATCAGAAATTCCCGGAGCATTGGGGTTTCGACTTCGGCGCGATTCAGAAAGCCCTGGCCCACAACGAACTTGGCGGCACCATCCGCGGTGCCAGCACGCTCAGCCAGCAAGTCTCGAAGAATCTGTTCCTGTGGTCCGGCCGCAGCTGGCTGCGCAAAGGCCTGGAAGCCTGGTTCACCGGGCTGATCGAAATTTTCTGGCCCAAGCAGCGGATCCTTGAGGTTTACCTGAACAGTGTCGAATGGGATGACGGCGTGTTTGGCGCCGAAGCGGCAGCCAGGCATCATTTCGGTGTGAGCGCCAAGAACCTCAGCCGTCAACAATCGAGCATGCTCGCTGCCGTATTGCCCAATCCTCGGGTATGGAGTGCCAGCCATCCGACCGGGTACGTGGCGCGGCGGGCCGGCTGGATTCGGCGGCAGATGAGTCAGTTGGGTGGCGACAGCTATCTGGTCGGCCTTAATGATTCGCGCCGGGCGCCTTGGGCGCAGTAAAGATCGCAGCCTTCGGCAGCTCCTACATTGGATCGCGTATTCCTGTAGGAACTGCCGAAGGCTGCGATCTTTTGCCCCTAAAAACAAAACGCCCCGATCAATGATCGGGGCGTTTTTTTATTGCCTGTACCGCGCTTACGCGGCGATCGACACTTTGAGCTTGTTCATCGCGCTCTTCTCAAGCTGACGAATACGCTCGGCCGATACGTTGTACTTCTGCGCCAGGTCATGCAGCGTGGCTTTTTCTTCCGCCAGCCAGCGCTGGTAGAGGATGTCACGGCTGCGGTCGTCCAGCACTTCCAGCGCTTCGTGCAGGTTGTGGTTGGAGTTGTCGCTCCAGTCAGCGTCTTCCAGTTGACGGGCCGGATCATACCGGTGGTCTTCCAGATAGTTGGCCGGCGACTGGAAAGCGCTGTCGTCGTCGGCTTCGGCAGCCGGGTCGAAGGCCATGTCATGGCCGGTCAGGCGACTTTCCATCTCGCGCACTTCCCGAGGCTCCACACCGAGGCTTTCCGCCACACGGTGGACTTCCTCGTTGTTCAGCCACGCCAGACGCTTCTTCTGGCTGCGCAGGTTGAAGAACAACTTGCGCTGGGCCTTGGTGGTCGCGACTTTCACGATGCGCCAGTTGCGCAGGATGAACTCGTGGATTTCAGCCTTGATCCAGTGCACGGCGAACGAAACCAGACGCACACCCATTTCCGGGTTGAAGCGCTTCACAGCCTTCATCAGGCCGACGTTACCTTCCTGGATCAGGTCAGCCTGAGCCAGACCGTAGCCGGAATAGCTACGGGCGATATGTACGACAAACCGCAGGTGGGCGAGCACCATCTGCCGAGCCGCCTCAAGATCCTGCTCATAATAGAGACTCTCGGCCAGTTCACGCTCCTGCTCCGGCGTCAGCAATGGAATGCTGTTGACGGTGTGCACATAGGCCTCCAGGTTCGCACCCGGGACCAGAGCATATGCAGGTTGCAAAGAATTGGTCATACGAAAAAACCTCCGACTTACAAACTCGTGCAGTTCAGCACTGCGAAAATTGACCGGAAACCGAAAAACAAGTTCCCAAAAACCCAAAAACGCTGAAAGGTCAATACGAGCAAAATGATACTACTTAGGCGCAAGCTCCCTCAGGTGGCGTGCGACTGCAATCCATGCACCGATATACCCCAACAGCACCGCGCCAAGCAAGAGAGACAGACCGTCGGCAACCGGCACACCGGCCAACGCAAAATCACTGCCATACAAACCGGCCAGCCCAACCACCGCGTCGTTCAGCCAGTCCAGGCCGAACGCCAGCACCCCCCAGGACAGAACCCCCGCACCAAAGCCATACAACGCGCCCATATAGAGAAAGGGCCTGCGCACATAGCTGTCAGTGCCGCCGACCAGTTTAATCACTTCTATCTCTGTGCGGCGGTTTTCAATATGAAGACGAATGGTATTGCCTATCACCAAAAGTAATGCAGAAACCAGAAGCACGGTCAGACCGAAGACAAATCGGTCGCCCAGCTTGAGGATGGCTGCCAGACGCTCGACCCACACTAAATCAAGTTGCGCCTGTTGTACCTTCGGAAGCTCGGATAGTTTTTGTCTTAATGCTTCAAGCGCAGGCTTGTCGACTTCCTTCGGCGTCACCAGGACCACGCCTGGCAGCGGGTTCTCTGGCAATTCCTTGAGCGCATCGCCCAAACCGGACTGCTGCTGGAACTCTTCAAGCGCCTGATCCCGACCGACGAATTCTGCATCCGCCACGCCTGGCATACCTTTGATCTGCTCGCGCAGGGATTCGCCTTCCGCCGGACTGGCTTCGAGTTGGAGGTACAGGGAGATCTGCGCCGCACGCTGCCAGGAACCGCCAAGACGCTCGACGTTACTTAGCAAAAGTGACAGCCCCATCGGCAAACTCAGGGCCACTGCCATCACCATGCAGGTGAAAAAACTGCCAATGGGATGCTTGCCCAGCCGACGCAGGCTGTCCAGCAGGCTGGCGCGATGGCTTTCAATCCAGGCACGGAACAATGTGGCAAAGTCCGGCCCGTCGTCATCGTCGCGCTTTTTCTTCTGTGGCTGCGGATCGGCGGCCTTCGGGGCCACACGTTCGGAAACCTTGGGACTACGTGTTGCACTCATTCCGCAGCCTCCCCGTCGCCGATCAATCGACCGCGTTGCAAAGTCAGCATGCGGTGGCGCATGCGGGCGATCAGGGCCAGGTCGTGACTGGCGATCAGCACGCTGGTGCCGAGGCGGTTGATGTCTTCGAACACACCCATGATTTCAGCGGCCAGACGCGGGTCGAGGTTACCGGTCGGTTCGTCCGCCAGCAGCAAGGCCGGGCGGTGGACGATGGCGCGGGCAATGCCCACACGCTGCTGCTGACCGGTGGACAGGTCGCCCGGATACAAGTCGGTCTTGTCCGACAGGGCCACGCGCTCCAGCGCCGAATCCACGCGCTTGGCGATTTCGGCCTTGGACAGGCCGAGGATCTGCAAGGGCAGCGCAACGTTGTTGAACACCGTGCGATCGAACAGCAACTGGTGATTCTGAAACACCACGCCGATCTGACGACGCAGGAAAGGGATCTGCGCGTTGCTGATGGTGCTCAGGTCTTGCCCGGCGAGCAGCAATTTGCCGCTGGTTGGACGCTCCATGGCCAGCAGCAGGCGCAACAAGGTGCTTTTACCGGCACCGGAATGGCCGGTGACAAACAAAAATTCGCCCCGACGGACTCGAAAGCTCAGCTCATGCAAGCCGACGTGACCGTTCGGGTAGCGTTTACCGACCTGTTCGAAACGAATCATGAACGCTCCCGCTCGGCAAACAATGCCTGGACAAAGGGTTCTGCTTCAAAAGTACGCAAATCGTCGATGCCTTCACCGACGCCGATGTAGCGGATCGGCAGGCCGAATTGCTTGGCCAGGGCAAAAATCACCCCGCCCTTGGCGGTGCCGTCGAGCTTGGTCAGCGCCAGGCCGGTCAGTTCGACGGTCTGGTTGAATTGCTTGGCCTGGTTGATGGCGTTCTGGCCGGTACCGGCATCGAGCACCAGCAGCACTTCGTGCGGCGCATCGGCGTCGAGCTTGCTGATCACCCGGCGAACCTTCTTCAGCTCTTCCATCAGGTTGTCTTTGGTGTGCAGACGACCGGCGGTGTCGGCGATCAACACGTCGATGCCACGGGCCTTGGCGGCCTGCACGGCATCGAAGATCACCGAGGCCGAGTCGGCGCCAGTGTGCTGCGCGATCACCGGGATCTTGTTGCGCTCACCCCAGACCTGCAACTGCTCGACGGCTGCAGCGCGGAAGGTGTCGCCGGCAGCGAGCATGACTTTCTTGCCTTCCAGCTGCAGCTTCTTCGCCAGTTTGCCGATGGTCGTGGTTTTGCCGGCGCCGTTGACGCCGACCACCAGAATCACGAACGGCTTGTTCTGCGAGACGATTTTCAGCGGCTGCTCGACAGGCTTGAGCATCGCGGCGAGCTCGGCCTGCAGGGATTTGTACAGCGCGTCTGCGTCGGCCAGTTCCTTGCGTGCAACCTTCTGGGTCAGACGCTGGATGATCACCGAGGTGGCTTCAACACCGACGTCGGCAGTCAGCAAGCGCGTCTCGAGGTCTTCGAGCAACTCGTCATCGATGACCTTCCTGCCCAGGAACAGGCTGGCCATGCCTTCACCAATGCTGGCGCTGGTCTTGGACAGGCCCTGCTTGAGGCGGGCAAAGAAGCCGGCTTTGGATTCTTCGGTACGTGCGGGTTCGACCGGCGTCTCGACCAGTGCAGCGACCGGCTCAAGCACCGGAGCGGGAACAGGTGTGGGTTCCGGAGCGACTGGAGCAACCGGGGCAACCGGGGCAACCGGGGCAACGAATACCGGAACCACCGGTTCGCTGGCAATCGGCGCTGGCTCGGCCACAACGACGGGCTCAACTACAGGCTCAATAACCGGCTCAGCCACAGGTTCTTGAACCGGTGCTGGCGTAAACCCTGTCGGCGCCGGAATCGACGGTGTCACATGCGGCGCCCGATCATCTTCGACCAGCGCCACCGGCTCTTCCGATACCGGCAGGGTCAGCCACGGCGCAGTGGCCAGGGCCGGAGGAGCCTCGGCGACGATTTCGCTGACAGGCTCGGGAACGGCTTCAACTGTGGGTTGCAGCACCGCTTCGGCGATCGGCGCAACAACCGGCGCAGGCGCTTCTTCTATTACCGATACCGGCGTGGGCTCAGGAATCGGTTGTGGCTGTTCGACGACGGGTTCCTGCGGCTTTTTGCGCAGCCATCCGAACAGGCTTTTCTTCTCGCCAGCCGCAGCTGGGGTCTTCTTGTCGTCGTTGGAACCAAACATGGAGGACGGCTATCTCACGGTAGCGACGCGCCAAAGGCGCCCCGGCAAATAAATATTCGATGCAGAACAGACTGCGGTTGATCCAGCTTGTTCACGCGCAACATTTTGTCGAGGCACCAACAGCGCCTCAAAGGTCGACTAATACGAAGGACTGGAACGGCATCGTCGGCGAAAACGCAGAGTTTAGCTGACAAACTCAAAGTTTCTGCCGGTAACCCATGCAACCTGCAGGCCGTCAAAGGCCTGATAGGCGTGGCCGCCAGTAAAACGGATCAGTATCCTAGCACCCTCTCGCCCGCTGACGCTAAGAACAAGCGGGCAGCCCCAAAGGTTTAAAAACGAATGATTGCTCTAGCCCGCCGCGCCGCAGGCCTGCTGCTCAGCACAGTCTGCCTGCCACTTTCGGCCCTGGCTGCCGACCCGCAACCCACCCATGAATTCACCCTCGACAACGGCTTGAAGGTGGTTGTGCGTGAAGACCATCGTGCGCCTGTAGTGGTTTCCCAGGTTTGGTACAAGGTCGGCTCCAGCTACGAGACGCCCGGTAACACCGGTCTGTCCCACGCCCTGGAACACATGATGTTCAAGGGCAGCGACAAAGTCGGCCCTGGCGAAGCGTCGTTGATCCTGCGCGACCTCGGCGCTGAAGAAAACGCCTTCACCAGCGACGACTTCACCGCGTACTACCAGGTGCTGGCCCGTGATCGCCTGGGCGTAGCCTTCGAGCTGGAAGCCGACCGCATGGCCAGCCTGCGCCTGCCGCCCGACGAGTTCGCCAAGGAAATCGAAGTCATCAAGGAAGAACGTCGCCTGCGCACTGATGACAAGCCGATGTCCAAGGCCTACGAACGCTTCAAGGCCATGGCTTACCCGGCCAGCGGCTATCACACGCCGACCATCGGCTGGATGGCCGACCTTGACCGCATGAAGGTCGAAGAACTGCGCCACTGGTACGAAACCTGGTACGTGCCGAACAACGCCACGCTCGTGGTGGTCGGCGACGTCACCCCGGACGAAGTCAAAACCCTGGCCCAACGCTATTTCGGCCCGATCGCCAAACGAGATGTGCCGGCAGCCAAAAAACCGCTGGAGCTGGCCGAACCCGGTGAGCGCCAACTTACCTTGCACGTGCAGACCCAATTGCCGAGCCTGATGCTGGCGTTCAACGTGCCAAGCATCGCCACCGCCGAGGACAAGCGCCTGATTAACGCTCTGCGCCTGATCTCGGCCCTGCTCGACGGCGGTTACAGCGGACGCATTCCGACGCAACTGGAGCGTGGCGAAGAGCTGGTGTCCGGTGGTTCGTCGAGTTACGACGCCTACACCCGTGGCGACAGTCTGTTCACCTTGTCGGCGACGCCAAACGCTCAGAAACACAAAACCATCGCCCAGGCGGAAGCCGGTTTGTGGAAGCTGCTCGAACAGCTGAAAACCACCGCACCGTCCACTGAAGAACTGGAACGTGTCCGCGCCCAGGTCATCGCCGGGTTGGTCTACGAGCGTGATTCGATCACCAGCCAGGCCACCGCCATTGGCCAATTGGAAACCGTCGGCCTGTCCTGGAAGCTGATGGACACCGAACTGGCCGACCTGGAAAGCGTCACGCCGGAAGATATCCAGAAAGCCGCCAAGCTGTATTTCACCCGCGAACGTCTCAGCGTCGCCCATGTACTGCCACTGGAGACGACTCATGAGTGAGCGCAAACCCTCCCGCCTGGTCCTGATTGGCCTGGTCGCCGTTGCCGTTATTGGTTCTGCCGCGTTCTACCTCTCGCGTTCCGGCGAAACCATTGCCAGCGAAGCCCTCGACAAGGCCAAGGCCAGCCAGAAACTGCAATCGCTGGCCGAACTGAACGGCAAGGCACCGAGCCACCGCACACTGGACGTGCAGACCTGGAGCACCGCCGAAGGTGCCAAGGTGCTGTTCGTCGAAGCCCGCGAACTGCCAATGTTCGACATGCGCCTGATCTTTTCCGCTGGCAGCAGCCAGGACGGCGACGCACCGGGCCTGGCCACGCTGACCAACGCCATGCTCAACGAAGGTGTGGCCGGTAAGGACGTCAGCGCCATCGCCCAAGGCTTCGAAGGGCTGGGCGCCGATTTCGGCAACGGTGCCTTTAAAGACATGGCCGTTGCCTCCCTGCGCAGCCTGAGCGCTTCGGACAAACGCGAACCCGCCCTGAAACTGTTCGCCGAAGTCATCGGCAAGCCGACCTTCCCTGCCGACTCGTTTGCCCGCATCAAGAACCAGATGCTTGCCGGTTTCGAGTACCAGAAACAGAGTCCCGGCAAACTGGCCAGCCTTGAGCTGATGAACCGCTTGTACGGCGATCATCCCTACGCACATGCCAGCGATGGCACGGCGAAAACCATTCCGGCGATTACGGTTGCGCAGCTGCGCAAGTTCCACGAAAAAGCCTATGCATCCGGCAACGTGGTGATCGCGCTGGTCGGTGATTTGTCCCGCGCAGAAGCCGAAGCGATGGCCGCCCAGGTTTCCGCTGCCCTGCCCAAAGGTCCGGCGTTGCCGAAAATCGCGCAACCGACCGAACCCAAGGCGAGCATCGGCCACATCGAGTTTCCGTCCAAACAGACCAACCTGATGCTCGCGCAACTGGGCATCGACCGTGACGATCCGGACTACGCCGCCTTGTCCATGGGCAACCAGATCCTCGGCGGCGGCGGTTTCGGCACGCGTCTGATGAGCGAAGTGCGTGAGAAGCGCGGTTTGGCGTATGGCGTGTATTCGGGCTTCACCCCGATGCAGGTGCGAGGGCCGTTCCTGATCAATCTGCAAACCCGCGCCGAGATGAGCGAAGGCACCCTGAAACTGGTGCAGGATGTGCTCGCCGACTACCTTAAAACCGGGCCGACCGAAAAAGAGCTCGACGACGCCAAGCGCGAACTGGCGGGCAGCTTCCCGCTGTCCACCGCCAGCAACGCTGATATCGTCGGCCAACTCGGTGCCATCGGCTTCTATAATCTGCCGCTCAGTCATCTGGAAGACTTCATGCAACAGTCCCAGAGCCTGACCGTCGAACACGTCAAAGCAGCACTGAACAAACACCTGAGCACGGACAAAATGGTCATCGTCAGCGCTGGCCCGACCGTGCCGCAAAAGCCGTTACCGGCCCCTACTGATAAACCTTCCGAGCAACCGCTCGGGGTTCCGGAGCATTAATGGCCAGTCCAAAAAAACCCGCCAAGAACGTCCATAACGGCGTGAACCAACTGCGCATCATCGGCGGTGAATGGCGCAGCCGGAAGCTGAGTTTCCCTGACGCCCCGGGCCTGCGCCCGACGCCGGACCGCGTGCGTGAAACCCTGTTCAACTGGCTCGCACCTTACGTGCCGGGCGCGAAAGTGCTCGACCCGTTCACCGGCAGCGGCGCGTTGTTTCTTGAAGCCTTGTCCCGTGGCGCCGCCATGGGCCAGGCGCTGGACGCCAGCAGCATCGCGGTATCCAGCCTGAAGGAACACCTCGGCACGTTGCGCTGTACCAACGGCCAGGTCCAGACCGCCGACGCCCTGCGCTATCTGGAAACCCAGACCGCAACGGCCTACGACCTGGTATTCCTCGACCCGCCGTTCAACCAGAACCTGCTGCCCGCCGTTTGCGCCTTGCTCGAAGAACGCCAATGGCTGGCAGATGAAGCCTGGGTGTACACCGAAAGCGAATCCGCGCCTTCGACGCAGGGCCTGCCACAGAACTGGCGCCTGCACCGCGAGCAAAAATCCGGGCGCGTTTACTACACGTTGTGGCAACGTATGGCAGAGATCACCGGTTAATCGACCGGCATGAAAACGGTGCGTACCCGGTACGCACCGCTGCATCGAGAATCATCGTGTCCCATCTGCCAGAACGCTTCACCCCCGCCTTCGGCCTCGGCAACCCGCACCTGCAAACCTTGTGGGGTCCGCTGTGGCGCAAAACCACGCACATCGAACGCGAGCGAGAACGCCTCTGGCTCGACGATGGCGACTTCCTCGACCTCGATTGGCATGGCCCGCACAGCGTCGATGCACCATTGGTGCTGGTGCTGCACGGTCTGACCGGATCGTCGAATTCGCCTTACGTGGCCGGGATGCAAAAAGTACTGGGTGATCGGGGTTGGGCCAGCGTTGCGCTGAACTGGCGCGGTTGCTCGGGCGAGCCCAATCTGCTGCCCCGCAGTTACCATTCCGGCGCCAGCGAAGACCTGGCCGACGCCATCAGACACTTGCGCGCCAAGCGCCCCCTCGCGCCGTTGTATGCCGTGGGTTATTCGCTGGGCGGCAATGTCCTGCTCAAGTATCTCGGAGAGACCGGCAGCGACAGCGGCGTACTCGGCGCGGCGGCGGTGTCGGTGCCGTTTCGCCTGGACCAATGCGCCGACCGCATCGGTCAGGGGTTCTCCAAGGTCTACCAGGCGCATTTCATGCGCGAGATGGTGGCCTACATCAAGAACAAGCAGCGGCAATTCCAGCACGACGGGCGTGAGGATGGACTGGCAGCCTTGGCCGCGCTCGGCTCACTGGAGAACATGCGCACGTTCTGGGATTTCGATGGGCGCGTCACCGCACCGCTGCACGGTTTCAGTGATGCCGAAGATTATTATCGCCGCGCTTCAAGCCGCTATTTTCTCGGCGAGATCCGTACACCCACCTTGATGATCCAGGCCGCCGACGACCCTTTCGTATTTCCCCACAGCTTGCCGCACGCGGATGAGTTGTCCGCCTGCACGCAGTTCGAGTTGCAGGCCAAGGGCGGGCATGTCGGATTTGTCGACGGCACGGTACGGCAACCGGGTTACTACCTGGAGCGACGCATTCCCCAGTGGCTTGCCGCCGTTGGGCGCGAGTGAGCCATGGAGGCTGATCATGGCCGGCGCCCGCATGCCAGTTTGAATTATTTGCCGCCGATTAGCCGGATAGCATTTGTGAACAACGTGCTGGGTTTACACAGCTAGCCTGCTAGCGATGGCGGTGTATCAGCCAACCCAGATGCTGAATGTAACGCCGCCATCGCGAGCAAGCTCGCTCCTACAGGGGATTTGTGGTGATTTATTCGCCGGTGGCGATGCCTCGGGAAGGCTCGTTGATCCACTCGCTCCACGACCCGGCATACAACGAACCCAGCGGATAACCCGCCAGGCACAGCGCGAACAGATTGTGGCAAGCCGTCACGCCGGAACCGCAATAAGCCACCAGATCGTCGGGTGAGCGATTGCCGAGTTTCGCGGCAAAGCGCTGCTTGAGCTGATCGGCCGGCAGGAAACGCCCGTCGCTGCCGAGGTTGTCAGTGAACGCCGCACACTGCGCACCGGGAATGTGCCCGGCAATCGGATCGATCGGCTCCACTTCACCTTTGAAACGCGGCAAGGCGCGAGCATCGAGCAAGGTCAGCGACGGTTGGCCGAGACGTTTTTGCAGCTGTTCGGCATCAAGCAGCAGCGAAGCATCCGGACTGCCCATGAACGTACCGAGGGTGATCGACGGCGCGTCCAGGCTCAATGGTAAACCGGCCGCATGCCAGGCCTTGAGCCCACCATCAAGGATAAACACGCCATCGCGCTTGCCCAGCCAGGCCAGCAACCACCAGGCCCGCGCCGCATAGGCACCTGGGCCGTCGTCGTACAACACCACTTCACTGTCGGCGTTGATGCCGAAGGCTTGCAGGCGTTCGATCAACTCTTCCGGCTCCGGCAACGGATGCCGCCCGGTCACACCCTTGACCACTTTCCCGCTGAGATCACGCTCAAGGTCGGCAAACACCGCGCCGGCGATATGCCCTTCGGCGTAGCTGCGCTGACCGTAATCCGGGTCTTCGAGGGCAAAACGACAATCCAGAATCACCAACCCCGGCTGGTCCTTTTTCAGGTCCAGTGCTTGCGGGCTGATCAATTGCGCAATGGGCATAACGGGCTCCTGTGATTGTTTTCGGAATTCGATGCTACTTCACTTCCTCAAGCGCCTGGGCCAGCGGCACATAAAACTCTTCGAACAAGGCATTCACTTCGTCGCGCGCCTGATCCGTGACGAACCCGGCCTCCAGCACCAGCACCTGATATACCCCGCGCTTGATCGCCTGCTCACTGACATGGCTGGAATTTTCCCGCGTGGTGCACAGAAAACGCACCCACGAGGTGAGGATGATCCAGGCATTGAGCGTCAGGGATTCGATCTGCACCCGGTCCATCTTCAGGATGCCGGCGGCGACAAAGCCTTCATAGATGGCCGCTCCGTGAATCAGGCTGCGCTGGGAAAAACGTCGATAGCGATCGGCGAGGTCCGGATCACTGTCGAGCAGGTGTTCCAGGTCGCGATGCAGGAACCGGTAGCGCCACATCGCCGACAGCAGCTCCTTGAGATAGAAGCGCTTGTCTTCCACCGTCGCGGCGCGACCCTGGGGCGGACGCAGGAAGCTGTCGACCAGGCTTTCGTACTCACTGAACAGCACGGCGATGATCGCCTGCTTGTTAGGGAAGTGGTAGTACAGGTTGCCCGGAGAAATCTCCATGTGGGCAGCAATGTGGTTGGTGCTGATGCTGCGCTCGCCCTGCTGATTGAACAGCTCGAGGCTGTTCTGCACGATGCGCTCGCTGGTTTTGATCCGTGGGGCCATGGCTTGAGCTTTAATTTCAGAGTGCGTTGGCGGGCATCTTAGATCTATCTGCGAGCGGATAAAACCAAGCTGTTCCTGGATGGTATTTGACTTTTTAGAGCATAGACTCTAAAAAGTACCTCATTACAATAAATCCGGAGCCGACCATGACTGCTGATATTTCCTACCTGCAAAACCTACAGCAGCCGCTGGGAGAGCTTCAGCGCCAGTTTGATGCTCAGCGCGCCGCCTATGCCGCCCACCCGATGCCACCGGCAGCCCAGCGCCAGCAATGGCTCAAGGCGCTGAAGGATTTATTGAGCAATGAACGCCAGGCCCTGATCGAGGCGATCAGCCAGGACTTCAGCCACCGCAGCGCCGATGAAACCCTGCTCGCGGAATTGATGCCCAGCCTGCACGGCATTCATTACGCCAGCCGGCACCTCAAAAGCTGGATGAAGCCCTCGCGGCGCAAAGTCGGTGCGGCCTTCCAGCCAGCGTCGGCCAAAGTGATTTATCAGCCGTTGGGCGTGGTCGGTGTGATCGTGCCGTGGAACTACCCGCTGTACCTGGCCATCGGCCCGTTGGTCGGCGCGCTGTCGGCGGGCAATCGGGTGATGCTCAAGCTCAGTGAATCGACCCCGGCCACCGGCTTGCTGATGAAAGAACTGCTGGCGAAAATCTTCCCCGAAGATCTGGTCTGCGTGGTGCTGGGCGAAGCTGACATCGGCGTGGCGTTCTCGCGACTGCCGTTCGATCACCTGCTGTTCACCGGCGCCACCAGCATCGGCAAACATGTGATGCGCGCCGCCGCCGAGAACCTGACGCCGGTGACTCTGGAGCTGGGCGGGAAGTCGCCGGCCATCGTTTCCCACGACGTCCCGCTCAAGGACGCCGCCGAACGCATCGCCTTCGGCAAAACACTGAACGCCGGCCAGACCTGCGTGGCCCCGGACTATGTGCTGGTGCCGGAAGACCGTGTCGGCGGTTTCGTCGAAGCCTATCGCACTGCCGTTCGCGGGTTTTATCCGACCCTGGCCGACAACCCGGACTACACCGCCATCATCAATGAACGACAACTGGCACGACTCAACGGCTACATCAGCGACGCCACCAGCAAAGGCGCGCTGCTGATCCCGTTGTTCGAACAGGGTCAGGGCCGACGCATGGGCCATAGCGTGCTGCTCAATGTCACCGATGACATGACCTTGATGCAGGATGAGATCTTCGGCCCTTTGCTGCCGATCGTGCCGTACAAAGATCTGGACCAGGCGTTTGCCTACATCAACCAGCGCCCTCGTCCGCTGGCGCTGTACTACTTCGGCTACGACAAGCGCGAACAACACCGCGTGCTGCATGAAACCCATTCCGGTGGCGTGTGCCTGAACGACACGCTGCTGCATGTCGCCCAAGACGACATGCCCTTCGGCGGCATCGGCGCTTCGGGCATGGGCCATTACCACGGTCATGAGGGGTTCCTGACCTTCAGCAAAGCCAAGGGTGTGCTGATCAAGCAACGGCTCAACGCGGCAAAACTGATTTACCCGCCATACGGTAAATCCATTCAGAAGCTGATCCAGAAGCTGTTCATCCGCTAACGATCGTCACTGTCGGGTAATAACAATAATGAGCCCAAGCCTGTCCGATACACCCGCGCTGTCACGGCGCGGCCTGCTGAAATTCAGCCTCGGCGCCAGCGCCTTTCTGGCCACGGCCGGGTTAGGCGCAAGCCTCAGTGGCTGCTCGTCGAGTGTTTCAGCGCATGGTTTTGCCACGTTGCGCGATGCCGACTTGCTGTTTCTGCGGGCCGTGCTGCCGGTCATGCTCGACGGCGCCGCGCCCGTCGAACGCATGACCGATGCCGTCGAAGGCACCCTGAAAAGCCTGGACTACAACCTCAATCACCTGTCCCCGGAAATGCTCAAGCTGACCCAGCAACTGTTTGATGTGCTGGGCATGGCCGTCACCCGCGGACCGCTGAGCGGGATCTGGGGCAGTTGGGAAAACGCCAGTGCCGACGACATCCGGCGGTTCCTCGATCGCTGGGAAAACAGCGCGTTGAGCTTGCTGCGCATGGGTCACAGCTCGTTGGTGCAACTGGTGATGATGGGCTGGTATGGGCGCAAGGAATCGTGGGCGCATTGCGGGTATCCCGGGCCGCCTACCGTTTGAAATCGAGTCGACCCCATCGCGGGCAAGCTTGCTCCTACAGGCGATCTTGCTAACACCGTCGAACACAATAAAAAGAGAACCCGAAGATGCCCGTACCCGATCCGTTCCGCGAAGGCATGGCCCGTGGCTGGAAAACCTATGACGGCTCGCGACTGAGCCAGGACCTGACCCTCGAAGCGGACGTGGCGATCATCGGCAGCGGTGCCGGTGGCGGCACCACCGCCGAAATCCTCAGCGCTGCCGGCTACAAAGTGCTGTTGATCGAGGAAGGCCCGCTCAAGACCAGCACCGACTTCAAACTGCTCGAAGACCAGGCGTACGCCAGCCTTTATCAGGAAGGCATCGGCCGCATGAGCAAGGATGGTGCGATCACCATCCTCCAGGGCCGTGCGGTGGGCGGTACCACGCTGATCAACTGGACCTCCAGTTTTCGCACCCCGGAGCCGACCCTGGAACACTGGGCCAAAGAGCACAACGTGAAGGGTCACAGCCCGGCCGAAATGGCCCTCTGGTTCGAAAAAATGGAGCAGCGCCTGGGCGTCGCGCCATGGAGGGTGCCACCCAACGCCAACAACGATGTGATCCGCAACGGTTGTGAAAAACTCGGCTACAGCTGGCATGTCATCCCACGCAATGTGCGCGGCTGCTGGAACCTCGGTTACTGCGGCATGGGCTGCCCGACCAACGCCAAGCAGTCGATGATGGTCACCACCATTCCAGCAACCCTGGAAAAGGGCGGCGAGCTGATTTACCTGACCCGAGCGGAAAAACTCATCATCAGCGGCGACAAGGTCACGGGGCTACGATGCTCGGCGATGGACGAGCGCTGTGTTGCGCCGACGGGGCGCACCGTCACGGTCAAGGCCCGGCATTTCGTGCTGGCTGGCGGTGGCATCAACAGCCCGGCCTTGCTGATGCGCTCCGGCGCGCCGGATCCGCACAAGCGACTCGGCAAGCGCACGTTCCTGCATCCGGTGAACATGTCCGCCGCGTTGTTCGACGAAGTGATCAACCCATTCTACGGCGCGCCACAGTCGATCTATTCCGACCATTTCCAGTGGATGGACGGCACCCGCGGCAAGATGGCTTACAAACTGGAAGTCCCGCCCCTGCACCCCGCACTCGCCGCGACGTTGCTGGGCGGGTTCGGCCAGGAAAATTCACAACACATGGCCAACCTGCCCCACACCCACGCCATGCTCGCGCTACTCAGGGACGGATTTCACCCGGACAGCCAGGGCGGCAGCGTCGAATTGCGCGGTGACAACACGCCCGTGCTCGACTATCAGGTTTCGCCCTACGCCTGGGACGGATTGCGCCGCGCGTTCCACAGCATGGCCGAAATCCAGTTTGCCGGCGGCGCCAAGGCTGTCATGCCAATGCACGCTGACGCTCGCTACGTCAAAACCCTGGCCGAGGCCCGCACACTGATCGACAGCTTGAGCCTGGAGTTGTACCGCACGCGCCTGGGCAGCGCCCACGTGATGGGCGGTTGCGCGATGGGTGAAGACCCTGAAAACGCCGTGACCGACAGCCTCGGCCGGCATCATCAACTGGGCAATCTGTCGATCCACGATGGCTCGCTGTTCCCCACCAGCATTGGCGCCAACCCACAACTGTCGGTCTACGGACTGACGGCGCAACTGGCGACTTCCCTGGCTGAACGTTTAAAAAACCCGTGAAAATGACGATTATTCCTATCGTCTATAGTGCTTTCTTACCCAACAGGCGACTTGGCCGACCGGGAAGGCTGCGATACCATCCGACTCCCCAACGGATTCCCGCCAGGACGACGCGATGAACCGAGTGTTGTACCCAGGTACCTTCGACCCTATTACCAAGGGCCATGGCGATCTGGTCGAACGCGCCTCGCGCCTGTTCGACCACGTGATCATTGCCGTTGCCGCGAGCCCCAAGAAAAACCCGCTGTTTCCTCTGGAACAGCGCGTGGAACTGGCGCGTGAGGTCACCAAACATCTGCCGAACGTAGAAGTCGTCGGTTTCTCGACGCTGCTGGCGCACTTCGCCAAAGAGAAGAACGCCAATGTGTTCCTGCGTGGATTACGCGCGGTGTCGGACTTCGAATACGAGTTCCAGCTGGCCAACATGAACCGTCAGCTGGCGCCGGATGTGGAAAGCCTGTTCCTAACCCCGTCCGAGCGCTATTCGTTTATTTCCTCGACGCTGGTCCGTGAAATCGCAGCCCTGGGCGGCGATATCACCAAGTTCGTGCACCCTGTGGTGGCGGACGCACTGACCGAACGCTTCAAGAAGTAAGACACGACTGTAGGAGCCGGCTTGCTGGCGATCAATACAACGCGGGACACCTGACACACCGCCATCGCCAGCAGGCTGGCTCCTACAGTACGTCGCGCCTGCGTGCAACGCGGGCGCCAATGCGGCACAATTGTGCGCATTGGTTTATTGCGCCCGGGCTTGCCGCCCCGGCTGGAGTTAGCATGTCCCTGATCATCACCGACGATTGCATCAACTGCGACGTCTGCGAACCCGAGTGCCCGAACGCCGCCATTTCACAAGGTGAAGAGATCTACGTGATCGACCCGAACCTGTGCACCCAGTGTGTCGGCCACTACGACGAACCGCAGTGCCAGCAGGTCTGCCCTGTAGATTGCATTCCGCTGGACGAAGCTCATCCGGAGACTGAAGAGCAGTTGATGGAGAAGTACCGGAAGATTACCGGTAAGGTCTGATTCACTTAAAAGATCGCAGCCTTCGGCAGCTCCTACCGGTGTACGCAAAACCCTGTAGGAACTGCCGAAGACTGCGATCTTTTGATCTTGCCTAACGCATCAGCTCTGACAACGCGGGCAAAACACACTCGCACGCTGCCCCAGCTTCACTTCCCGCAACCCTGTGCCACAGACCTTGCAGTGCTCACCGCCACGGCCGTACACGAACAGTTCCTGCTGGAAGTAACCGGGCTGCCCATCTCCACCGATAAAATCCCGCAACGTGGTGCCACCGCGCTCGATGGCGGCGGCCAGGATGCGTTTGATCTCGATGGCCAGTTTCAGATACCGCGCACGGGAAATGCTCTTGGCCTCGCGGCGCGGGTCGATGCCGGCAGCGAACAGCGCTTCGGTCGCGTAAATATTGCCTACACCCACCACCACCGCGTTATCCATGATGAACGGCTTGACCGCCATCGAACGGTTACGGGACTGCTGGAACAGGCGCTCGCCATCAAACAGGTCGGTCAGCGGCTCCGGCCCCAGGCGAATCAGCAATTCGTGATTGAGCGGATCGAGGCTCCAGAGCATTGCGCCAAAGCGCCGCGGGTCGGTGTAACGCAGGGCCAGGCCCGACTCCAGTTCAATGTCCACATGCTCGTGCTTGGCCGCCGGCAACCCCGCCTCCACCAGCCGCAGATTGCCCGACATGCCCAAATGGCTGATCAAGGTGCCGACTTCGGCGTTGATCAACAGGTACTTGGCGCGCCGCTCAACCAGCACGATGCGCTGCCCGGACAACCGCACATCGAGGTCTTCGGGAATCGGCCAGCGCAGGCGCCGGTCACGCACGATCACCCGGCTGACACGCTGGCCTTCCAGGTGCGGCGCAATCCCGCGACGGGTGGTTTCGACTTCTGGCAGTTCAGGCATGGTGCTCTCTTGAAGGAAGAACCTCCGACACTCAGCGATGAGTCCCGAGGTCGCGAATCGTCTGTTTAAGTGTCTCGAAGTCGTAGTCGGAGAGGCCGACATAATCGAGCACCAACGCCGCGATGCTGTCCCACTCGTGGTCTTCGGTCTGGTTACCCAACACCCGGCAGGAGGCACAAATATGCTCCGCCATCTTCAGGATCGCCAGCAGGTTCTTCAGCGAACTGTTGTTCAAGGACTCATCGCTGAAGATCGCCAAGGCGTTGTGATGATTGGCGATCGCGGCAGACACATGCTCCGGCAGCCGCCAGGACTTGGCCGTGAAATAACCGACCACGGCGTGGTTGGTGTTGAACGCCTTGTTCTCGGTATCGACCACCCGGCACTCCGCGCTGGCGTTGGCATAGGCCTGCTCCACCACACTCATGTAATCGGGAAAACGCTGGAGCATCAAAGGCACGCCACAGTCGTGGAACAGGCCCAGCGCATAGGCTTCATCGCCGTTCTGAATGCCGATGCGCTTGGCCAGCGTCAGGCAGGTCATCGCCACGTCCTGGGCGGTGTCCCAGAATCGGTTCAGGGTGACAATCGTGTCGTCGTTCATCTCGCCCTTGATCGACTGCGCGTTGATCAGGTTGATGATCGAGCGGCTGCCCAGCAGATTCACCGCGCGCTGGATCGAAGCAATCTTGTTGCTCAACCCGTAATACGGTGAATTGACGATTTTCAGCAAGGACCCGGACAGGCCCGGATCCTGGGAGATCAGCTTGGCAATGACTTCCAGATCCGGGTCAGGCATGTACTGCTCCATCTGCAAATCCACCATGATTTGCGGCTGGGCCGGAACGCTGATGCCCTGCAGGGCTTGTTGGATCTGTTCGGAAGTCAGCTCTTGGGACATTTGTGCACACTCTGGGTCAGGCGGCGATTCTAACCTTTATGAAGATGGATCCAACATACCAATTCGCATGACAACCCTCACCACATGTCCACTTACAGGCCAACCCGGGAGCTCAACACGCTATACTCCCGCTCTTTTTTCCGGAGCGACGACATGTCCCTGCCTAGCCTGCGCCTCAAAGCCAATGCCGACCGTCGTCTGCGCAACGGTCACTTGTGGGTCTACAGCAACGAAATCGATGTAGCTGCTACGCCTTTGCACGGTTTCAAGGCCGGCGACCAGGCGATCCTCGAAGCCGCCGGCGGCAAGCCGCTGGGCGTCGTTGCCATGAGCCCGAACAACCTGATCTGCGCTCGCCTGCTGTCGCGCGACATCAAGCTGCCGCTGGACAAGTCCCTGCTGGTACATCGCCTGAACGTGGCCCTGTCCCTGCGCGATCGCCTGTTCGACAAGCCGTTCTATCGCCTGGTCTACGGTGATTCCGACCTGTTGCCAGGCCTGGTCGTCGACCGTTTCGGCGACATCCTGGTGGTGCAGATCGCTTCGGCCACCATGGAAGCCCATAAAGACGACGTGATCGCGGCGCTGACCCAAGTGCTCAAACCAAGCGGCATTCTGTTCAAGAACGACTCCGCTGCCCGTGACGCCGAAGGCCTCAACCGTTACGTCGAAACCGTTTTCGGCCTGGTGCCGGAGTGGGTTGCACTGGAAGAGAACGGCGTGAAATTCGAAGCCCCGGTCATCCAGGGTCAGAAAACCGGCTGGTTCTACGACCACCGCATGAACCGCGCACGCCTGGCGCCGTACGCCAAGGGCAAGCGCGTGCTCGACCTGTACAGCTACATCGGCGGTTGGGGCGTGCAGGCTGCCGCATTCGGCGCCAGTGAAGTGTTCTGCGTCGACGCCTCGGCCTTCGCCCTCGACGGTGTTGAGCGTAACGCCGCACTGAACGGCTTCGCCGAGAAAATGACCTGCATCGAAGGCGACGTCTTCGAAGCCCTGAAAGAACTGAAAGCCAGCGAAGAACGCTTCGACGTGATCGTGGCCGACCCGCCGGCGTTCATCAAACGCAAGAAAGACATGAAAAACGGCGAAGGCGCCTACCGCCGCCTGAACGAGCAAGCCATGCGCCTGCTCAGCAAGGACGGCATCCTGGTCAGCGCCTCCTGCTCGATGCACCTGCCGGAAGACGACCTGCAGAACATCCTGCTGACCAGCGCCCGTCACCTGGACCGCAACATCCAGATGCTGGAACGCGGCGGCCAAGGCCCGGATCATCCGGTGCATCCGGCGATTGCTGAAACCCGTTACATCAAGAGCATTACTTGCCGGTTGTTGCCGAATAGCTGATTACACCATTGTATTGGGGGGGATGACTTGCCCCCCAATACACACTGAAATACTTCACGCCCCCTGGCAGAACGCTACGTTATTGTTAATGATCAAAAAAATCGATTAATATGTAGGACCACTCCGACAACATTATTAGAATATTCCTACTCAGAATTTTCTTGAAAAAACATGACCGACACCTATGATTGAGCTGTCACTACGAAGTGACATTTACTTAAACTCAAAAGGAGTTCCAATCATGAAAACAATCACTCTGGAAGCTTCCCACATTGCAAACTTGGCTTTTCTGGTTTCCAAGAAAGCCTGATAAGTAAATGAAGCGTTGGGGAGTGCCGGCTACTCAGCGCTTTATAGGGCACCACCCAGAGAATCATTTAACATGAAAATAAACCCTAATGTCTTCATACTTCCGCGCACCCCTAACCAAATAATCTGGGATTACAAAAATCACAAGCAGTTTGAACTCAACCTTGAATATTCAACGCGACTTGCCGAGCTAATCGAAAACCCAAACAATTTCAACGACTCAAATGAAATTGACTCTAAACTTTTTAGTGCCGGAATTCTTACAAACACCAAGCCCACCCACACAAAATGGGGCTGGGATGAACTATCAAAAATATTCCATATTGGCACTAAGAACATCCCTTGCGATCACGTCCCGCAAGATATCCATGAATGGTCAAGCCTATATCTCGATCATTGTACAAACGTCCTCAACACTTCCCCTCCTCCAACCAGACTCGCGGAATCCTTGGCACGCGATCTGATTGCCCTACCACTCCCTTCTTGCCTGCCGGTGCGCCCCTTGGCAAGCGTTCTGATTGACCGAAAAACCTGCCGGACTTTCACAGGTGAAGCCGTTTCACTAGAGATCATCAGTACACTTCTTTACTTGGCCCTCGGCTATTTGCATGAGCGCGAAAACGAAATCGATGAAAGCATTGCCGAAGGCCTCGGAGCCCGGCGAAGCAGTCCATCTGGTGGCGGGCTAAATGCCTGTGAAGGCTTTCTTCATGTTCAAAACGTTGTTGGTCTGAAAACCGGTTTCTACGCCTATCATCCCACAATGCACGCGCTGAGTTTCGTCAACCCCTTGCCCGATCAACCGTTAGGGCATCTTCTATCCGGGCAACACTTCATCAATAACCTGCCAGTTGGATTGTTCATAACCTGTAGATTCGACAAACTTTGGTGGAAATATGAGCACTCTCGAGCCTATCGAATGGCCTACATCGAAGCTGGTCATATTTCTCAGACGTTCCAATTAGCAGCCACTGCACTGGGATTGAACACTTGGTTGACCGGCGCATTGACAGATGACCAGGTGGAAGCGTTGTTGGGGTTGGAAAATAGCCCAGAGCAAGTGTTGTTCTTTGTTGGTTGCGGCAAGAGTGACGGGCAAGTGATGTGCAAAGAGTTAAAGTCGCTGCTGACCACGCAGGAGCAGGGGCAATGAACAGCTCCCCAAACGACCGCGCTATGTGGGCCCGACGTTTCACGCTTAGTGATTGGAACACCCGGTCCTCAGTTCGAAGCAGCAAGCACTGTTATTTACTGCCCCCGGACTTAAATGAACAACTGAAAACTCGACACTGGTTTCCACCAGCTTTTCTCTCTTATCTAAATCACCCAGAGCTCAAAACAAAAAACAAAGCAATAACCCAACGTCTTTCCGCCAACCATTTGGTGCACTTTCTCGACTACACCACCTTGCTTGAGCACCGCATCGTCAACCGATCAGTCGAAATCATTGCCCATAACGAACTGGGTATTGTTATTCCTACAAGGATGAAAACAGCTGCACTGCAGCTATACACTGATGAAGGCTATCACGCGCTATTCTCCAGTAATCTCGCCGAACAAATTGCAGACCTTTATGGCATGACCGACCGGCCGGTCATACCCCAACGAATAACCCGACTGAACGAACTAATCGATCGCACATCGACCAAGCACAAAGCATTGGCGTGGTTTCTTGTGGGCTTCGTCTCGGAGACGATTATCGCCAAGGAGCTGCTCGAAGCTTGTCGCGATGCTTTGGTGAGCACCGTTCAGGAAATGCTCAGAGATCATCTCGCCGACGAGGCGCGACACAGTCGTTACTTCTGCGAAGTGTTTCATTATTTTTGGCAGAATTTTAGCGGCGTTCAGCGCGCAGTAGCCGCCAAGCTGCTCATAGAGATTTTGCTTATTTTCTTTGAAACAGATGAATGTTGGCTCAGCGGGAGCCTACGCAGCGTCGGCCTTAACAAAAAGTCAGTTGCACAAATTATTGCTTATATGGCGGACGAGCACGCTCGTCTTCTTTGCATCCGATCGAGTGCCAGCGCCACATTTCAAGCATTGAAAGAGGCTGGGTTCTTTGACCTGCCTACCAATAGGCAACTGTTCTCCGAGGCAGGGCTTATCGATGATTGATGAAAAATATGCGGTCAGTGCAAAAAAGCGCCGGGCAGCGGTTGTTCTATTAATGACGATGGTGCTACTCGGCGTCTTCCCCCTGGACGTTTTGCTGCCCTCCTTCCCCTCGCTGGCGAAACACTTCCAGACCACGCCTGCCAACATCGCATTATCCATCAGCCTTTTTGCCATCGGCCTCTCTCTTTCCCAACTGGTGATCGGACCGCTCTCGGACACTATCGGCCGCAAACGGCTGCTCTTGGCAGGTATGGCGGTTTCGATCGTGGGAGCCGCCGGCTGCCTGCTGGCCACCGATTACGCAGGATTCCTGATGTTCCGCGTGGTCCAGGCCATCGGCTGCGGTTGCTTCGTGCTGTCGCAGGCGCTGGTTCAGGATCTATTCGAAGGCAAGGAACGGGATCGGCTGCGGATTCTGATGGTCACGGCCAGCGGGGTGTTCATTTCCGTCTCGCCGTTGTTGGGTAGTGTGTTGCAGCAAGCTCTGGACTGGCCCGGCAGCTTTTTTCTGTTTATTGCCTTGGCCGTCGTCGTGTTTCTGAAGGCGTGTTTCATGCTGGAAGACCAGCGACCTGCCGTGGCCTCACGCCAGAACATTTTCCAGACCTATCGCCGGGTGTGCGGCAATGCGAGCTTCCTGGGCTATTGGTTGATCGCGGCCATCACTTTTACCTGCCATTTTTCCTTTATCGTCGTTTCGCCGTTGATCTTCATGGATCAGCTACACATGTCGCCCTACGCGTTCTCCCTGACCCTTCTGCTCTATGGTGCGGCTTATATCATCGGTGGGATCGCCGCCCGGGTGCTTTCCAGCCGAATAACACCCAATACTCAAATCATCGTCGGCTTGAGCCTGATATTTTTCTCGGGAGTGGTGATGCTTTTACTTTCAAGTTGGCTTGGGCTTTCGATCCTGACGGTATTGGTGCCGATGATCATCTGTACCGCCGGCACGACCATCGCCCGCCCCATCGCCACATCCAAAGCGATGGACGTGTTTGCGGACAACGCCGGCACTTCGGCGTCGGCCGGGAACACACTCGTTTTCATATTTGGCGGCTTGACCAGCGCATTGATCAATCTGAATGGAACAGATCTGCAAACGACCTTGGCACTGGCTTTCCTGCTGCTCAGCGCGGTGGCGCTCGGCCTCAATACCCTGATCAATCGCCGCCCTTCCTGTAGGAGCGAGCTCGCTCGCGATGGTCGTCAACGATAACGCTGGCAGCCTGACACCCCGCGGCGTTCTCTGGTTCATCGCGAGCGAGCTCGCTCCTACAAGGATTGCGCCCGCACGTCTTGTGAATGCTGCCTCCCCCGCTTGCAGGCATTCCCTCCAGCCGCCAGCCGTGTAGAATCGCGAACATTCATCGCCAGTCATCCCCGGCGGGTTTATGAGCTCAAGCTGAAGCGCGCGGCGATCCCGCAAAGTTATCGGCAACTTCCGGACACGCGGCCATTTCTGAGTGTTCCAGACGTCAATAGAAGCTCACTTCCCTTTTGATACCTGATTAGCCGCCCGGAGTGCTTCATGCCTGATTACCGCTCGAAAACATCCACCCACGGCCGCAACATGGCCGGTGCCCGCGCACTGTGGCGCGCAACGGGGATGAAAGATGACGACTTCAAGAAGCCGATCATCGCCATTGCCAACTCGTTCACCCAGTTCGTACCGGGCCACGTGCACCTCAAGGACCTGGGTCAACTGGTCGCCCGCGAAATCGAACGCGCTGGCGGTGTGGCAAAAGAATTCAACACCATCGCTGTCGATGACGGCATCGCCATGGGCCACGACGGCATGCTGTATTCGCTGCCGAGCCGCGAGATCATCGCCGACTCCGTCGAGTACATGGTCAACGCCCACTGCGCCGATGCGATCGTCTGCATCTCCAACTGCGACAAGATCACCCCTGGCATGCTGATGGCGTCCCTGCGCCTGAACATCCCGGTGATTTTCGTCTCCGGCGGCCCGATGGAAGCCGGCAAGACCAAACTCGCTTCCCACGGCCTCGACCTGGTCGACGCCATGGTGATCGCCGCCGACTCCAGCGCTTCTGACGAGAAAGTCGCTGAGTACGAGCGCAGCGCCTGCCCGACCTGCGGTTCGTGCTCCGGCATGTTCACCGCCAACTCGATGAACTGCCTGGTTGAAGCGCTGGGTCTGGCACTGCCAGGCAACGGTTCGACCCTGGCCACCCACAGCGACCGCGAACAGCTGTTCCTGCAGGCTGGCCGTACCATCGTCGAGCTGTGCCAGCGTTACTACGGCGAGAACGACGAGTCGGTATTGCCGCGCAACATCGCGAACTTCCAGGCGTTCGAAAACGCCATGACCCTGGACATCGCCATGGGCGGTTCCACCAACACCATCCTGCACTTGCTGGCCGCTGCCCAGGAAGCCGAGATCGATTTCGACCTGCGCGACATCGACCGCCTGTCCCGTCACGTGCCGCAACTGTGCAAGGTCGCGCCGAACATCCAGAAGTACCACATGGAAGACGTGCACCGTGCCGGCGGGATCTTCAGCATCCTCGGTTCGCTGGCCCGTGGCGGCTTGCTGCACACGCAACTGCCAACCGTGCACAGCCGCAGCATGGAAGAAGCCATCGCCAAGTGGGACATCACCCAGACCACCGACGAAGCCGTGCATCACTTCTTCAAGGCTGGTCCGGCAGGCATTCCGACGCAAACCGCGTTCAGCCAGTCGACCCGTTGGGACACCCTGGACGACGACCGTGAAAACGGCTGCATCCGCAGCGTCGAGCACGCTTACTCGCAAGAAGGCGGCCTGGCCGTTCTCTACGGCAACATCGCCCTGGATGGCTGTGTGGTGAAAACCGCGGGTGTCGACGAGTCGATCCACGTGTTCGAAGGCAATGCCAAGATCTTCGAAAGCCAGGACAGCGCCGTACGCGGCATCCTCGCGGACGAAGTGCAGGCCGGCGACATCGTGATCATCCGTTACGAAGGCCCGAAAGGCGGCCCGGGCATGCAGGAAATGCTGTACCCGACGTCGTACCTGAAATCCAAAGGCCTGGGCAAAGCCTGCGCCCTGCTCACCGACGGCCGTTTCTCCGGCGGCACTTCCGGTCTGTCCATCGGCCACGCTTCGCCTGAAGCCGCTGCCGGTGGTGCAATCGGCCTGGTGCAGGACGGCGACAAAGTGCTGATCGACATTCCGAACCGCTCGATCAACCTGTTGGTCAGCGATGAAGAACTGGCCGCACGCCGAGTGGAGCAGGACAAGAAAGGCTGGAAACCGGTGGAAGTGCGTCCACGCAAAGTGACCACCGCACTGAAAGCCTACGCCCTGCTGGCGACCAGCGCCGACAAGGGTGCTGTGCGTAACAAGGCGATGCTCGACGGGCTGTAAGCGTTAACCGTTGAACAAAAAATGCCCCGCCATGTGCGGGGCATTTTTTTGCCGATCGTTTTTACCGACCCATTACCGAAGCCCCTCCTGTAGGAGCCGGCTTGCTGGCGATTGCGGTGCATCAGCCAATATTGATGTCGGGAGTGACGGCCTCATCGCTAGCAAGCCAGCTCCTACAGGAGATTGTGCCATTCGCACGATTGTAGGAGCCGGCTTGCTGGCGATGCAGGCACCCCGGTCTTACTGAATCTCCTCTGGTTTCACAATCACCCAATTCTTGTCCGCCGTCACCGGCAGTCCTTCCTTGGCCTGGGCCGCAGCGTGCTTGGCCATCATGCCGTTAATCTGGGTCATGTATTTATCCTTGCGGTTGACCCACAGGTGGATGCCGCCCTTGGCCACGTCGACATCGTGAAACAGCATGTAGCCATCGCTGGTCGGTGTGTCGCCGCCCACCAGTATCGGTTTTTTCCACTCATCGATGTAGGTCAGGATCGCCGCGTGCTTGCCGGCCATCCAGGTCGCAGGTGTCCACAGGTACGGAGTCATCTCCAGGCCGAGGTTGGCCTTCTCGTCATATTTGCCGGCGGTGATCTGCTTGCGCGCGGTGGTCAGTGCGCCGGTTTTCGGGTCTTTGAGCAGCAGCGTCACGCCGATCACATTCTGCGGTTTGACGTTGTAGCCGTACTTCGGATCGGCCGCGACCATGCGTACCAGCTCCTCGGAAGCGGCGGTCATCACGTAGACCTCGATGCCGTTCTCCATGAGTTTGTTGTACAGCTCTTGCTGGCCGGTGAAGATTTTCGGCGGGTTGACGTCGAGTTTCTTGACCACATCGCCTTCGTAATACGTCGCCGGCACTGGTTTGCCGGACGCCATCATCTCGTCGACGTAGCCTTTGAGTTCTTGCAGCGTGAAGCCGGAGAACACCTGAGCGACCCATGGGTAGCAAACCATGTCGTCGAGTTCACAGAGACGGTAGTAGTAACTGAACAGGCTTTCCTTGTGGTCGGCGGTGTCCTTGAACGGCATCAGTTTCAGGGAGGGGTCGAGCTTGTCGCGGGTGATCAGGCCCTTGTTCTCCATGAACGGCAGCAACGACTCTTCGAGGTCGTAGCGGTAACTGGTGTTGTCCATGTCGAACACCGCGTAATTACCTTTGTTGGCGTTGGCCGCGATCATCGCGTCCAGTGCCTTGGCTTGATCGGCGGGCCAGTGTTTCAGATCCGTTGCGAGCACCTGGCCGGCAAGGCCGAGGCAAAGTGCTGCCGCGAGAAACTTCGGTGCGAACTTCATTTGGAAAATCTCCCTGATTTAGAGGAGATCGACGCTAACAAATAAGTGTGACGGCCTTGGTCTGTCAGCGACCGTCCACGTCCCTATCGCGCCAGCTGCATTTCTGACAGCGACATCCGCTTATTCCAAAAACGACAGTTGCCAGACGTTTTTGATATTAAATCATTAGTTTTCAAGCTGTTAGGCTTGCCGGTTCGCAGCTGCGCCGGAAGGCAGCTGGCACAAGTCTTACTCGGAGTTCTCATGAATCTGCCGCTGATCCTCAATCTGCTGGTATTCCTCGCCCTGCTCTTCGGCCTGGCGCAAACGCGCCACACCACCTGGAGCCTGGCGAAAAAAGTCCTGCTCGCCCTGGTCCTTGGCGTTGCGTTCGGTGTGGCGTTGCACAGCGTTTACGGTGCCGGCAACCCGGTGCTGAAAGCCTCGATCGGCTGGTTCGATCTGGTGGGCAATGGTTATGTGCAGCTGCTGCAAATGATCGTGATCCCGTTGGTGTTCGCCTCGATCCTCAGCGCCGTGGCTCGTCTGCACAACGCGTCATCGCTGGGCAAGATCAGTTTCCTGACCATCGGCACGCTGCTGTTCACCACCGCCATCGCGGCGCTGATCGGCATCGGCCTGACCAACCTGTTCGGCCTGACCGCCGAAGGTCTGGTGGCCGGCACCCAGGAAATGGCCCGCCTGCAAACCATTCAGAACGACTACGCCGGCAAGGTCGCCGACCTGAATGTGCCGCAATTGCTGCTGTCGTTCATCCCGCAAAACCCGTTCGCCGACCTGGCACGGGCCAAACCGACGTCGATCATCAGCGTGGTGATCTTCGCTGCATTCCTGGGTGTCGCGGCGCTGCAATTGCTCAAGGATGATGTGGCGAAAGGTCAGAAAGTGATCAACGCCATTGACACCCTGCAAGCCTGGGTGATGCGCCTGGTGCGCCTGGTGATGAAGCTGACCCCGTACGGCGTGCTGGCGTTGATGACCAAAGTGGTCGCTGGCTCCAACCTGCAAGACATCATCAAGCTCGGCAGTTTCGTGGTGGTGTCCTACATCGGCCTGGGGCTGATGTTTGTGGTGCATGGCCTGCTGGTGTCCGCGGCCGGGATCAATCCGCTGCGTTTCTTTCGCAAGATCTGGCCGGTGCTGACGTTTGCCTTCACCAGTCGTTCGAGCGCTGCGACGATTCCGTTGAGCATCGAGGCGCAGACCAGTCGCCTGGGTATTCCGCAGTCGATTGCCAGTTTCGCGGCGTCGTTCGGCGCGACCATTGGCCAGAACGGTTGTGCCGGTCTGTACCCGGCGATGTTGGCGGTGATGGTGGCGCCGACTGTCGGCATCAACCCGCTGGACCCGCTGTGGATCGCGACGCTGGTGGCGATTGTCACGTTGAGTTCGGCCGGTGTGGCCGGGGTGGGTGGCGGTGCGACGTTTGCCGCGTTGATCGTGTTGCCGGCGATGGGTTTGCCGGTGTCATTGGTGGCGTTGCTGATTTCGGTCGAGCCGCTGATTGATATGGGGCGTACGGCGTTGAACGTCAGTGGGTCGATGACGGCGGGGGCAATTACCAGCCAAGTGATGCAGCAGACGGATAAAGCATTGCTGGATGCGGATGAGCATTCGGCATTGGCGCAGGCGTAATTCTTTAGCGTCTGATCTGGCCTCATCGCCAGCAGGCTGGCTCCCACAGGGATTTTGGGTGTTCACACAATTTGTGTTTCACCTCAAGCCCACTGTGGGAGCCAGCCTGCCAGCGATGCTTTTAGGCTTTTTCCCAGACTTCGAAGCTGTACGCCGGCTTGTCGCCTTCCGCCGGGTTCGGCACATTCGACACCAGTTTCCACTGGTTCAAATCAAACTCCGGAAACCATGCATCCCCGTCCGGGCTCAGCGCCACGCGGGTCAGGTACAACCGGTCAGCCTGCGCCAGCCCTTGCGCATACAACTGCGCACCGCCGATCAGCATCAGCTCATCGACGCCCTGCTCCTTCGCCCATTCTTCGGCGCGAACGACGGCGGCTTCCAGCGACTGATAAACCTCCGCACCTTCCAGCACCAGATCCGCCTGACGGCTGACCACGATGTTCAAGCGGCCCGGCAACGGGCGGCCGAGGGAGTCCCAGGTCTTGCGACCCATGATGATCGGCTTGCCGAGCGTCGTGGCCTTGAAGTATTTGAAGTCCCCCGGCAGGTGCCAGGGCATGCTGTTGTCGACGCCGATCACGCGGTTTTCACCGAGGGCTGCGATCAGGCTGAGGGGGAGTGATTTAGTCATGCCGGCGAGGATACCAGAGCCGCGCTTTCGCCGATAAGCGCCACAACGGTTATGCTCACAGCTCATTTAAGCGACGGGATGCCGCGTGACTGAACTGAATACCCTCTGGCTGACAGAAACCATCCGCCTGCGCGAAGAACACGCAGGCCCCCTGGAAGACCTGGAAGCCAACCGAATGGCACGCAGTGCTGGCGGCGACCTGCCGGCCCGCATTCAACGCCGCGCCCTCTGGCTGGCCGAACGCGATGGCCTGGCCGATGCGCTCAAGCACTGGCTGCAAGGCGCGCGACTGGCACTGATCGTGATGATGCTGCTGGCCGTGGTCAGCGGCGCTGGCCTGGCCTTTGCCGCCATGGGTGACGGCCTGCATCCGGTGAATGTGTTCTGGGCCTTGGGCAGCCTGTTGGGGCTGAACCTGATCCTGCTGCTGAGCTGGGCCTTGGGTCTGATGTTTGCCGGTGAGCACGGCGCCAGCCTCGGACGCTTGTGGCTGTGGCTGAGTGAAAAATTCGCCCGCGACGCCAAAGCTGCGCAACTGGCGCCGGCCCTGCTGCTGTTGCTGCAACGCCGCAAACTCAATCGCTGGGCCATCGGCCTGCTGGTCAACAGCCTGTGGTTGCTGGCGATGCTCAGTGCCTTGATCATTCTGCTGACGCTGATGGCGACCCGGCGTTACGGATTCGTCTGGGAAACCACCATCCTCAGTTCCGACACTTTCATTGCCGTGACCCAAGCCCTCGGCGCGCTACCGGCCGTGCTCGGTTTCAGCGTACCAACCGAAGAAATGATCCGCGCCAGTGGCGATGCCGCCTTGAACATCGAAAGCGCCCGTCAGGCCTGGGCCGCGTGGCTGGTCGGCGTGCTGCTGATTTACGGCGTGGTGCCGCGCCTGTTACTGGCGCTGTTGTGCCTGTGGCGCTGGAACTCCGGCCGATCCACTTTGCAGCTCGATTTGAACCTGCCCGGTTACGCCCAACTGCGCGAACGGCTCATGCCGACCAGCGAACGCCTCGGCGTCAGCGATGCCGCGCCAGCACAATTGCATCGCGTGGAAAGTGGCGTCAGCGAACAGCAAAGCGACGGTGCATTGTTGGTCGCCATTGAACTGGACGACGATCGCCCCTGGCCGCCGCAACTGCCGAAAAACGTCAGCAACGCCGGCGTTCTAGACAGTCGTGAATCGCGGCACAAACTCCTCGAACAACTGAGCCGCTTCCCCCCGACACGATTGGCGATCGCTTGCGATCCGCGGCGCTCGCCGGATCGCGGCAGCCTGGCCTTGATTGCCGAACTGGCCCGCAGCGCCAGCGCCACCCGCGTCTGGCTGCTGCAAGCTCCGCCCGGCGAAGCACTCGACGCCGAACGCCTCGGCGATTGGCATGTGGCGCTGCAACAACTGGAGCTGCCGTTTGCCGATTGCGCACCGATGAACTGGCTGGAGACGGGTCATGACTGACACCAGCAAGCAGCCTCTGAAACTCGCCGTCGTCGGCCACACCAACGTCGGCAAGACCTCGTTGCTGCGCACCCTGACGCGCGATGTCGGTTTTGGCGAAGTGTCCCATCGCCCCAGCACCACGCGGCATGTCGAAGGTGCGCGGCTGTCGGTGGACGGCGAGCCACTGCTGGATCTCTACGACACGCCCGGCCTGGAAGACGCCATCGCCCTGCTCGATTATCTGGAACGCCTGGAGCGTCCCGGCGAACGTCTGGATGGTCCGGCGCGACTGGCGCGCTTTCTCGATGGCAGCGAAGCCCGGCAGCGGTTTGAACAGGAAGCCAAAGTGTTGCGCCAGTTGCTGGCCTCGGACGCCGGGCTTTACGTGATCGATGCCCGCGAGCCCGTACTCGCCAAGTATCGCGACGAACTCGAAGTGCTCGCCAGTTGCGGTAAACCGCTGCTGCCGGTGCTGAATTTCGTCAGCAGCGCCAACCATCGCGAGCCGGCGTGGCGTGAAGCCTTGGCGCGTTTGGGCCTGCATGCCTTGGTGCGCTTCGACAGCGTGGCGCCGCCCGAGGATGGCGAACGCCGGCTCTACGAAAGTCTCGCTCTGCTGCTGGAAAGCGCACGACCACAACTGGAACGCCTGATCGCCGACCAACAAGCTCAACGTCTGGCCCGCCAACAAAGTGCGGCGCGGTTGATTGCCGAATTGTTGATCGACTGCGCGGCCTGCCGCCGCAGCGTGGTCGCCGATGCCGAGCAGGAACAGCAGGCGATCAGCGAGTTGCGCAAAGCCGTGCGCCAACGCGAACAACGTTGCGTTGAGGCGCTGCTCAAGCTTTATGCCTTCCGCCCGCAGGACGCCGCTGCCAGTGACTTGCCACTGCTCGACGGTCGCTGGGGTGATGATCTGTTCAACCCGGAAACTCTCAAGCAACTGGGCGTGAGGGTCGGTGGCGGGATCGCTGCAGGTGCGGCGGCCGGGGCCGGGGTCGATTTGCTGGTCGGCGGCATCACCCTCGGTGCGGCGGCACTGGCCGGGGCCATCGCCGGCGGCGCCCTGCAAACCGCCCGCAGTTATGGCAGCCGCTTGCTGGGCAAGCTCAAGGGCCAACGCGAGCTGACCGTCGATGACAACGTGCTCCGGCTGTTGGCGCTGCGCCAGCGGCAATTGCTGCAAGCGCTGAATGCCCGTGGCCATGCGGCGATGGACAGCATTCAAGTCGCCACGCCACTGGATAAAACCTGGCGCGAAGGCAAGTTGCCCGAGGCCCTGAACAAAGCCCGGGCGCATCCACAGTGGTCGTCGCTGAACCCACAGGCGAAGTTGAATCAGGCAGAACGCCAGGAGCAGGTTGAGGTGTTGGCGCAGCAGCTTTAGCTCTGAAATTGTGGTGAGGCGGCTGGCGCCATCGCGAGCAAGCTTGCTCCTACAGGGTTCGTCGTTGTTCTCAGGATCTGAATACGACAGCGATCCAAGTGAACACTACCAGCCGAGCTTCAAGAACGCCCGCACCAACGCCCTGACCCGGTTCCGGTCCGTGCGATTGGCGTGCCCGTCGTTATCCACATCGCTGCTCAGAATCACCTCGAATGCACCATCGTTATCGAGGTCATGGGCCGCGGCTTTGTAAATGATCGTCGGACCCTCGTGAAAATGCAGCCGCACCGATTCCGGTGTGCCGTCAGCGGAAGGGTTCAGCGAAAAAATCCGCAGGTGTCGCTCCTCACGATCACCGGCGTTGAACCAGGCGCACTTCAGGTAAGTGGTGCCCAACGTCGTGAGTTGCTGCCGTTCAAGCATTGTCGCCTCGCGCAACAACTGCTCGCCTTCATAAAACCGGAAATACAGGCTGTCCGGCTGACCCGAATCGCGGGGGTCCTGTGCAATGACTTTTAGATATCGCATCCTTGCGTTCCTTGTCTAAAAGCTCAGCCTGAACGTTGTCGACCGTGGGTTCCATGCCTGCATTCTCTATCGCCCGTCAGACAAGTCATCACGCGTTGCGGGACAACAACTCGACAGCCTTGCCTTTCAAGAGACCGAGATCAATCACCGGCACGTGCATTTCCTTGGCCAGTTCATCCCATTGGCGCATGCGCAGACTCACGGCACACAGCGGGTCCTGCGCGAACGCCTCAGCCTCGGCTTGCGTCATGACGCCACCCTGATACTCCAGCGTCCGGCGACTGGCTTCGCTCAAGCGCTCGTAGTACCCCGGCTCTTTCAGCGTCAGATAACGCTTGGCCTGAACGTGGTATTCGACCAACCGCGCCATTCGTTCGCTGAAACCTGCACGGCGCAAGTAATCCGCGCCCAAGCGCTCATGACTGACCACACCGAAGCCACCCATGCTCTCGGCACTCTCGGCGCAGATGTGCCCGATGTCATGGAAAAACGCCGCCAGCACCACTTCATCATCAAAGCCTTCGGCCATGGCCAGCTCAGCGGCCTGAGACATGTGCTCGATCTGCGACACCGGCTCGCCGATGTAATCGCTGTCACCAAAACGCTCGTACAGAGCGAATACTTCAGCGACGACTTGTTCATTGCGTTCCATCAGATTTCCCCCAATACAGCTGCGACGTTTCGTTCGGCCATCGCCGGCCCGACACTCATGCCGACACCGGAGTGCATCAATGCCACGCTCAGACCCTTTGCCGGACGCAAGAACGAAAACGGTCCCGGCCCCCGTGAACCATAGACACCCTGCCAGCGTTCGACCACTTGCACCTTGCAGCCCAGAGTCTGCTCGGCCAGCTCGATCATCCAGTCGTCGACCTGCTCGGCATTGAAGGGTGACGGATCGCGGCCGTAATGGTGCGAATCGCCGATGATCAACTCGCCATGGGGTGTCGGGCTGATCAATAGGTGAATGCCGTTTTCATGCAGGTGCGGCGCGGCGCGCAGAATTTCGGCCTGCACCGCAGCGGCTTCCGGCAAATCCGCGAAGGCGCCGTAATGCACGCAGCTCAAACCGGTGAGCAACGCGTGTTGCAGGTTCAGATTGATCTGCGGGCGGGCTCGCAGCATTTGCAGGCGGCAGATTTGCGGGTCGAGTTCGGCGATCTGCTCGGCCAGCAAGGTTTGATAATCATGGCCGGAGCAGACGATGATTTGCTCGGCACTGAAGCTGCCAGCTGTGCTATGTAAACGGCCCGGTTCGATGTCGCGGACCAGGGTGGAGAAGTGAAACTCGACGCCCAGGTCGCGACGCAGAAAGTCGATCAGCGCCGGAATCGCTTCGCGCGAATACAGCTGTTGGTCGTCCATGCCATGCAAAGCAGCGCGATGATGGCGGAACTGACCACCGTACAAATCGCGCAGTGCAGCGCCGCGCAGCAGGTCGACGCGGTAACCGTGTTCGACGGCGCGGCCTTCGCAGAAGGCTTCCAACAGGTGTTCTTCGGCCTCGGTGCGGGCGAACAGGTACGAGCCGTTGCGCTTGAGTTGCAGGCCTGCGAGTTGCGCCCAATCGCCCCAGATTCCGCGACTGACGCGGGCCAGTTCCAGCATCGGGCCCGGCGGTTGGCCGGTGACCAGTGCCTGGCCGAAGTTGCGCACCGACGCACCGAGGGGCGTTTCGCTGCGTTCAAAAACCCTGACCTTCAGACCGCGTTTGGCGGCGGCATACGCATGGGACAAACCCAGGATGCCGGCGCCGACGATCAGCATGTCGTTGTGATGTGTCATCTAGAGGTGTCCTGAATTCAAGGCCGCTATCGCTGCCAGTTCCTACAAGTGCGACGCGAACCCTGTAGGAGCTGGCTTGCCAGCGATGAGGCCCTGTCAGCCGATGAAGTACTTACTTGGCCGCCACTTTCTCGGACTTGCCGTCATAGCGCTTGCGCCATTCGGTCAGGATCGCGTCGCGGTTCTTCGACGCCCAGGCGAAGTCGTTCTTGATCAGGCGCTGCTCGTAGTCGGCCGGCAGTTCGGTCTGCGGCTTGGCGATGCCAGGCTGCGCGAGCACGGCGAAGTTTTCTTTGTAGAGTTCCATCGCCTCGGGGCTGGCAGAGAAGTCAGCCAGTTTCTTGGCGGCTTCTTCGTGAGCAGTGCCCTTGATCACGGCAGTCGCTTCGATCTCCCAACCCAGGCCTTCCTTCGGCAGGATGATGTCCAGCGGCGCGCCCTGGCGTTTCAATTGAACGGCCGGGTATTCGAAAGAAATACCGATCGGGAATTCACCCGCCGCCGCCAGTTTGCAAGGCTTGGAACCGGAGTGAACGTACTGGCCGATGTTCTGGTGCAGACCGTCCATGTAGGCCCAGCCCTGCTTCTCGCCAAAGGTTTGCAGCCAGGCGCTGACGTCGAGGAAACCGGTGCCGGACGAGGCCGGGTTGGGCATGACGATCTTGCCCTTGTACTCAGGCTTGGTCAGGTCCTGCCAGCTCACGGGTTTGGTCAGGCCCTGCTTCTCGGCTTCGACGGTATTGAAGCAAATGGTCGCGGCCCAGACGTCCATACCGACCCAGGCTGGCGGGTTGGCGGCGTCGCGGTAGTTCGCGCCGATCTTGCCCAGATCCTTTGGCGCGTAGCTTTGCAACATGCCTTGCTGATCGAGAATCGCCAGGCTGGAAGCGGCCAGGCCCCACACAGCATCGGCCTGCGGACGGGCTTTTTCGGCCAGCAGCTTGGCGGTGATGATGCCGGTGGAATCACGTACCCATTTGATTTCGACGTCCGGGTTGGCCTTCTCGAACGCTTCTTTATAGGTCTTCAGTTGTTCGGCTTCGAGGGCGGTGTACACCGTCAACTCGGTTTTCGCCGCAAAGGCGTTCAGGCTGAAAGCGGTGAGGACAGCAGCGGCCAGGGCGGCCATAGGCTTGAACATAATCTTTTCCTGTTTTTTGAGTTGAGGGGTTGTACAGATTCAATGACCGGGCACGGTCTGCCGCCAGGCCTGGGAGCGGCGCAGCAAGCCGCGCGAGGCCCAGGCCAGCAGCAGGGACACGCCCGCCGAGGTAATCAGGATCAGGGTCGACATCGCTGCCGCGCCGCCGACGTTGCCGGCGTCGTCCATGTTCAGCACCGCCACCGCCGCGAGGATGGTGTCGGGGCTGTAGAGGAAGATTGCCGCCGACACGGTGGTCATGGCCGAGACGAACAGGTAGCGCACGATATCCAGCAGCGCCGGCAGGCAGATCGGCACAGTGACGCGCAGGTAATGGCGGTACAGCGGCGCCTTGAGCGACAGCGCGGCGGCCTCGAACTCGGCGTCGAGTTGGCGCAGCGCGGTGGTCGCGGTCATTTGCGCAGTGGTCAAATAGTGAGCAATGGTGCAGACGATCAGCAGGGTCATGGTCCCGTACAACACATGCAACGGGTTGCCGGTGAGGTTGAAGAAGAAGACGTAACCCAAGCCCAGCACCAGACCCGGCACCGCCATCGGTACGAAGCTGAGCATGCGCAGTGCCAGATTCAAGCCCTGCTGGCCCTTGGTTTTCTCCATCAGGTACGCGCCGGTAAAGATCAGCACGCTGCCAATCAACGCAGTGCCCAAGGCCATCTTCAAACTGTTGCCGTAGGCCAGCCAGCCACCGCCGGCGGTTTCGTTGAACTGGTAATGACTGAGCGACAGCGACAGGTTGTACGGCCAGAACTTCACCAGCGACGAGAACACCGCCATGCCGAACACCAGCAGCAACGCCGCGCAGATCAGCAGGACAATTGCCAGATAGCAGCCGTCGCGCAGTTTCGATGGCGCGGGTTTGAAGACCTGCGCCCGGCCGCTCATGGCGTCGCCGTGACGCCGACGCAACCACGCATCGACGCCGAAGCTGAACAGCGCCGGCAGCAACAAGACCATGCCGATCAATGCGCCGCGACCGAACTGCTGCTGGCCGACCACTGCTTTGTAAGCTTCCAGCGCCAGCACTTGATAGTCGCCGCCGACGACCACGGGCACGCCGAAATCGGTGATGGTCAGGGTGAACACCAGACAGAACGCAGCGAATACGGCCTGGCGTGTCGCCGGCCAGGTGATGCTGCGGAAGGCTTTTGCAGGACTCGCACCCATGCTGGACGCGGCGTCGAATAGTCGCGCATCGGCCAGGGACAGGGCCGACAGCAGAATCATCAACGCGTGTGGGAAGGTGTAGATGACTTCGCCGAGCACAATGCCCCAGAAGCCGTAGATGTTGTCCGAGAGCAGGCCACGCAACATGCCCTGGTTGCCGAACAGATAAACCAGGGCAATCCCCGGCAGCATCGACGGCGCCATCAAAGGCAGCAGCGAGATGCCACGCCAGATGCCTTTGGCCGGAATCAACGTGCGTTGCAGGGCGTAGGCAAACAGGTAGGCCAACGGTACGACGATGGCCGCGACGCTGAGGGAAACCTTCAGGCTGTTACCGAGCAGCCAGTGGAAGTTTTCACTGGTGACCAGTTCTTTGGCTGCAACCCAACCACCGCCCTGCCCGGCGTCGGCACTGAAACCCCTCCAGAAGATCGCCAGCAACGGCATCAACACGGCGATGCCAAGCAACACCAGCAGAAGGACTTTGCCGCCGACCACGAATACGCGGTCGCCGATCTCGGCTCGGGAGATCTGCCGAACCTGCTTGTGCGGTATCGGCAGCGCAATGTTCGCGCTCATCAGGCAAACACCTGCAGACTGCGCGGAGGCAAGGCGACCATGATCTGCTGGGCGCCCAGGCGCGGCATGGCTTCCGGCGCCAGTTCAGCCAGCAAGGCGTGGCCCGGCAAATGATCGAGTTCAAAGCTCATGCGGCAGCGGTTGCCGAGGAAGGTGATCTCGCGAACTTTGGCCGGGAACAGGTTTTCTTCGTGAACCAACGGGTTGACGTTGATCGTTTCCGGACGGCAGAACAACCGACCCGACGCGGTCTTGGCGCTACCATCGGCCAGGCGCATGTTCATCCCGCCGACCTGGGCGTGGCTGTCGCTGCTGCGCTGGAAAGGCAGCCAGTTACCCTGGCCGACGAACTCCGCCACGAACGGCGTGGCCGGGCGGTTGTAGATTTCCTGAGGTGTGGCGTACTGCTCGACCTTGCCGTTGTTCATCACGGCGATGCGGTCGGCCATCAGCATGGCTTCGTCCTGGTTGTGAGTGACCATCAGCGTGGTGACGCCGAGGTTGCGCTGTAGCTGGCGCAGCTCGGTGCACAGATGCTCGCGCACGCGGGCATCGAGGGCCGACATCGGTTCGTCCAACAGCAACAGCGACGGTGACGGCGCCAGGGCGCGAGCCAGCGCAACCCGTTGCTGCTGACCGCCGGACAATTGGCCAGGGTACTTTTTCTCACTGCCGCTGAGGCCAACCAGTTCCAGCATCTGACCGACACGACGACGCACTTCGTCGCGGCTGCTGCCGGCGAGGCCGTAAGCGATGTTCGCTTCGACCGTCAGATTGGGGAACAGCGCGTAGGACTGAAACAGAATGCCGTAGTCCCGGGCCTGGGGCGCGAGGTGGGAAACATCGCGGTCACCGAGGTACAACTCGCCGCTGTCCTGTTTTTCCAGACCGGCAATGCAGCGCAGCAAGGTGGTTTTGCCGCAACCCGACGGGCCCAGCAGACATACCAATTCGCCAGCCGCGACATCAAGGGAAACGTTATCCAGTGCCGTGAAAGCGCCAAAGCGCTTCTGTACGCCGCGCACTTTCATCGGTGCGCCGGGGTTGGTCAGGGCTGTTGCGATCGAGCTGTTCATGGACGGACCTCATCTAGCAGATGGTGGCCATCCTAGAGTTGTAATGAGTCCGTCATATGGCAGTAAGGCAAAAACTGCCGATAGTGGTATTCGAGGATTTTGGTTGGAGAAAACGGCAATGAGGAGTCTGTGGCGAGGGAGCTTGCTCCCGTTGGACTGCGCAGCAGTCCTATTTTAGGGGCCGCTTCGCAGCCCAACGGGAGCAAGCTCCCTCGCCACAAAGATTCAGGCCGGGGCCATTTCCTGTGCCAACCCCAGAAACGCCGCCGGCAGCCGCGCGTTTTTGCGCTCCTTGAGGCAGTACAGGTATTCGGGGATTTGCGGCGCATGCTCGATGGTCAGCACCCGCAAGTGCGGATCATGGGGCACTTCCTGCCGGGCAATGATGCTGATGCCAATGTTGCGCAGCACCGCTTCGCGAATCGATTCGCGGCTGCCAATCTCCAGCAACGGGCCGAACGTCACTCCCGCGCTGGCCAGCAACTCTTCGGTCAAACGACGGGTAGTCGAGCCCGACTCACGCATCAGCAAGGTATGCCCGGCCAGCGCACTGAGCGGAACGTGTTCGTGAACCGCCAGCGGGTGATTGCGATGCACGGCCAATACCAGCGGATCGCTGCCGAGTACCCGGCGAATCAACCGCGCATCCTCCAGCAACTGCGAAGAGGCGGCGACATCCACCCGGTAATCCTCCAGCGCTTCGAGCACTTGCTGGGAGTTGCCGATTTCCACCGACACCTCCACTTGCGGCAAGCGCTCGCGAAAGGTTTTCACCAGGTCGAGGATGTAATACGGCGCCGTGGCGGCGATGCGCAACGTGCCTTGCACCTGGCCGCAGTTGCGCAGGAAAAACTCGATGTCGGCCTCCTGCTGTATCAACACCTTGACCATCGGCAGCAGCCGCGCGCCTTCCTCGCTGACACTGAGACGACGGCCGCCGCGATAAAACAGTTCGACCGAATACTGACTTTCCAGGTTGCGAATCTGCGTCGTCACGGTCGGTTGGCTCAGGCCGAGCTTTTTTGCAGCCTGGGTAATGCTGCCCAGGCGGGCAACCATGTAAAACGCCTTCAGCTCGGCACTCAGCACAACCGTCCCTCATCCGTTATTTACGCAACAGGCGCAAACCGTTGAACACCACCAACAGGCTCACGCCCATATCGGCAAACACCGCCATCCACATGGTAGCGAGCCCGGCGAAGGTTACCCCAAGAAAGATCGCTTTGATGACCAATGCCAGCGCAATGTTCTGTTTCAGGATGCTTGATGTTTGCCGGGACAAGCGGATGAACGATGGAATCTTGCGCAGATCGTCGTCCATCAGGGCGACATCGGCGGTTTCAATCGCGGTATCGGTGCCCGCTGCCGCCATCGCAAAACCGATCTCGGATCGCGCCAGTGCCGGGGCGTCGTTGATACCGTCCCCGACCATTCCGACGTGATGACCCTGTGCATAAAGGGATTCGATGGCCTGCAACTTGTCGCTCGGCAGCAAATCACCCCGGGCTTCATCGATGCCCACTTGCGCGGCAATCGCCTGGGCGGTGTGGACGTTATCGCCAGTGAGCATCAGGGTCTTGATGCCCAGATCATGTAACTGCTGGATCGCTTCGCGGCTGGACTCCTTGACCGTGTCGGCCACGGCAAACAGCGCCAGCGGACCAGATTGATCGAGCAGCAAGACCACCGACTTGCCCTGCTTTTCCAGGGCGAACAGCGTTTCTTCCAGGGCTGGCGAACACAGGCCCAGCTCCTCGACCAGTCGATGGTTACCCAAGTGATAGAGCTGACCATTGATCTCGCCGCGCACACCACGGCCACCCAGCGCTTCGAAGTTATCCACAACCAGCGCCGCAAACTGTTTATCCACAGCCGCATTGGCGATGGCCAGCGATACCGGGTGATCCGAACGCCCGGCCAGCGCCGCCGCAATCGCCGGGGCCATTTGGTCAGCGTTTGGGGCCAGTGACAGGTAATCGGTCTGCACCGGTTTGCCGTGGGTGATCGTGCCGGTCTTGTCCAGGGCCAGGTAATCGAGCTTGTAACCGCCCTCCAGATAGACGCCGCCCTTCACCAGAATACCTTTGCGTGCCGCTGCTGCCAGGCCGCTGACGATGGTCACTGGCGTGGAAATCACCAGTGCACATGGGCAGGCCACCACCAGCAACACCAGCGCCCGGTAGATCCAGTCGAACCACAGCGCGCCCATGAACAACGGAGGAATGATCGCCACCGCCAAGGCCAGGACAAACACTACCGGTGTGTAGATTTTCGAGAAGCTGTCGACGAAACGTTGTGTCGGCGCCCGCGCGCCCTGGGCCTGTTCCACGGCGTGGATGATGCGTGCCAGCGTCGAATTGTCGGCGGCGGCAGTCACCGCGAATTCAAGCGAACCCGCCTGATTGATGGTGCCGGCAAACACTTTGTCACCGACGGTTTTTTCCACCGGCAGGCTTTCACCGGTGATCGGCGCCTGATCAATGGTCGAATTGCCGGACAGCACTTCCCCGTCCAGACCAATGCGCTCGCCGGGGCGGACCCGCACCCGGGCGCCGAGCGCGATGGTTTTGACGTCCTGTTCTGCCCAGCTGCCATCGGCCTGCAACACGGTCGCCTGTTCGGGCGTCATCTGCATCAAGCCACTGATGGCGTTGCGAGCACGGTCCAGGGACTTGGCTTCGATCAACTCGGCGACGGTGAACAGGAACATCACCATCGCCGCTTCCGGCCATTGGCCGATGAAAATGGCCCCCGTGACGGCGATGCTCATCAGTGCATTAATGTTCAAATTGCGGTTCTTGAGCGCGATCCAGCCCTTTTTATAGGTGCCGAGGCCACCACTCAAAATCGATACCAGCGCTACAATCGCCACCACCCAGTTCGGCACGGCACCCGTAAAGTGCAGAACTTCCGCCAGCAGTGCCCCGACACCGGACAGCGCCAATGGCCACCAAGGCTTTTTAACCGGTGCCGGTGCGGGCGTTTCAACGCCTTGTTCGAGGGGTTCGGCGTGCATGCCGAGGGACTTGATCGCCTCGACAATCGGCTCGGTGCCGGGCAAGTCGTGGGTCACGCCCAGCACGCGATTAATCAGATTGAACTCCAGCTGGTGCACACCAGTCAGTTTGCTTAGCTTGTTCTGAATCAGCGTCTGTTCGGTCGGGCAGTCCATTGCTTCGATGCGGAAATTGCTCAGACGGGATCCGGCAGTCGGCGCTTCGCTCAGCGTGACTGACACAGGTGCCGCCGCACTGGAGGAACAGCAGGCGTCGCCATGTCCGGTATGACCGTGCTTTTGCACAGGTTTGAGGGTGTGGCTGTGTTCGTGCTCAGCCCCGGGTTTGTGGGAATGCAGGGAATCGCTCATTGGGTTCGTCCATAAGAGTGCCTGTTGCCTAGTTAAGACCCTGTAGCCACTATAGGGTCAAGCCCCGATTTGGAGATTGCCGTCATGAAGATTGGAGAACTGGCGAAGCTCACGGACTGCGCCGTAGAGACGATCCGTTATTACGAGCGCGAAAGCCTGTTGCCAGAGCCTGCCCGCAGCGATGGAAATTACCGCGTTTATACCCAGGCCCACGCCGAACGCCTGACCTTTATCCGCAACTGCCGCACCCTCGACATGACGCTCGAAGAGATCCGCAGCCTGCTGGCGTTCCGCGACAGCCCGCAGGACCAGTGCGAAAGCGTGAATGCGCTGATCGATGAACACATTCACCATGTGAAGGCGCGAATCGACGGTTTGCTGGCCTTGCAGACGCAACTGCTCGACCTGCGCCGTCGTTGCGGCGAAGGGCCGGATGCCGATCAATGCGGGATTTTGCAGCGCTTGGAAGTCAGTGGCGGGGTTGTGGCGACAGAGGTGGAGCATTCCCATGTAGGCCGCAGTCACGGCCACTAAGAACACCGCACCCCCCTGTAGGAGCTGCCGGAGGCTGCGATCTTTTGATTTTGAAAAGCAAGATCAAAAGATCGCAGCCTCCGGCAGCGCCTACATTTGGATGGCGGTACGGCTTCAGACCGCCATCGGCGCCGTCATCGGCGCGTGGTGTTCGTAACCTTCCAGCGAGAAATCGCTCGGCTCCACCCGCTCCAGCCATTCCGGCTGATAAACACCCGTCTTGGCAAACTCCGGCACGCGGTCGGAAATCACCAGTTTCGGCATCGGGAACGGCTCACGCTTAAGCTGTTCGTTGAGCATGTCCAGGTGGTTTTCGTAGACGTGGGCATCACCGATGAAATAGGTGAACCAGCGCGGCGTGTAACCGGTCAGGCGTCCGATCAGGCTCAGCAGCGCGGCGCCTTCGGTGAGGTTGAACGGCGTGCCCAGGCCCAGGTCGTTGGAACGGATGTAGAGGGTCAGGGAAATCTCTTTGGTCTCGACGTTCGGGTGGAACTGGTACAGCAGATGGCACGGCGGCAGGGCCATTTCATCGAGTTGCGCGCAGTTCCAGCCGTGGAACAGGATGCGGCGGCTGCCCGGGTCCTTGATGATGGTGTCGATGCACTGGCGAACCTGGTCAATGGCTTTGTACAGCACCACGTAGGCCTGGCCGTTTTCTTCACCTTCGGCAATCTGGCGATAGCCCTGGCTCAGGGTCTGCTCGATGGCAGCCGGGTTGCTGACCGGGATCTGCTTGTACGCCGGCCACTTGCGCCATTGCACGCCGTAGATCTCGCCGAGGTCGTCTTCGCCCTGACGGAACGGGTTGGCCAGCCACTGGGCGTTTTCGTTGGCGTTCTGGTCCCAGACCTTGCAGCCCAACGCACGGAATTCGGCGGCGTTGTTCACCCCACGCAGGAATCCGCACATTTCGCCGACGGCCGACTTGAAGGCCATCTTGCGCGTGGTGATCGCCGGGAAACCTTCCTGCAAGTCATAACGCAGCATCGCGCCAGGAAAGCTGATGGTGTTCACGCCCGTGCGGTTGGCCTGTTTGGTGCCGTTCTTGATGACGTGGGCGACCAGTTCGAGATATTGCTTCATGAATTACCTGTGTCCTTGAACCCGCAACCATCGCTGCGGGGTTCGAATTTTATACCGCTGCCGCTGGAGTCGCCGGAGCGCGGTGATACGCCAGCCAGATCAGGAACAGCCCGCCGAGGATCATCGGCACGCACAGCACCTGGCCCATGGTCAGCCAGTTCCAGGCCAGATAGCCCAGTTGCGCATCCGGCACGCGGACGAATTCGACGATGAAACGGAAGATGCCATAGAACAGCGCGAACATCCCCGATACCGCCATGGTGGGTCGCGGCTTGCGCGAGAACAGCCACAGAATCAGGAACAGCGCCACGCCTTCGAGGGCGAATTGATACAGCTGCGACGGGTGACGCGCCAATTGCGCCGGATCGGTCGGAAAGACCATCGCCCACGGCACATCGGTTGCCTTGCCCCACAACTCGGCGTTGATGAAGTTGCCGATGCGCCCGGCACCCAGGCCAATCGGCACCATCGGCGCAACGAAATCCATCAGTTGGAAGAACGACTTGTTGTTCTTTTTACCGAACCACAACGCCGCCAGCATCACACCGATGAAACCGCCGTGGAACGACATGCCGCCCTTCCACACTTCGAAAATCAGCAGCGGGTTGGCGAGGTAGGCACTCAGGTCGTAGAACAGCACATAACCCAGACGTCCGCCGAGGATCACGCCCATCGACATCCAGAACACCATGTCGGAGAGTTTCTCCTTGGTCCAGGTCGGGTCGAAGCGGTTCAACCGGCGCGACGCCAGCAGCCAGGCGCCACCGATACCGACCAGATACATCAGACCGTACCAGTGGATTTTCAGCGGACCGATGGCCAGGGCCACCGGGTCGATCTGCGGGTAAGGCAGCATTGCGACTCCTCGTTAGAGTTCAAATCTCAAAATGTCCCAGGCGACGCTGTCACGCCAGGATTAAGCCAGGATTGCGCCGTCCGTCAGAGCAGGAAGCTCAGCCCGACGCAAAACAGCAAAGCGGCAAACAGCTTTTTCAGCAACTTTGGCGACAGATGGTGCGCCAGCCGCGCACCGAAGCGGGCGAAGACCATGCTGGTCAGAGCAATCCCCAGCAGCGCCGGTAAATAAATGAAACCGAGACTATGGGCCGGCAGCAATGGATCGTGCCAGCCCAGAATCATGAAACTTAATGCACTGGCCAAAGCGATCGGCAGACCACAGGCCGAAGACGTGGCCACCGCTTGCTGCATCGGCACGCTGCGCCAGGTCAGGAACGGCACGGTCAGCGAACCGCCGCCAATCCCGAAAATCGCCGAGGCCCAGCCAATCACACTGCCGGCCACGGTCAGACCGAGTTTACCCGGCACCGTTCGGCTGGCCTTGGGTTTGGCGTCCAGCGCCAGCTGCGCGGCAATCACCAGGGCAAACACACCGATGATTTTTTGCAGGTTCGGCCCAGAGATCGCTTCGGCGGTCAGGGCGCCGAAACCGGCACCGACCAGAATGCCGACCGTCATCCAGACAAAGATCGGCCAACGCACCGCGCCTCGACGGTGATGCTCACGCACGGCGTTGATCGAGGTGAAGATGATCGTCGCCAGGGAGGTACCGACCGCCAAATGGGTCAGGATCGACTGATCAAACCCCTGCAAGGTAAAACTGAACACCAGCACCGGGACGATGATGATCCCGCCGCCCACTCCGAACAGCCCGGCCAGCAAGCCTGCACAGGCACCCAGCGCCAGATAGAGCAGAAATTCCATTTTGCGTCCCCGCTGATCCCGAAACCGAGCGGCATGGTAACGGATGCATGGCCTCAAGCTCCACTGTGCAAGGCGATGGATCGATGAGCGATGTCTGCGTAGAGTGGGCAAAAAACACACTAGGACCCCCTATGTGCCTGATTGTTTTTGCCTGGCGACCGGGTCATGCCCAGCCGCTGGTAGTCGCGGCCAACCGCGATGAGTTCTATGCGCGCCCCAGCCTGCCGCTGGCACCTTGGCCCGAAGCGCCGCATGTGCACGCCGGACGCGACCTTGAAGCGGGCGGCACCTGGTTGGGTGTCGGCGCCAACGGTCGCTTTGCCGCGCTGACCAATATTCGCGATCCCCACCAACCACCCTCACGAAAGTCTCGAGGCGAGCTGGTGGCAGGATTTCTCAGTGGCGACCAATCCATCGACGACTATTTAGGCGACGTTGTCCGACGTTCGCTCGAATACGCCGGCTTTAACTTGCTGATCGGCAACAGTCATGAGCTTTGGCATTTCAATGCACGGGATTCAGAAGCGGTGATGCTGCAACCGGGGATCTATGGATTGTCGAACGCCGGGCTGGATACGCCATGGCCGAAACTGCTCAAGGCCAAGGCAGCCCTGAGCGAGGTGCTGCAAGATCCACAGCCCCAGGCGTTGTTGGCGTTATTGAGCGACGCACAAACGGCACCGTTTGCCGATCTTCCGGACACTGGCGTCGGCCTGGCGACCGAGACGTTGTTGTCGAGCGTGTTTATCGCCAGCCAGAGTTATGGAACACGGGCGAGTACGGCGTTGATTGTGCAGGCGGATGGGGAACGGCATATGGTCGAGCGGAGTTTCGGGCCGTATGGCGGGCATTTGGGGGAAGTGGAAATCCGCGTTTAGATTTTCAGCGGAATTGCGGACGCTATCGCCAGCAAGCCGGCTCCTACAGGTTTCGTGGCGTTCGCAAAATAAGCCAACGCATCAATTCTGTAGGAGCCGGCTTGCCGGCGATGGGCCATCAGCGTTTCAGAGGGCCTTGACCGCAGTCGGATTGATCATCCGCGCCAACCCGAGGTTCTTCAGCGCCAGTTGCAGCGAGCTGTGGATAACTTGCGGGTTGTCGATGGTCATCAGCTCGGCGAGTAATTCCTTGGCCTTGCTCAGGTTGATCTGACGCAGCATCCACTTCACCTTCGGCAGGTTAGTGGCGTTCATCGACAGACTGTCGAAGCCCATTGCCATCAACAGCACCGCGGCCGCCGGATCACCGGCCATCTCGCCGCAGATACTCACCGGTTTGCCTTCTGCATGGGCATCACGCACCACGTTCTGCAACGCCTGAAGCACTGCCGGGTGCAGGTAGTCGTAAAGGTCGGCCACCCGCGGGTTGTTGCGGTCCACGGCCAACAGGTACTGGGTCAGGTCGTTGGAGCCGACCGAGAGGAAGTCCACCTGCCGCGCCAGCTCCTTGGTCTGGTACACCGCTGCCGGAATCTCGATCATCACGCCAATCGGCGGCATCGGCACGTCGGTGCCTTCGTCGCGCACTTCACCCCAGGCCCGGTGTATCAGGTGCAAGGCTTCTTCGAGTTCATGAGTGCCAGAGATCATCGGCAGCAGAATGCGCAGGTTGTTCAAGCCTTCACTGGCCTTGAGCATGGCGCGGGTCTGTACCAGGAAGATTTCCGGGTGGTCAAGGGTGACGCGAATACCGCGCCAGCCGAGGAACGGGTTGTCTTCCTTGATCGGGAAGTACGACAGTGCCTTGTCACCGCCGATGTCCAGGCTGCGCATGGTCACCGGTTGCGGGTGAAACGCGGCGAGCTGCTCGCGGTAGATCGCCAGCTGTTCCTTTTCGCTCGGGAAGCGCTGGTTGATCATGAACGGCACTTCGGTGCGGTACAGGCCAACGCCTTCGGCACCACGCTTCTGCGCCCGCGCCACGTCCGCCAGCAGGCCGGTGTTGACCCACAACGGCATGCGGTGGCCATCGACCGTGACACACGGCAGATCGCGCAGCGCATCGAGACCCAGGGCCAGTTGTTTCTCTTCTTCCACCACCTCGGCGAACTGCTTGCGCAGCACGTCGCTGGGGTTGGTGTAGACCTCGCCGCGGTGACCGTCGACGATCATGCCGATGCCGTCGACCTTGGAATACGGCAGGTCGACCAGGCCCATCACCGTCGGAATACCCATGGCCCGGGCCAGGATCGCGACGTGGGAGTTACCCGAACCGAGTACCGACACCAGACCCACCAGCTTGTCTTCCGGTACCTCGCCGAGCATTGCCGGCGTCAGTTCCTCGCTGACCAGAATGGTGTTGTCGGGGTAGACCAGGGTTTGCTGGCGCTCTTCCTGCAGATAGGCGAGCAGACGGCGACCGAGGTCCTTCACGTCCGACGCACGCTCACGCAGGTAGGCGTCGTCCATCAATTCAAAACGGTTGACGTGATCGGTGACCACCTGGCGCAAGGCGCCCTGGGCCCATTGGCCGGTCTTGATCACGGTGGTGACTTCGCTGCCCAGTGCGGCATCGTCGAGCATCATCAGGTAGACGTCGAACAACGCACGCTCTTCCGGGCGCAACTGCGTGGCGAGCTTGGCCGACAACGTGCGCATGTCGGCGCGTACGCCTTCGATGGCGGTCTTGAACAGCCCGAGCTCGGCGTCGATGTCGGTGATGGTCTTGTCGGGCACCACGTCCAGATCGGCCGGTGGCAGCATGACCACCGCCGTACCGACCGCCGCACCCGGCGAACCCGGAACGCCGACGAACTTGGCTTCCTGGATGCCCTTGCCCTGACGGCCCAGGCCACGGATCGAGCCGGTGGCTTCAGCGTGGGCGATAACCCCGGCGAGCTGCGCGCTCATGGTCACGAGGAAGGCTTCTTCACCTTCATCGAACTGGCGGCGTTCTTTTTGCTGGATGACCAACACGCCGACGACGCGGCGGTGGTGAATGATCGGTGCTCCGAGGAACGAAGCGTAGCGTTCTTCCCCGGTTTCGGCGAAGTAGCGGTAGCGCGGGTGATCCGCCGCGTTTTCGAGGTTCAGGGGTTCTTCACGCGTGCCGACCAGGCCAACCAGACCTTCATTGGGGGCCATGCTGACCTTGCCGATCGAGCGCTTGTTCAAGCCCTCGGTGGCCATCAGCACGAACCGGTTGGTCTCGGGATCAAGCAGGTAGACCGAGCAGACCTGGCTGCCCATGGCCTCTTTGACGCGCAACACAATAATCCCCAACGCCGCCTTGAGATCCTTGGCGGAGTTAACTTCCTGGACGATCTTGCGCAGCGTATTGAGCATGGCTCGGGGTCGAACTCCGTCGTCAGTCGCGCGCTAAAAGGCGCGGGGCAAGCTCTTTGAGAGCGCGTCGATACACCTCGCGCTTGAATGTCACCACCTGGCCCAACGGATACCAATAACTGACCCAGCGCCAGCCATCGAACTCCGGTTTACCGGTCAAATCCATCCGCACCCGCTGCTCGTTCGAGACCAGGCGCAGGAGAAACCATTTCTGTTTCTGGCCGATGCACAGCGGTTGGCTGTGGGTACGTACCAGACGTTGCGGCAAACGATAGCGCAACCAGCCCCGGGTGCAGGCGAGAATTTCAACATCTTCGCGCTCAAGGCCCACTTCTTCGTTCAGCTCGCGGTACAAGGCGTCCTCCGGCGTCTCTTCAGGGTTGATTCCCCCCTGCGGAAACTGCCAGGCATCTTGATTGATACGGCGAGCCCATAGCACCTGGCCGGCGTCATTCGTCAGAATGATCCCGACATTGGGGCGAAAACCATCGGGGTCGATCACGGCAACAACCTCGCAAACGCATGTCGTCGCATTGTTCCACAAAGGTTGTGAAGGCGGCAACGAAGGTTCCTACCTTATGTGCACTCTTGTGAAAAGACCGTATTCTTGTCGCCTTTTTACAGACATATCAGCGGGTAACTGCAATGCGCCTGGCTTTATTCGATTTGGACAACACCCTCCTGGGCGGTGACAGTGATCACGCTTGGGGCGATTACCTGTGTGAGCGCGGCTTCCTTGATGCCGTCGCCTACAAAACTCGCAACGACGAGTTCTATCAGGACTACCTGGCCGGAAAGCTGGATAACGCCGCGTACCTGAATTTCTGCCTGGAGGTTCTGGGTCGTACCGAGATGGCCACGCTGGATCAGTGGCACAGCGACTACATGCGTGACTGCATCGAACCGATCATGCTGCCCAAGGCCCTCGAACTGCTGAAAAAGCACCGAGACGCCGGCGACGTACTGGTGATCATCACCGCGACCAACCGTTTTGTTACCGGGCCGATTGCCGTGCGCCTGGGCGTCGAAACCCTGATCGCGACCGAGTGCGAAATGCTCGATGGCCGCTACACCGGGCGCAGCACCGATGTGCCGTGCTTCCGCGAAGGCAAGGTGACACGCCTGAATCGTTGGCTGGAAGAGACCGGACATTCACTCGAAGACAGCTACTTCTATAGCGACTCGATGAATGATTTGCCGTTGTTGGAGCAGGTGACGAATCCAGTGGCAGTGGATCCGGATCCGAATCTGCGGGCAGAGGCCGAGAAACGTGGTTGGCCGGTAATCAGTCTGCGCGACTGAAGACGCCATCGCCGGCAAGCCGACCCCTACAAGGGCAGCACTCGCCCTGTAGGAACTGGCTTGCCAGCGATAGCTTCAACCCGGTCTCAAGCATTAAACCGGCTTGGCGCCCATCAATCCGGCAATGGCGATAAAGCAGACAAAACTGAACAACGCCAAGCCAAAGGTAAATTTACCCACACCACCCGGCGCCTTGCGCAGTTTGTTCAGCCGCACCAGCAACCAGAACCACGCCAGCGCCGCCACGGTGTACAGCACACTCGAGGCCAGCAACCAGGTCTGCCCCAGCGGCCAGCCCACCAGGTGCACCATCCACCAGCCGGTAAACGGCATGCTCAACAACGCCAGCCCCATCAACAGCCAGATAAACACCCGTGGCCGCTGCAAGGTGCGGCTGCCGGCCGTCGCATCGCCATTATGCCGCGCACGCCAGACCCAGATCCCCAGACCCAGCGCAGACAACAGCAACACCAGCGTCGCCACCATGTGCGCCATTTTCAGGGCCGTTAACGTTTCCATGGTTCGATTTCCTTATGCATTGCCATCGTCGTAGCCGTTAGCCCAGAAACAACTGGTAGGCCGGGTTATCGCTTTCATCCCAGTACGGGTAACCAATCTCTTCCAGCGCCGCCGGCACCAGGTGGCGCTCGTCGTGGGGCACTTGCAGGCCCGCAACGACACGGCCATCCGCCGCGCCATGGTTGCGGTAATGGAACATCGAGATGTTCCAGCGCCCGCCCAGTTTGTTGAGGAAGTTGAACAGCGCGCCCGGACGCTCCGGGAACTCGAAACGCAGAATCACTTCATCGACCACGTGCGCCGCACGGCCGCCGACCATGTGCCGGATGTGCAACTTGGCCAGCTCGTTGTCGGTCAGGTCCAGCACCGGGAAACCCTGCTCGCTCAGGCTGGCGATCAACGTGCTGCGCGGGTCGTTGTCCGGGTGCGTCTGCACGCCGACAAAGATGTGCGCTTCGCTGCCGGTGTTGTAGCGGTAATTGAATTCGGTGATCTGGCGCTTGCCGATGGCCTCGCAGAACGCCTTGAAGCTGCCCGGCTTCTCAGGGATGGTCACGGCGATGATCGCTTCACGACCTTCGCCCAGCTCGGCGCGCTCGGCCACATGACGCAAACGGTCGAAGTTGACGTTGGCGCCGGAATCGATCGCCACGAAGGTCTGCCCGGTGACGCCGCGCTGTTCAACATACTTCTTGATCCCGGCCACGCCCAAGGCGCCGGCAGGTTCGGTGATCGAGCGGGTATCGTCGTAGATATCCTTGATAGCGGCACAGATTTCATCGGTGCTGACGGTGATCACTTCATCGACATAATCTTTGCAGATATCGAAGGTGTGCTGACCGATCTGAGCCACCGCCACGCCATCGGCGAAGAGGCCCACGGTCGGCAACACCACGCGCTCACCTGCCGCCATGGCCGCTTGCAGACAATTTGAATCATCCGGCTCGACACCGATGACCTTGATGTCTGGCCGCAGGTACTTCACGTACGCCGCAATACCGGCGATCAGGCCGCCACCGCCCACCGGGACGAAAATCGCATCCAATGGCTGTGGGTGCTGGCGCAGAATCTCCATCGCCACCGTGCCCTGCCCGGCAATGGTGTGGGGATCGTCATACGGGTGGATATAGACGTAGCCTTTTTCGTCGACCAGTTTCAGCGAGTAAGCCAGGGCTTCCGGGAACGAATCGCCGTGCAGCACCACTTTACCGCCACGGGAGCGCACGCCTTCGACCTTGATCTCGGGGGTGGTCTTGGGCATGACGATGGTCGCTTTCACGCCCAACACCTTGGCCGCCAGGGCCAGGCCTTGGGCATGGTTGCCCGCCGACGCGGTGACCACGCCGCGAGCGCGCTCTTCGTCGCTCAGCTGGGTCAATTTGTTGTAGGCGCCGCGAATCTTGAACGAGTACACCGGCTGCAAGTCTTCGCGCTTGAGCCAAATGCTGTTGCCCAGCCGCTCGGAGAGCTGGCGGGCAGTCTGCAATGGGGTTTCTACGGCAACGTCATAAACGCGCGAGGTGAGGATCTTTTTGACGTACTGTTCAAGCATCGGAAAGCATCACTGAGCGGGTTGGGCAGGACCACGGAGTCTAACCCGGCTTTTGGCCGCACGACCACATTAAACCGGTGGTTTTGGACACCATGAAACCATTGTGGCGAGGGAGCTTGCTCCCGCTCGGCTGCGAAGCAGTCGTAAATCCATATTGCACATTATGTCTGAAAGAATGCAGGGGACCGCTTTGCGCTCCAGCGGGAGCAAGCTCCCTCGCCACAAAAGCCATCCGGCACCAGAACTCCTGCTCTCTGCCAATCGGGCAATGACCTTCCCCGCCCCGAAGCCTATAATGCCGGCCTTTCGTTCCTTCTTCGGCACCTCGGAGCCCGCATGACTCAGGATCAACTCAAACAGGCAGTGGCTCAGGCCGCCGTCGACTTCATCCTTCCGAAACTCGACGACAAGAGCATCGTCGGGGTCGGCACCGGCTCCACCGCCAACTGCTTCATCGACGCACTGGCCAGGCACAAGGGCGCATTCGATGGCGCCGTCGCCAGCTCCGAAGCCACCGCCGCGCGCCTCAAGGGCCACGGGATTCCGGTCTATGAACTGAACACCGTCAGCGATCTGGAGTTCTACGTCGACGGCGCCGATGAAAGCGACGAACACCTGAACCTGATCAAGGGCGGCGGCGCAGCCCTGACCCGCGAGAAGATTGTCGCGGCCGTGGCCAAGACCTTTATCTGCATCGCCGATGGCAGCAAGCTGGTGCCGGTGCTCGGCGCATTCCCGCTGCCGGTCGAAGTGATCCCGATGGCCCGCAGCCACGTGGCGCGTGAACTGGTGAAGCTGGGCGGCGATCCGGTCTATCGTGAAGGTGTACTGACCGACAACGGCAACATCATCCTCGACGTGTTCAACATGCAAATCACCAATCCGGTGGAACTGGAAACGCAGATCAATGCCATCGTCGGCGTGGTCACCAACGGTTTGTTCGCGGCGCGTCCGGCGGACCTGTTGCTGCTGGGCACCAGCGAAGGCGTAAAGACCCTGCGCGCTGAATAAGCTCACACAATCCCCTGTAGGAGGCTTGCCAGCGAAAGCGGTGTAATGACCGACATCGATGTCGAATGTCTTGCACCCTTCGCTGGCAAGCCAGCTCCTGCAGGAACCGTGTCAGCCTCAAGGCTGGGTTGGTTTTTTGAACACGTAAAACAGGTTCGGCTCGCTCACCAGGTACATCGTGCCCTCGTCATCCATGGCGATCCCTTCAGCCTGCGGCACGGTTTTTTTCAGGCCCTGCCGGCCCTTGCTCAGTGACATGGTACTCAGCGGCCGTCCACCCACATCCAGCTCCAGAATCAACCGCGATTCGTCCGACAGCGCCAGCAAGTGCCCGCTGCGTTCGTCATATTGCAGACTCGACAGATCCCGTACAAACATCCCGGCATCGCGCTTGGGGTTGTTGATCACGTGCACCGCGTAGGATTTTTCCGGGTTGAAATGCGGAAACCCGTGCACCTCGTAAATCAGCATCGGATCGCGCTCCTTCGCGACGAACAGACGCTTGCCCACCGAATCATAGGCCAGCCCCTCAAACCCCTTGTTGCCGCTCATGTGCACGCCGAGGGTCATCTGTTCAGCGTCTGCCGCATCGAGGAACGTCGCGCCTGGCTCCAGGCGAATCTTGATCAGCCGCTGCTGGCGTTCGTCAGTGATGACATAGGTGTCGTCGCTGATGAACTCCACGGCTTCCGGATCACCGAAACCGATCAGTGAAACACGGCGCAGGATCTTGCCGTCGAGGGATAACTCGATCAGCTCGGAGTTCTTGTTGGTCACGGTAAACAGGCTTCTGCGCACCGGATCGAAGGTCAACGCTGATACGTCGTCGTTCAAACCTTCAATCACTTGCCCTTCTACTGCCACCTGATATTGATCCAGGCCGATGGACTGGGTGCTCATCGGCTGCCAAAGGGTGTTCAGGTTGAACCAGGCGCGTTCGAACAGGCGCATGTACTGCCCGATCACGATCAAGACGATCAGAGCGATCACTGACAAGATCAGAATCAGGGGCTTGGGACGGGCAAGTCGACGCATTCGGGAGGGCTCGAGTTCAGGACTGGCGAATGGAATAACACGCCTGTCTGAACTGAAGCTTAATGGCCACGGGCCAAGCCGCACAACCGAACGTAATTATTCCTACACAACATAAGCGTCATTTCTGCTTTTCGAAGCGGTAAAACAGGTTCGGTTCACTCACCATGTACAGCGTGCCGGCCTCGTCCATGGTCACACCTTCGGCGCGAGGGATGGTCTTTTTCAGGCCGTTGAAACCGCGCAGCAGGGTCATGAAGCTGACCTGTTCGCCCTTCTCGTCCAACTCCAGCAACAGGTGAGAGTCAGCGGACAGCACGAGGGTATGACCGGTGCGCGGGTCAATGGCCAAGGCCGAGAGGTTGCGGATATCCAGCTCATCGCTGGCGAGCTTTTGCTTGTCACCGGTGAGCGTCTTGCCATCGCCTTTCCAGGTGAACAACGCCGGTGGACGCTCTTCACCCAGCAACAGCTGCTGGTTACGCGCATCCCAGGTGACACCTTCAAAAGCCTTGTTCTGGTCTTTCGAAGGCCCGAGGTCGTATTTAGGGAAATCGGCGAGGTTCAGTTCGCGGGTGTCGGCATCCACTTTGACGATGGTGATCTGGTGGTCACGCTCATCGACAATGGCCAGCAGGCCGTTGCCCAGCGCGGTGACACCTTCCGGGTTGCTCCAGCCCACCAGTGGCATTTTGCGTAGAACATCGCCCTGCAAGGTCAGCTCGACCAGGAAGGGGTTCTTGCCCATGACCGAAAACAGGGTTTTGGACTGAGGGTCGTAGGCCAGATCGGAGGCCTCGTCCTTTTCCATGCCAGGCAGCGGCTTGGCATCGATCACAGCCTGGTAGTCCGGCAACCAGACACTCTCCTGGCGCTCGGCCGGGCTTTCGAAACTTTCCTGCATCCAAAGCACGCCACGGTCGTCCCAATGCATGGCAAATGCGAGGCCATAAGCGATGGCGGCCACCAGCAAAAGCCAGGTGTACCAACGCAGGGCGAAGCGCGAGCGGCGGGCAGGTTTGAGCGTGGAGAGCGGTTGAGTGGCCATCGGGGAATGCGTTCCAGAAATTCAGGCTAGGGGTAATAGCACAGTTTGGGGACGGCTCAGAGGCCGAAAGACCTGAAATTATCCAGACAGGATGTGAAAAAAACGGAAAATGGCGCGATAGCCCTTTGCGACGCAAGGATGACAACGGCCTTGTAGGCGCTGGCTTGCCAGCGAAAGCGGCGCAACAGTCAACATGGATATTGAATGTTGCGGCCTCTTCGCTGGCAAGCCAGCTCCTACAGGGGTTGGCGCAGGTTAACGGACGCTGCTGGTAAAGCTGCTGGCGCCCGGCAGTTCCAGCACGATCTCGTCGCCGACGTTCAGCGGGCCAACACCCACTGGCGTGCCGGTCAGGATCACGTCACCGGCCTGCAGCGAGAAGCAGCCGGCCATGTGCTGGATCATCGGCACGATCGGGTTGAGCATCGCGCTGCTGTTGCCGTCCTGGCGCACTTCACCGTTGATGGTCAGGCGGATGCCGATATCGGTCAGGTCGGCAAAGGTGCTGCCGGACACGAACGGAGCAATCACGGCCGCGCCATCGAACGACTTGGCGATTTCCCAAGGCAAGCCTTTGGATTTCAGCTCGGCCTGTTTGTCGCGCAAGGTCAAGTCCAGGGCCGGTGCGAAACCGGAGATGGCATCGAGCACTTCTTCACGGCTCGGCTTGGTCGACAACGGCTTGCCGATCAACACCGCGATTTCCGCTTCGTAATGCACTGAGCCACGCTCGGTCGGAATGCTGAAACCGCCCTCCAGCGCCACCACGCAACTGCCAGGTTTGATGAACAGCAGTGGCTCGGTCGGCACCGGGTTGTCCAGTTCCTTGGCGTGTTCGGCGTAGTTACGGCCAATGCACACCACTTTCCCCAACGGGAAGTGAATACGCGTACCGTCGACATACTGGTGCTGATAGCTCATTACCGACTCCTGCTTCGTGCTCTTAAAGTTCGAAAATCAAACAGCGAAAATCTTGCCCGGGTTCATGATGCCATTCGGGTCGAACACCGCTTTGACGGCTTTCATGTACTCGATCTCAACCGGAGAACGGCTGTAGGTCAAATAGTCACGCTTGGTCATGCCCACGCCGTGTTCGGCGGAGATCGAACCGTTGTACTTCTCGACGGTTTCGAACACCCACTTGTTGACGGTGGCGCACTTGGCGAAGAACTCGTCCTTGCTCAGGTTGTCCGGCTTGAGGATGTTCAAGTGCAGGTTGCCGTCGCCGATGTGGCCGAACCAGACGATTTCGAAGTCCGGGTAGTGTTCGCCGACGATCGCGTCGATTTCTTTCAGGAAAGCTGGGACTTTCGATACGGTGACCGAAATGTCGTTCTTGTACGGCGTCCAGTGGGAAATGGTTTCGGAGATGTATTCGCGCAACTTCCACAGGTTCTGCAACTGGGTTTCGCTCTGGCTCATCACGCCATCCAGCACCCAGCCCTGCTCGACGCAGTGTTCGAAGGTTTCCAGGGCGTGGTTGGCCACTTCCTCGGTGGTCGCTTCAAATTCCAGCAATGCGTAGAACGGGCAATCGGTTTCGAACGGCGCCGGAACATCACCACGGCCCATGACCTTGGCCAGCGCTTTGTCGGAGAAGAATTCGAACGCGGTCAGGTCGAGCTTGCTCTGGAAGGCGTGCAGCACCGGCATGATCGAGTCGAAATCGGCGGTGCCGAGGACCATCGCGGTGAGGTTTTTCGGTGCACGGTCCAGGCGCATGGTCGCTTCGACCACGAAACCGAGGGTGCCTTCCGCGCCGATGAACAGCTGGCGCATGTCGTAGCCGGTGGCGTTCTTGATCAGGTCGCGGTTCAGTTCCAGCACGTCGCCCTTGCCGGTGACCACTTTCATGCCGGCGACCCAGTTACGGGTCATGCCGTAGCGAATGACCTTGATCCCGCCGGCATTGGTGCCGATATTGCCGCCAATCTGGCTGGAGCCCGACGAGGCGAAGTCCACCGGGTAATACAGGCCTTTTTCTTCGGCGACGTTCTGCAATTGCTTGGTGACCACGCCGGGCTGACAAACGGCAGTACGGTCGGTGAGGTTCACGTCGAGGATCTGGTTCATGTAGTCGAAGGACACAACCACTTCGCCATTGGCCGCGACCGCAGCGGCGGAAAGACCGGTTCGGCCGCCTGACGGCACCAGCGCCACCTTGTGTTTGTTGGCCCACAGGACAATGGCCTGGACCTGCTCGGTGGTCTTGGGGAACACGATGGCGGTCGGGGCCGGGGCGAAATGCTTGGTCCAATCCTTACCGTAAGCATTCAGGGAGTCGGCATCGGTCAGCACCTTGCCAGGCTCAACCAGGGTCTTCAGCTCATCAATCAGGGCAGGATTGGTCATCGACAGAACTCTCGAACAATTCATGGTCATCCTGAGAACGCTTCACGTCGCAGGAATGAGTGTTTAGCAGGGCGCCTATGCTAGCATATCGACCCCGCAGCATAGTGCCCAACGACTGTCCTGCGGCGACGGCTTTCTTGCCGTCGGGGTCAGCGTCTGTTGACCATTTCCTGCCATTTTTCTCCGGGATACAGGTTTACGCAGATGAGCAAGACTTCTCTCGATAAGAGCAAGATCAAGTTCCTTCTTCTCGAAGGCGTCCACCAATCGGCTGTCGACGTCCTCAAGGCGGCGGGCTACACCAGCATCGAGTACCTCACGGGTTCTCTGCCGGAAGCCCAGCTGAAGGAAAAGATCGCGGATGCCCACTTCATCGGCATTCGCTCGCGCACTCAACTGACCGAAGAGATCTTCGATCACGCGAAGAAACTGGTCGCTGTCGGCTGTTTCTGCATCGGCACCAACCAGGTTGACCTGAACGCCGCCCGCGAACGCGGTATCGCCGTGTTCAACGCGCCGTACTCCAACACGCGTTCCGTCGCGGAACTGGTGCTGGCCGAAGCGATCCTGCTGCTGCGCGGCATCCCTGAGAAAAACGCTTCCTGCCACCGTGGCGGCTGGATCAAGAGCGCAGCCAACTCCTTCGAAATCCGCGGCAAGAAGCTGGGTATCGTCGGTTACGGCTCGATCGGTACTCAGCTGTCGGTCCTGGCTGAAGGCCTGGGCATGCAGGTGTACTTCTACGACACCATCACCAAGCTGCCATTGGGTAACGCGACTCAGGTAGGCAACCTGCACGATCTGCTGGCGATGTCCGACATCGTTTCGCTGCACGTTCCGGAAACCGCCGCCACCCAGTGGATGATGGGCGAGAAGGAAATCCGCGCCATCAAGAAAGGCGGCATCCTGATCAACGCTGCTCGCGGCACCGTGGTTGAACTGGACCACCTGGCAGCGGCCATCAAGGACAAGCACCTGATCGGCGCGGCCATCGACGTGTTCCCGGTGGAGCCACGCTCCAACGACGAAGAGTTCGAAAGCCCGCTGCGCGGCCTGGACAACGTGATCCTGACCCCGCACATCGGCGGTTCCACCGCTGAAGCCCAGGCCAACATCGGTCTGGAAGTGGCGGAAAAACTGGTCAAGTACAGCGACAACGGTACGTCGGTATCGTCCGTGAACTTCCCGGAAGTGGCCCTGCCGGCTCACCCTGGCAAGCACCGTTTGCTGCACATCCACGAAAACATCCCGGGCGTGCTCAGCGAGATCAACAAGGTCTTCGCCGAAAACGGCATCAACATCTCCGGTCAGTTCCTGCAGACCAACGAGAAGGTTGGCTACGTAGTGATCGACGTCGACGCCGAGTACTCGGACCTGGCGCAAGAGAAGCTGCAGCACATCAACGGCACCATTCGTTGCCGTGTACTGTTCTAAGAACAGCCGCAGTTGAAAAAAAGGGAGCCCCTCGGGGCTCCCTTTTTCATTTCACGTTGACCGTGATTTTCTCGGAGAGGATCGGCGGATCGAACGGCATGTGGCCGCTATCGCCCAACTCCAGCTGCAAGGTGTGCTTGCCCGGCGTCAGCGTGATTTCAGCCTGGGTCTGCGCCTTGCCAAAGTGCAAATGATTGGCATCGTTCGGAATCGGTGCACCGGCCGCCGGCAGTTCGTCGACATCGATCAACAAATGGTGGTGACCCGTGTTCTTGGTGACATCGCCTGCTGGTGCCAGGGCAATGTTCTCGACAGCAAATTTGACCACGACCGTTTTCGGCACCGTCGCACCGTCTGCAGGAGAAACGATGGACACCTCAGCCCCTTTGGGAGCCGGTGTCGCCGCAGCGGCCAGCGCCGAAACACCCATCAGCAGACCAGCCAACGCTGCACGTGACATAAAGCTTTTCATTTTCTTCTCCAGTTTTTCCGTAAAATCCGCGTGACCATGACAACTTCATGGCCATTTGTTGTCGAAGGCACTCGACAACCATAGCAAAGCGAGCCTGAATCAGAGGGTCGCGATAATGAATTCAAGGAGTGACCATGCGCTTTCTGCCTGGCCTGATCTGCCTGATACCCCTTCTGAGTCCATTGGCTCATGCCGAACTGATTGACGACATCAACGACCGAGGCGAACTGCGCATTGCTGTTGAGGCTAATACACCTCCTTTCAATTTCAAGGAGGACGAAAAACTCAGCGGCTTCGAAGTCGAGTTGGGTCAAATGCTGGCCAATGAACTGGATGTGCGCGCCGACTTTGTCATCACCGACGGCAGCGATCTGTTGACCGGCGTCGAAAGCGGCAAGTACGACGTCGCCATCAATCACATAGCAATGACCCCGGAACTCAAGGATCGTTTCGACTTCAGCGAGCCATACATTCAAACCAACACGCAGATGCTCGCGCAGAAGGAAGAACCGCGCTCAATGCTGCTGGTGCAGTCGCTGACGGAAGAGAAGCCGAAAGCCAACCCGGCTGTAAGCCTGGTGATTCCGTTTCAGAAAGGTAACCCGGCGTTCCATGCCAGCCTGGAAAATGCGTTGCAACGCATCAAGGACGACGGCCGAATGGCGGCGCTGGAGAAGAAGTGGTTTGTGGCGACGCCCAAACCCTGAGACTGGCGCGATCATTTGTAGGAGCCAGCAAGCCGGCTCCTACAGGATTTAGTGATCCGCTTTAGATCAATAGTGCGGCCGCCGCTTCGGCCAGCTCGAGCTCGCTGAAGACTTGAACGCCATGGCGCTTGAGCAACGCCGCCGTCACCCCCTCGCCACTGACCTTCACACCGCTGAAGGTACCGTCGTAGGTCAGCAGGTTGCCGCACGATGGGCTGTTGGCCTTGAGCACGGCAACGCGGATGCCGTGCTTTTGCACCAGTTCCAACGCCTGATACGCCCCCGACAGAAACTGCGCACTGACGTCTTCGCCCTCGGTGGTGATCACTGTTGCCTGACCATCAAGCACGTGAGCGCCCTGCCCGCCGGGAATTTCTGCAGCAGCCCGCGGGGTTGGCAAGCCGCCCGCCACCTCCGGGCACAGCGGCACTACACGGCCTTCATCGAGCCACTGCTGAAGCTGATCGAACGGCCCACTGGCCCCGCCGTCATAACGCACGCGGTGGCCCAACAGGCAGCGGCTGACCAGAATCTTTTGCATTTCAGAACGGCTCGTTGCCGCGACGCCGGAACCAGCCGGTCAATGACAGGCGTTCGCGGGTTGCCGGCAAGACTTCGTGAGGCACTTCGCCAGAGAGAAACACCACCAGGCAACCGCCGGTAGGTTGCACGTCGTAGGCGCGCTCATTGTCCAGGTACATGCGCAACTGACCGCCGTGTTCAGGCAGCCAGCCGTCATTGAGGTAGACCACCGCCGAGACCATGCGCCGGTCGTCATCGCGAAAGCGGTCGAGGTGCTTGAGGTAGAACGCCCCGGGCGGGTACATCGCGAAATGGCTTTCGAAATCCTCCAACCCCAGGAACAGCCCGCGATTGATCGCCTCGCGCAGGCTGTCCATCAGGCCCAGGTAGCTGTCGCACGCCTCGGCCTGACCGGGATCGATCCACTGAATATGATCGCCACGGATGCCTTCGCGTATCTCCGAGGTCGGTCCACGGCCGACGGCGGCCGGAGCCAGCTCACCCTCGGCAGCACGTTTACGGCACTCGGCCGCCAGCGCTCGGGTCAGATCCAGAGGCAGGAAAATATTCTGCTGCGACCAGCCGCGCTCGGCCAGGTCATCGACGATTCGTAACAGCAGCGGGTGATCAGAGGATATTTGCATGGCGCGCATAGTATGCCTGCGCCTGGAAATCCGACAGAGCCGCGCAGCGGGTTGATACGAATTCTCGACAAGTCAGGGTGCCACACGGAGAATAGTCGCCTGCTGACAGGAGTCCCTATGCGCCGTTTGCTTTTATCACTGCTGATGTTCTGCGTTTTGCCCGCCTGGGCAGACGGCCACGACCAGCTGTACAAGGTCGCCGGCTGGCCGGAACAACGCGCGCACTTTAACGACGCCCTGACGGCGGCCCAACAGCGTTATCAGGGCAGCCTGCCACCGGCGGTGTTTCAGGCGCTGGTCAATAACAGCAATCAGCGGTTTGCGCCTAAGGCCGTGGACCAACGTGCCGAAGCGCAATTGCGCAAAAACCTCACCGATCCGAAACCTGCGCTGACGTTTTTCCAGTCGCCGCTGGGCAAAAAGATCATCGCCGCCGAACTGCTGGCGACCCGTCGCGACCAACTGGCGAAAAATGCCAAGGGTTTGCCGAAGATGCAGGCCAGCGACAGCCGCATGCTGATCATCGGCCACCTGGCCCAGGCCCTGCCGGCGCGTGAGGCTGGCGCGGAAGTCAGCCTGGCGATTGCCGGTGTCGCCGCTGACAGCCTGAGTTCGATGATCCCCGGCCTGCTCGGTGCCGGACAGGCCCAAGGCATGTTGAACGGGCAGCGCCAGCGTTTGATGGACCAGATCGGCAGCGACCTGAACAACACGCTGCTCTATGTCTACCGCGACCTGTCGGACAACGAACTGGAAGAATTTGCGACTTTTGCCGAATCGGCTGAAGGCCAGGCTTATTATCAGGCGGCGCTGGCAGCGATTCGGGCGGGGTTGGCGGTGGGGCAAAACCCTTCGAACCTCACCCAGTAATTTTTAGCGCCAGATCGATCGCCTTCGCGGGCAAGCCCGCTCCCACAAGGTCGGTGCTGATCACAAAATTGTGAGCTTGCTCCAATCACTGTGGGAGCGGGCTTGCCCGCGATGGGGCCCTGACTGTCACTAGGAGTTCCGGCCTTTTATCCGCCTGGTCAAAAACCCGAAATACTCCGTTCGCATCACCAGCGTCTCATTCGCCAGATGATGCCGCGCCTCAGGCAGCATCAACACTTGCGGTCGATCAAACTTGCCGCGCAACACTTCGAGGTTGTGTTCCCAATCGACCGTCATGTCCGCCTGCCCTTGCACAATCAGTGGCCGTCGGCTGCTGACCGGCGCGGCCTCGATGCGCTTGATCCAGCGTGACAACGCCCCGACCCACGCAGTTGGCAGACGCAACGGCTGCAAAGGATCGGCTTGCAGGAATGGCAGAAAATCCGGGTCATTGGAGTTTTCGCTGAAGCGTCGGGCGATGGCTTTGACGAACGGTTTGAGCAGGTAATAGCTCAGTTGCGACCAACCCCACGCCCGCGGCCGCACCAGCGGTGACAACAGAATCACCTGCCCCTGGGCCGGGCTGTTCGCGCCGGCATTGAGCACATGATCGATCACGATGGCGCCGCCGGTACTCTGCCCGCACAGGTGCCACGGTTGCGGTAAATCAAGGGACTGCGCTTCGGTAAACAGCCCCTGCAAGGTGTCCTGGTATTCGGCGAAGTCCTTGATGCTCGCACGCTCGCCACTGGACAATCCATGCCCTGGCAAATCGCAGGCAATCACGGCGAACCCCTGATCCAGCGCCCACTCGATCACGTGCCGGTACAGTCCGGTGTGGTCGTAAAAACCATGGAAGACAAACAGCGTCGCCTTCGCCCCTTCGGGCCACCAGAACTGACTCACCAGCTGATACCCATCGATCTCGAAGCGCCCAAGACCGCTGCGCAGCCGACGCTGCGCGAAATCCAGCCCATAGAACTGCTGATAGGCCTGCGCCTGCGTCGACAACGGCAGTCCATCCGCCAGTGGCCGCAGACTCGCACGTAGAAGATCAGGATCGAAAGTGACAGGCATGAGCGATTCCAAAGCATGAAACGGACTTTATAGGTCTGCGATATTCATCTGTCGCGGCAAGCATGGCAAGCTAGCCGACCTTCGAGGATTGAACCGATGCACTCGCCTTTTCGTGCCCCCCTGTTTGCCAGTCTGCTCGCCGTGGTGTGTGCCGGTGTGTTGTGGGCGGGTTACGACTGGTTTCAGGGACGTTACCTGCGTGCGTTCAGCTCCCACACCGCGATGTTTTCCGGCGACCCGCTGCGTCTTCCCGAGGCCATTGCCGGACCCGGCGCCATCCGACTGGTGCATTTCTGGGACCCGGCCTGCCCGTGCAACGTCGGCAATCAACAACATCTGACGGAATTGGTCGAGCGTTACGAGCCACACGGTGTGGAATTCTATGGAGTGCAAAAACCCGGTAGCCACGGCCAGTTGCCGAGCACTTTGAGTAACCTGAAGTCCATCGAGGTGCTACCCGGTTCCGAGCAGATACCTGCCAGCCCGGCCGTGGCGATCTGGGATCGTTCCGGAAAACTGGCGTACTTCGGCCCATACAGCGAGGGCCTGACCTGCAATTCCAGCAACAGCTTTATCGAACCGATCCTGCAGGCTCTGGACGAAGGCCGTTCGGTGAGTGCCACGCACACACTGGCAGTCGGCTGTTACTGCCCGTGGCCGCTCGATCCTCCGGAAGAGGGAAAAACGCGGTAATACGAATCCCTCCTAAGGGCGATGCGCCAAATTGGCGGCACGTGTTAAACAATGACTCAACGGAAAACAATAACAACAAGGAGTTGCCATGAAACGTAGCCTGACCGCTCTCGCTCTGCTGATCGTTGTGCTGGCCGCAGGCGCCAGTGGGTACCTCTACAGCAAGCAGCCGTCACGCCAGGGCATGGTCGAACTGCAACACCTGCAAGGCTCGGTCACCGTGCGCTACGACGAGCGCGGCGTCCCGCACATCCGCGCCGACAACGAAACCGACCTGTACCGCGCCCTCGGCTATGTGCATGCCCAGGACCGACTGTTCCAGATGGAGGTCCTGCGCCGTCTCGCCCGCGGCGAATTGGCCGAAGTGCTCGGGCCGAAGCTGCTCGACACCGACAAACTGATGCGCAGCCTGCGCATTCGTGAACGCGCCGAAACCTACCTGGCAAACCTGGACAAACAATCGCCATCGTTCATCGCCCTGCAAGCGTACCTGGATGGCATCAATCAGTATCAGGACAGCCACGCAAAACCGGTCGAGTTCGATGTGCTGGGCATTTCCAAGCGCCCGTTCACGGCCCAGGACACCATCAGCATCGCCGGCTACATGGCCTACAGCTTTGCCGCTGCGTTTCGCACCGAGCCCGTGCTGACGTTCGTCCGCGATCAGTTGGGGCCTCAATACCTCAACGCCTTCGACCTCGACTGGCAGCCCAAAGGCGTGCTCAACGGCGCTGCACCGGCGCTGAGCGGCATCGACTGGAAAGACCTCAACGCCCTCGCCCGCCTGAGTGAGCAGGCCCTGGCCGACAATGGCCTGCCGCAGTTCGAAGGCAGCAACGCGTGGGTTGTCGCCGGCAGTCGAACCCAAAGTGGCAAGCCGCTGCTGGCGGGCGATCCGCATATCCGCTTTTCAGCGCCCTCGGTGTGGTACGAAGCTCACCTCACTGCACCGGGCTTCGAACTCTACGGTCACTATCAGGCCTTGATGCCCTTCGCGTCATTGGGCTTGAACCGCGACTTCGGCTGGAGCATCACCATGTTCCAGAACGATGACCTCGACCTGATCGCCGAGAAGGTCAACCCGGACAATCCCAACCAGGTCTGGTATCGCGGCAAATGGGTGGACATGACGTCCAGCGAGCAACAGATCGCCGTCAAAGGGCAAGCACCGGTGACGCTGGTGTTGCGTCAGTCGCCCCACGGTCCGATCGTCAACGATGCCCTGGGCCGTGGCGTCGGCAAAACGCCGATTGCCATGTGGTGGGCCTTTCTCGAAAGCCAGAACCCGATCATCGACGGTTTCTACCAGCTCAATCGCGCCGATACCCTGGCCAAGGCCCGTGGTGCCGCGGCAAAAATCCAGGCACCCGGCCTGAACGTGGTCTGGGCCAATGCCAAAGGCGATATCGGCTGGTGGGCGGCGGCGCAATTGCCCAAGCGTCCGGCGGGTGTACGCCCGTGGTTCATTCTCGATGGCAGCACGGCCGAGGCGGACAAGGACGGTTTCTACCCGTTCAGCGCCAACCCCCAGGAAGAAAACCCGGCGCGGGGCTACATCGTCTCAGCCAACTTCCAGCCCGTGTCGCCAACGGGCATGGAGATTCCCGGTTACTACAACCTTGCGGACCGCGGCCAGGAGCTCGATCGCCAACTCAGCGACAAAACCGTGAAGTGGAATCTGGAGACCAGCCAGTCGCTGCAACTGGGCACCACCACCGCCTACGGCCCGCGTTTGCTGGCGCCACTGCTGCCGGTGTTGCGTGAAGTGGTGAGCGATCCCGCCGAACTCAAACTGGTCGAACAACTGGCGCAATGGAAAGGTGATTACCCGCTCGAATCCACCAGCGCCACCGTGTTCAACCAGTTCCTGTTCAACCTCGCCGACGCGACGATGCACGATGAACTGGGCGCCGACTTTTTCGAAACATTGCTCTCGACCCGGGTGATCGACGCCGCGCTACCGCGCCTGGCCGCAACGGCCGACTCGCCGTGGTGGGACAACCGCACCACGCTCGACCATGAAACCCGCGCCGACACAGTGAAGGCAGCCTGGCAAGCCAGCATCGCCCACCTCAAGACCACCTTTGGCGCAGACTTCACGCAATGGCAGTGGGGCAACGCGCACACGCTGACCCATGGCCATCCGCTGGGTCAACAGAAGCCGTTGGACCGAATCTTCAACGTCGGCCCGTTCGCCGCGCCAGGCAGCCATGAAGTGCCTAACAATCTTTCAGCGAAGATCGGCCCGGCACCGTGGCCAGTCACCTATGGTCCATCTACCCGGCGTCTGATCGACTTCGCCGACCCGGCCCACAGCCTGACCATCAACCCGGTAGGCCAAAGCGGCGTGCTGCTCGACCGTCACGTTGACGATCAATCCGAGGCGTACATCGAGGGCGTTTATTTCCAGGCGCATCTCAACGACGAAGAGGTCACGGCCAATACACGCAGCACGTTGAAGCTGTTGCCGGCGCGGGTTGCGCAGTAAACCTTTGCTGGCTGGAACAGCCTCATCGCGAGCAAAGGTTGAACACAGACTTTGTGAACGCCCAAAACAACTGTAGGAGCAAGCTTGCTCGCGATGGCGGTGCCACGGTCAACATTGATGTTGGATGACTGTCCGCTATCGCGAGCAAGCTCGCTCCTACAAGGGATCTTTGGTTGAACTCAGATTTTGTGAACACCCAAAATAACTGTAGGAGCAAGCTTGCTCGCGATGGCGGTGCCACGGTCAACATTGATGTTGGATGACTGTCCGCTATCGCGAGCAAGCTCGCTCCTACAAGGGATCTTTGGTTGAACTCAGATTTTGTGAACGCCCAAAACAACTGTAGGAGCGAGCTTGCTCGCGATGGCGGCGCCACGGTCAACATCAATGTTGAATGACTGTCCGCTATCGCGAGCAAGCTCGCTCCTACATTTTGAATCGGGCTGACCACAGCGCTGTGGTCAACCCCGGTTCAGGCTCAAACCGCTTCCGGTGCCTGCGCGCGGCGCACGTCCGGTTGCTTCCAGGAGTCGGCAGCGCTTTCCTCGATGGCTTGCTGGATCGCACGCTTGCGGCTTTCTTCGGCACGACGGCTGAAGAACCAGACCAGGAAGGTCACGATCGAAACCGCCAGCAGGATCAGGCTGGCCACGGCGTTGATCTCGGGTTTAACACCCAGACGCACGGCCGAGAACACTTCCATCGGCAGGGTCGTGGAACCCGGACCGGACACGAAGCTCGCCAATACCAGGTCATCCAGCGACAGCGCGAAGGACATCATGCCCCCCGCGGCCAGCGATGGCGCGATCATCGGGATGGTGATCAGGAAGAACACCTTCCACGGCCGCGCACCGAGGTCCATGGCCGCCTCTTCGATGGACAGGTCCAGCTCACGCAAACGCGCCGACACCACCACCGCCACATACGCCGCACAGAACGTCGTGTGGGCGATCCAGATGGTGACGATGCCGCGTTCCTGTGGCCAGCCGATCATCTGCGCCATCGCCACGAACAGCAGCAACAGCGACAGACCGGTGATCACTTCAGGCATCACCAGCGGCGCAGTCACCAGGCCACCGAACAGCGTGCGGCCCTTGAAGTGGGTGATGCGGGTCAGGACGAACGCGGCTAATGTCCCTAGTGCGACTGCTGCAATCGCCGTGTAGCAGGCGATTTCCAGCGAGCGCACCACCGAACCCATCAGTTGCGAGTTGTCGAGCAGGCCGACGTACCACTTGATCGACCAGCCGCCCCACACCGTCACCAGTTTCGAGGCGTTGAACGAGTAGATCACCAGGATCAACATCGGCAGGTAGATGAACACCAGACCCACCACCAGCATCAGGCTGGAGAAACGGAAGCGCTTCATTCTTTACCCTCCATTTCCTTGGCCTGACTGCGATTGAACAGAATGATCGGCACAATCAGGATCGCCAGCATCACCACTGCCAGAGCAGACGCCACCGGCCAGTCACGGTTGTTGAAGAATTCTTGCCACAGCACTTTACCGATCATCAGGGTTTCCGGACCGCCGAGCAGTTCCGGGATCACGAACTCACCCACTACCGGGATGAACACCAGCATGCAGCCGGCGATGATGCCGTTCTTGGACAGCGGGATGGTGATTTTCCAGAAGCTGTTGAACGTGCTCGAACCCAGGTCGGAAGCAGCTTCCAGCAAGCTGTTGTCGTGCTTCACCAGGTTGGCGTACAGCGGCAGGATCATGAACGGCAGGTACGAATAGACGACGCCGATGTACACCGCAAGGTTGGTGTTGAGGATCTGCAGCGGTTCGTCGATCCAGCCCATGGTCATCAGGAAACCGTTAAGCAGGCCGTTGTTGCTGAGGATGCCCATCCACGCGTAGACGCGGATCAGGATCGCGGTCCAGGTCGGCATCATGATCAGCAGTACCAGCACCGTTTGCAGCTCTTTACGGGCGCTGGCGATGGCATAGGCCATCGGGTAGCCGATCACGAGGCAGAGGATGGTGCTGATCAGCGCCATCTTCAACGAGCCCAGGTACGCGGCGATGTACAACTCGTCGTCGCCGAGCATCGCGTAGTTGCCCAGGTTCAGCAGCAACTGCAACTTCTGTTCGGCGAAGCTGTAGATTTCGGTGTACGGCGGAATGGCCACGTCGGCTTCGGCGAAGCTGATCTTCAGAACGATGAAGAACGGCAACATGAAGAACAGGAACAGCCAGATGAAGGGAACCCCGATGACCAGTTGGCGGCCACCGGGAATTATTCGATTGAGTCGGCGTTTGAATTTGCGCATGTTCATGAGCGAAGTACCACGCCGCTATCGTCTTCCCAGTACACGTAAACCTGATCGCCCCAGGTCGGACGTGCGCCGCGACGCTCGGCGTTGGCCACGAACGACTGCACCAGTTTGCCGCTTGGCAGTTCGACGTAGAACACCGAGTGCCCGCCCAGGTAGGCGATGTCGTGGACCTTGCCGCTGGACCAGTTGTACTGGCAGGTCGGCATGTCAGCGGTGACCAGCAGTTTCTCCGGACGGATCGCGTAGGTGACCGACTTGTCCTGCACCGAAGTGCTGATGCCGTGACCCACGTAGATCTGGTGGTCCATATCTTTGCAGGTAATGATCGCGTGGCCTTCAGCGTCGTCGATCACTTCGCCTTCGAAGATGTTCACGTTGCCGATGAATTCGCAGACCAGGCGGCTGGTCGGGGTTTCGTAGATGTCGATCGGGCTGCCGATCTGGGCGATCCAGCCCAGGTGCATGATCGCGATGCGCTCGGCCATGGTCATGGCCTCTTCCTGGTCGTGGGTCACCATGACGCAGGTCACGCCGACGCGCTCGATGATCTCGACCAGTTCCAGCTGCATTTGCGACCGCAGCTTTTTATCCAGCGCGCCCATCGGTTCGTCGAGCAGCAACAGCTTCGGGCGCTTGGCCAGGGAACGGGCCAGGGCCACACGCTGACGCTGGCCGCCGGACAACTGGTGCGGCTTGCGCTTGGCGTACTGGCTCATCTGTACCAGCTTGAGCATGTCCGCCACGCGGGCATCGACTTCAGCGGCCGGCAATTTGTCCTGCTTGAGGCCGAAGGCAATGTTCTGCGCCACGGTCATGTGCGGGAACAGGGCGTAAGACTGGAACATCATGTTGATCGGCCGCTCGTACGGCGGCATGTCGGTGATGTCTACGCCATCGAGGAAAATCCGCCCTTCCGTGGGCCGTTCGAAACCGGCGAGCATGCGCAGCAACGTGGACTTGCCCGATCCCGAACCGCCGAGCAGGGCGAAAATCTCGCCTTTCTTGATTTCCAGGGACACGTCGTCCACGGCAATCGTCTCGTCGAACTTCTTCGTGACCCGGTCGATTTTGACCAGCACCTGTTTAGGTGACTGGTCGCCCTCGAGGGCTTTCTTATAGGCGCCGGAGGCAACTGCCATTTACGAAACTCCCAGAAAAAAGAGTGCAGTTCGCTCAAGGTGAGCCAACCTGGATAGTTTGAGCCTTGAAACTATTTACCCGACTTGACCTTGGTCCAACTGCGGGTCATCAAACGTTGAATGTTCGGCGGTAACTCGACGGACACGTAGGTTTTGTCGAGCACCGCTTGCGGTGGGTACACCGCTTCGTCGGTGCGAATGGACTGGTCCATCAGTTTGTCCGACGCCGGGTTAGGGTTGGCGTAGCCGACGTAATCGCTGACCTGCGCAATCACCTCAGGTTTCAGCAAATAGTTGATGAACGCGTTGGCCTGTTTGACGTTGGTCGAGTCCTTCGGAATCGCCAGCATGTCGAACCAGAGCGCACCGCCTTCTTTGGGAATCGAGTAGGCGATGTTCACGCCTTTCTTGGCTTCATCGGCGCGATTTTTTGCCTGGAAGATATCGCCGGAGAAACCGATCGCCACGCAGATATCGCCGTTGGCCAGGTCTGCGATGTATTTCGAAGAGTGGAAGTACGTCACGTAAGGCCGTACCGCCAGCAACTTGGCTTCGGCCTTTTTGTAGTCTTCAGGGTCGGTGCTATTGGCGTTCAGGCCCATGTAGTTGAGCACGGTCGGCATCATTTCATCAGCCGAATCGAGGAACGCTACACCGCAGCTTTGCAGCTTCTTGATGTTCTCCGGCTCGAACAGCACGCCCCACGAATCAATCGTATCGACGCCCAGCACAGCCTTGATCTTGTCGACGTTGTAACCGATGCCGTTAGTGCCCCACAGGTACGGCACGGCGTACAGGTTGCCCGGATCATTTTGCTCCAGGCGCTTGAGCAGCACCGGGTCGAGATTCGAGTAGTTCGGCAGTTGCGACTTGTCGAGTTTCTGGAACGCCCCGGCCTTGATCTGCTTGCCAAGGAAGTGGTTCGACGGCACGACCACGTCGTAACCCGTACGCCCGGCCAGCAACTTGCCTTCCAGGGTTTCGTTGGAATCGAAAACGTCATACACCGGCTTGATGCCGGTCTCTTTCTGGAAGTCGGCCAACGTGCTCTCGCCGATGTAATCCGACCAGTTATAAATATGCACGGTACCGGCGGCCTGGACACTGACAGCCAGTGTCAATCCGGCGCCAACCAGCATGGCATTACGCAACAAAGAAAAAATAGGCAAGTGGAGGTCCTCTAAAATTAGTTGGGCCCAAGTTGCCCCGTGTTACATGACAACCGTGGTTGTCCGGCAACAAAACCGGCGCGCAACTTACCCCCGAAAAACCGTTCCAGCAAAACTTTTATGCAGAAACACCTGTGGGAGCGAGCCTGCTCGCGATGGTCGTCAACGATAACGATGGGTGCCTGACACCCCGCGGCGCTCTCAGGTTCATCGCGAGCAGGCTCGCTCCTACAGGTTAATTACTTATTTACCGGATTTAATCTTGGTCCAGCTGCGGGTCATGATCCGCTGGGTCGCGGCCGGCAAGTCGGCAATCGCGTACAGCTTGGCCAGGACATCCGCCGGCGGGTAAACGCCCGGATCGCTGGTGATGTCTTTATCCACCAGCGGCGTGGCAGCGGCGTTACCGTTCGGGAAACGCACGGCGTTGGTGATTTCAGCCATGATTTCCGGCTTCTGCAGGAAGGTCATGAACTTGTAGGCGCCTTCGACGTTTTCGGCATCTTTAGGGATGGCGACCATGTCGTAGAAGCTGCCTGCACCTTCTTTCGGAATGTTGTAGCTGACTTTCACCTTGTCGCCGGCTTCTTCTGCGCGGGACTTGGCCTGGTAAATGTCACCCGAGTAACCCACGGCCACGCAGATGTTGCCGTTGGCCAGGTCGGAGATGTACTTGGACGAGTGGAAGTAACCTACCGAAGGACGGATTTTCAGGAACAGCGCTTCGGCTTCGGCCAGTTGTTTTTTGTCCTGGCTGTCGGTTGGATAGCCCAGGTAGTGCAACGCCACCGGAATCATCTCGGTTGGCGAATCGAGGAAACTGATACCGCACGATTTCAACTTCGCGGCGTTTTCAGGTTTGAAAAGCAGGTCCCAGGAGTTGGTCGGTGCATCGGCACCCAGTGCAGCCTTGACCTTCTCGGCGTTGAAGCCAATACCGATCGAGCCCCACATGTACGGGAACGCGTGCTCGTTGCCCGGGTCGCTGACCGATACCGCCTTGAGCAGTTCCGGGTTCAGGTTTTTCCAGTTAGGCAGCTTGGATTTGTCGAGCTTCTGGTACACGCCGGCCTTGATCTGCTTGGCCAGGAAGTTGTTCGACGGCACAACGATGTCGTAACCGGACTTGCCGGCCAGCAACTTGGCTTCGAGGGTTTCGTTGCTGTCGAAGACGTCGTAGACCACTTTGATGCCCGACTCGTCTTCGAACTTCTTGACGGTGTCGGGGGCGATGTAATCGGACCAGTTGTACACGTGCAGAACTTTGTCATCGGCGTGAACCGCGCCCGCCATCAACCCCATCACGGACATGGCAAGGAGGGTCTTGCCAGCGAGCTTTTTACCTAGTGCCTTCATGCGTAATGCTCCAAATTTTTCTTTTTTGAACCACTTGTTCAGCGACCGAACCCGGGTAACTGGAACCGCGGCTAGTCTGGCAAGATCCACATCGGTCTATCAAGGAAAGGCCACGCTTTCTGACAGCTCTGAGCGAAAGTCCCTGCGTCATGCAGAACCTCGGACTTGCGCTCAGAGCCTAGCACTTAGCCCTGCAATGCACTCAGGGTCAGATCAAGACACTTGCGCGCCTTGGTCACCAGCTCATCGATTTCCGCCGGTGTAATCACCAGCGGTGGCGCGATGATCATGGTGTCGCCGACGGCGCGCATGATCAGGCCATTGTCGAAGCAGAACTGACGGCAGATCATGCCGACGCCCTTGCCTTCATAACGCTTGCGTGTGGCCTTGTCCTGAACCAGTTCGATGGCCCCCAACAGACCTACCCCACGAACTTCACCCACCAGCGGATGATCGTTCAGTTCCCGCAGACGTTTCTGCAAATACGGTGCCGTTTCTGCATGAACGCGCTCGATAATTTTCTCGTCGCGCATGATGCGGATGTTTTCCAGCGCCACCGCAGCGGCCACCGGGTGCCCGGAGTACGTAAAGCCGTGGTTGAAATCGCCACCTTCGTTGAGCACGTCCACCACCGCGTCACGCACGATCAGGCCACCCATCGGGATGTAGCCCGACGTCAGGCCTTTGGCGATGGTCATCATGTCGGGCTTGAGGTCGTAGAAATCGCTACCGAACCACTCACCGGTACGGCCGAAACCGCAAATCACTTCGTCGGCCACGAACAGAATGTCGTACTTGGCGAGGATTTCCTTGATGCGCGGCCAGTAGCTGTCGGGCGGAATGATCACGCCGCCGGCGCCCTGGATCGGCTCGGCAATGAAGGCGCCGACGTTGTCGACGCCGACTTCGAGAATTTTCTCTTCCAGCTGATTGGCAGCCCAGATCCCGAACTCTTCCGGGGTCATGTCACCGCCTTCGGCGAACCAGTAAGGCTGGGCGATGTGGACAATGCCCGGGATCGGCAAGTCGCCCTGTTCGTGCATGTAAGTCATGCCACCCAGGCTCGCGCCGGCCACGGTGGAACCGTGATAGCCGTTCTTGCGGCTGATGATGACTTTCTTGTTCGGCTGGCCCTTGATCGCCCAATAGTGGCGGACCATACGCAGCATGGTGTCGTTGCCTTCGGAACCGGAACCGGTGAAGAACACATGGTTCATGCCTTCCGGTGCGATGTCGGAGATGGCCTTGGCCAGTTCCAGCACCGGCGGGTGGGCGGTCTGGAAGAACAGATTGTAGTAAGGCAATTCGCGCATTTGCTTGCTGGCTGCATCGGCCAGTTCATCACGACCGTAACCAATGGCCACGCACCACAAACCGGCCATACCGTCGAGGATCTGGTTGCCTTCGCTGTCCCACAGGTAAACACCCTTGGCATGGGTGATGATCCGCGGGCCTTTCTCTTTCAGCTGCTTGAAGTCGCTGAACGGAGCCAGGTGGTGATCGTTGCTCAAGGCTTGCCATTCACGGGTTTGCGGATTGTTGCTGGTCATACGAATCTCCTAAAAAAATCAGGTGAAAGCGCCGCCTGGAAAACGACGGCGCCCGGCGTATCAGACGGCAAAGAGCAGGAATTCCCTTTCCCACGAACTGATCACGCGCTTGAAGTTTTCATGCTCGGCCCGCTTGACCGCGACGTAGCCAGTGATGAAATTTTTGCCCAGGTACCGCTCGATGGTCGCGCTGTTTTCCATACGGTCCAGTGCGTCTTCGATGGTCAGCGGCAGGCGCAGGTTGCGGCGTTCATAGCCACGACCCACCACCGGTGCACTCGGGTTCAGGCCTTCGACCATGCCGATGTAACCGCAGAGCAGGCTCGCTGCGATCGCCAGGTACGGGTTGGCGTCGGCGCCCGGCAGGCGGTTTTCCACCCGACGGTTTTGCGGCCCGGCATCCGGAACCCGCAGGCCCACGGTGCGGTTCTCTTCGCCCCACTCCACGTTCACCGGTGCCGAGGTGTCCGGCAGGAAGCGGCGGAACGAGTTGACGTTGGGTGCGAACAGCGGCAACAGCTCGGGGATGAGCTTCTGCAAACCACCGATGTGGTGCAGGAACAACTGGCTCATGGTCCCGTCTTCATTAGAGAAGATGTTCTTGCCGGTCTCGATGTCGATGATGCTCTGGTGCAAGTGCATCGCACTGCCCGGCTCGCCGGTCATCGGTTTGGCCATGAAGGTCGCGGCCACGTCGTGCTTGAGCGCGGCTTCGCGCATGGTGCGCTTGAACACCAGGATCTGGTCGGCCAGGGACAGGGCATCGCCGTGACGGAAGTTGATTTCCATCTGCGCCGTGCCGTCCTCGTGGATCAGCGTGTCGAGATCCAGCTCCTGCAGTTCGCACCAGTCGTAGACGTCTTCGAACAGCGGGTCGAATTCGTTCGCCGCTTCGATAGAGAACGACTGACGACCGATTTCCGGGCGACCGGAGCGACCGATCGGTGGCTGCAACGGATAGTCCGGGTCGTCGCTGCGCTTGGTCAGGTAGAACTCCATTTCCGGCGCCACAATCGGCTGCCAGCCCTTGTCGGTATAGAGTTTCAGGACTTTCTTGAGCACGTTGCGCGGCGACAGCTCGATCGGGTTGCCTTGCTTGTCGTAGGTGTCGTGGATCACCTGTGCGGTGGGTTCGATGGCCCACGGCACGAGAAACACAGCGTTCTGGTCGGGACGGCAGATCATGTCGATGTCGGCCGGGTCGAGCAGTTCGTAATAGATGTCGTCTTCGACATAGTCGCCGGTCACGGTCTGCAACAGAACGCTTTCAGGCAGGCGCATGCCTTTTTCGGCGATGAACTTGTTGGTCGGCGAAATCTTGCCACGGGTAATCCCGGTCAAGTCGGCGATCATGCATTCGACTTCTGTGATCTTGTGGTCTTTCAACCAATCGGTGAGCTGGTCGAGGTTGTTACTCATAAATGCCTCTAGGCTTTGAGTTTCCTGACTCTTTCATGAGTCAGGCGATAGTTGACGCATCGGCGTCGCGTTGGAATGCAAGTCTGCGCCAGGCCGGCGTGCTTGTGGGCACATGCACCGAGATCAGGCGTGCAGAATCGCGAGCGGTGCCCTGCACGATGGCTGAGCCGCTATTGTGAATCGGTTCTATATTGAATGGAGTAACCGTAATGGGGGTGCCATTGCGACCGTCCAGAATATCGGACGGGGACAGTCGAACCGTCAAGGACGAGAGGATCATCCAGGCTGCTGAGCCCATGGCGCGGGCGGATATGTCACCACTGATATGGCAGACATGCCGACCGACCTGTCTTGAGCAGTCGGTGACGCCGATTAACGGCAGGCGAGACATGAAGCACCCCGGTATTATTGCTGTTATGGGTTTGATTCGAGCTTAGCCTTGTTCATTTTTTTACACAACACCCCCGTAAAAAATACAACACGGCCCGCTCAAGCTCGCGACGACCAACACACCAAAAGGTATAAAAACGCCCCAAAGTGCCTCAAAAAAGCCATACGAGCGCTTTTTTAGGGCAAAAAAGGCCTTGCTTGACTTCGGCATGCCGTTCGGGTTGACTGAAACCAGAAAAGATCAATGATTGATATTTTTAACAACAAAGGTGTTGCATCATGTCGGTACCCCCGCGTGCCGTTCAGCTTAACGAAGCGAACGCGTTCCTTAAGGAACATCCTGAGGTTCTGTACGTTGACCTTCTGATTGCGGATATGAATGGTGTGGTGCGCGGCAAGCGCATTGAACGCACCAGCCTCCACAAGGTTTACGAGAAAGGCATCAACCTGCCGGCCTCTTTATTTGCTCTGGATATCAACGGCTCGACGGTGGAAAGCACCGGCCTGGGCCTGGACATCGGCGATGCTGACCGAATCTGCTATCCAATCCCCGATACCCTGTGCAACGAGCCATGGCAGAAGCGCCCGACCGCGCAACTGTTGATGACCATGCACGAACTCGAAGGCACCCCCTTCTTCGCCGATCCACGTGAAGTGCTGGCCAACGTGGTGCGCAAGTTCGACGAAATGGGCCTGACCATCTGCGCCGCGTTCGAACTGGAGTTCTACCTGATCGACCAGGAGAACGTGAACGGTCGTCCGCAACCGCCTCGCTCGCCGGTTTCCGGCAAACGTCCGCACTCGACACAGGTTTACCTGATCGACGACCTCGACGAATACGTCGACTGCCTCCAGGACATTCTGGAAGGCGCAAAAGAGCAAGGCATCCCGGCCGACGCCATCGTCAAGGAAAGTGCCCCGGCGCAGTTCGAAGTGAACCTGCACCACGTGGCCGATCCGATCAAGGCCTGCGACTACGCGGTCCTGCTCAAGCGCCTGATCAAGAACATCGCCTACGACCATGAAATGGACACCACCTTCATGGCCAAGCCTTACCCGGGCCAAGCGGGCAATGGTCTGCATGTCCATATCTCGATTCTCGACAAAGATGGCAAAAACATTTTTGCCAGTGAGGATCCCGAGCAGAACGCCGCACTGCGTCACGCGATCGGCGGTGTGCTCGAGACCCTACCGGCGCAGATGGCTTTCCTCTGCCCGAACGTCAACTCGTACCGTCGTTTCGGCGCACAGTTCTACGTGCCGAACTCGCCGTGCTGGGGCCTGGACAACCGTACCGTAGCGATTCGCGTACCGACCGGCTCTGCCGATGCCGTGCGCATCGAGCATCGCGTGGCCGGCGCCGACGCCAACCCGTACCTGCTGATGGCTTCGGTTTTGGCGGGCGTGCACCACGGCCTGACCAACAAGATCGAGCCGGGCGCTCCGGTCGAAGGCAACAGCTACGAGCAGAACGAGCAGAGCCTGCCGAACAACCTGCGCGATGCATTGCGCGAGCTGGACGACAGCGAAGTCATGGCCAAGTACATCGATCCGAAATACATCGATATCTTCGTCGCGTGCAAAGAGAGCGAGCTGGAGGAGTTCGAACACTCCATCTCCGACCTTGAGTACAACTGGTACCTGCATACCGTTTAATCGGTTGCAGTAAAAAAACGCCGCCGGCCTCACACCCGACGGCGTTTTTTTATGGGTGCCATCAAACCCTGTGGCGAGGGAGCTTGCTCCCGCTGGAGGCCGAAGGACTCGCTTTCATCCGCAGTCGGTTCTGTCAGGCACACCGCATCGGCCGTTTTGGGGCCGCTTCGCAACCCAACGGGAGCAAGCTCCCTCGCCACAGGGGATATGGAACATCTGCCCGCTCTGCGTACAATGCCCGCTGCCCCGCAGGAGACTCCAATGACACGCGTAGCCAGCCCCCGCAAACCCCGCGCACGCAGCCAGGCCCGGATCGATTCGATACTCGATGCCGCCCGCACGCTGCTGGCCGCCGAGGGCGTGGCCAGTCTGTCGATCTACAGCGTCGCCGAGCGTGCGGAGATTCCGCCCTCCTCCGTCTACCATTTTTTCGCCAGCGTCCCGGCCTTGCTCGAAGCGTTGACTGCCGACGTGCACGCGGCATTCCGCGCTTGTCTGCAAGCGCCCATCGACCACCACGCGCTGAGCGGTTGGCGTGACCTGTCGCGGCTGGTGGAACAGCGCATGCTGGCGATCTACAGCGAAGACGCCGCCGCCCGCCAGCTCATTCTGGCCCAGCACGGCCTGACCGAAGTCACCCAGGCCGACCGCCAGCACGACATCGAATTGGGCGACCTGATGCACAAGCTTTTCGACCACCATTTCGAACTGCCGAAGCTTCCGATGGATGTCGACGTATTTGCCCTGGCCATGGAACTGGGCGACCGCGTCTACGCACGCTCGGTGCAGCAGCACGGGCAGATCACACCGCGTATGGCCGAGGAAGCGATGCGCGTGTTTGATGCCTATCTCGGGTTGTACCTGCCACCGTTCCTGCCCAAGCGCAGCCTCGGCGACTGATGTTTCAAACCTCTTCGCAATCGTAGAGCGCCAGGCGTCTGATCACTGTTCCCGGTCGCAGCAACCCGCCCGGCGCGACCACCGCGTTGGCACCGAGTCGCGCGCCGTCGCCCAACAGTGCACCGAACTTTTCGCACCCGGTCGACACCAGTCCATCACCGATCCGCACGTTCACGGTTTTGTCCGCACGCTCGTTGCGATAGTTGGCAATGAGGCTGCCCGCCTCCAGATTGACCCCGGCGCCCAGCACCGAGTCACCGACAAAATTGAAGTGAGCGAGTTTGCTGCCGGCAAACATGAAAGATGATTTGAGCTCGGCACCGGGGCCGATGATGCAGTGTTCGTCCAGCCAACACCCGCCACGCAGGTAAGCACCGGCAGCGATAAAACAGCCAGGGCCAATGATCAACGGCCCCTTGAGGATCGCCCCCTCTTCGACCTGCGCAGTGCGGTGGACGGCAATGTCGCCCGAGACTTGGTAATGCTCGTCCGACAGCTGCCGTAGCAGTTCGCGCACGCGCTCGGGGGCATCGCTCACCAGTTCCCAGGGCGTGAGATTTGCCCACCGGGCCAGTGCTGACTGGGTCACGCCATGAATGTAATCCGAAATCCTGACTGTCACCTTGATCTCCTTTTCGTCGTAAAAATTCACGTCGGACTCTACCACCGTCAGCGCAGGCAATAAAAAACCCCGAAGGGCTCAAACCCTTCGGGGTTGTTGTTTAAACACACCGCTTACAACTTGGCGATCGACACCTCGGTGGATTTCACGAACGCGATCACTTCACTGCCGACGGCCAGCTCCAGCTCCTTGACCGAACGCGTAGTGATCACCGAAGTGACGATGCCGGACGCCGTCTGCACGTCGATTTCCGACAGCACGTCGCCGAGGACGATTTCCTTGATGGAGCCTTTGAACTGGTTACGGACGTTGATGGCTTTGATAGTCATGATGTTGATTCCTGTCGTGGGATAAGACTTGAGTTATTGAGCCCAACGCAATTGCGTGGGCAAGGGTGAAACAGGTTCCGGTTCCGGCGGCTGGCCGGGCAGCGCCAGCACGCGATTGAGTACTTCGGTTTCCAGCGCCGCCAGCCGATGGGAGCCGCGCACCCGAGGGCGCGGCAGTTCCACGTGCAGGTCGAGTCCGACTTCGCCGTCTTCGATCAGGATCACCCGATCGGCAATTGCCACCGCTTCACTGACGTCATGGGTGACCAGCAAAACCGTGAAGCCGTGCTGTTGCCAGAGCCGTTCGATCAGTTGCTGCATTTCAATTCGAGTCAGGGCATCCAGCGCACCCAACGGTTCGTCGAGCAACAGCAAGCGCGGCTGATGAATCAGTGCACGAGCCAATGCCACGCGTTGTTTCTGTCCACCAGACAACGCGGCCGGCCACTCGTGGGCGCGATCAGCCAGACCGACCGCTTCCAGGGCTTGCAGCGCTTGCGGTTTCCAGTTGCCCTTGAGGCCGAGGCCAACGTTGTCGATGATCTTTTTCCACGGCAGCAACCGCGCTTCCTGGAACATCAGCCGCGTGTCTTCCTGCGCCTCACTGAGCGGCGCGGCACCGGCGAGCAACTCGCCACCCGTGGGCTGATCGAGCCCGGCGAGCAAGCGCAGCAAGGTACTTTTGCCGCAACCGCTACGCCCCACCACGGCGACAAACTGGCCGGCCGGTATGTGCAGGTCGATCTCGCGCAACACCTGCCGCGCACCAAAGGTTTTTTGCAGCTTGCGCACCGCCAGCGGAATCCCGCGCAGCAGTCGCGGAGGTTGTTGAGCCGTCATGCCGCACCTCCCTTGGCAACCTGATACGCCGGGTGCCAGCGCAGCCAGACACGTTCAAGTCCACGGGCCGCGAGGTCGGCCAATTTGCCGAGCACCGCGTACAACAGAATCGCCAGCACCACCACGTCGGTCTGCAAGAACTCCCGGGCATTCATCGCCAGATAGCCGATGCCGGAGCTGGCGGAAATGGTTTCCGCGACGATCAACGTCAACCACATGAAGCCCAGGGCGAAACGCACGCCCACCAGAATCGAAGGTAACGCCCCCGGCAGAATCACTTGCCGGAACAGACTGAAACCGGACAGGCCATAACTGCGCGCCATCTCCACCAGCGCCGGATCGACGTTGCGGATGCCGTGATAGGTGTTGAGGTAAATCGGAAACAACGTGCCCAGCGCCACCAGGAAAATCTTTGCCGACTCATCGATGCCGAACCACAGGATCACCAGCGGAATCAGCGCCAGGTGCGGCACGTTACGGATCATTTGCACCGAACTGTCGAGCAAGCGTTCGCCCCACTTCGACAACCCGGTGATGAACCCCAGTACCAGGCCGATACCGCCACCGATGGTGAATCCCAGGGCCGCACGCCAGCCGCTGATGGCCAGGTGCGTCCAGATTTCGCCGCTGCTGACCAGACTTACGCCGGCCTCGATCACGGCGATGGGCGCCGGCAGAATCCGTGTCGACAACCAGCCTGCCGACACCGACAACTGCCACACCGCCAGCAACAACACCGGCAACGCCCAGGGCGCGAGGCTGTGGATGAATTTGTTCATAGCGCGCCTCAGCTCTGGGACGCGGCTTTGGGAAGAATGTCGTTGGCGACCATTTCACCGAACGGGCTGACGTAACCGGCACTTTTCGGCAACTCTGGACGCTCGACGTCGAGGTGCGGGAACAGCAACTCGGCCACCCGGTACGACTCTTCCAGGTGTGGATAACCGGAGAAAATGAAGGTGTCGATGCCGAGGTCCGCGTATTCCTTCACCCGTGCGGCCACGGTCGGACCGTCGCCCACCAGCGCCGTACCGGCACCGCCGCGCACCAGGCCGACACCGGCCCACAGGTTAGGGCTGACTTCCAGGTTGTCGCGACTTCCGCCATGCAGCGCAGCCATGCGTTGCTGACCGACCGAATCGAAACGCGCCAGCGAGGCCTGGGCACGGGCGATGGTCTCGTTGTCCAGATGCGAGATCAATTTGTCCGCCGCTTGCCAGGCTTCGGCGTTGGTTTCACGCACGATCACATGCAGACGAATGCCGAAGCGTACGGTGCGACCAAGCTTGGCGGCTTTGGCACGAACCTGTTCGATCTTCTCGGCAACGGCGGCCGGAGGCTCACCCCAGGTCAACACCATTTCCACTTGCTCGGCGGCCAGGTCTTGCGCAGCTTCCGAAGACCCGCCGAAGTACAACGGCGGACGTGGTTGCTGGATCGGCGGATAGAGCAATTTCGCGCCCTTCACACTGATGTGCTGGCCGTCGTAATCGACCGTTTCACCTTCCAGCACGCGGCGCCAGATGCGGGTGAATTCCACCGAGGCCTGATAACGCTCCTCGTGGCTGAGGAACAGACCGTCGCCGGCCAACTCTTCTGGATCACCGCCGGTGACCAGGTTGAACAGCGCGCGCCCACCGGACAGACGATCCAGCGTCGCCGCCTGCCGCGCGGCTACAGTCGGGGAAATGATCCCGGGGCGCAGGGCGACAAGAAACTTCAGACGCTGGGTCACCGGAATCAGCGACGCCGCCACCAGCCACGAGTCTTCGCAGGAGCGACCGGTCGGAATCAGCACACCGCCAAATCCCAGACGATCCGCCGCTTGCGCGACCTGTTGCAGATAACCGTGGTCAACGGCGCGAGCGCCTTCGGCGGTGCCAAGGTAATGGCCGTCGCCGTGTGTAGGCAGGAACCAGAAGATATTGAGGCTCATGGAGTGGTCTCCTTGGGGAATCGAATTATTGGGCTTTGGCGAGAGCGGCCGGCGGCGTCCAGATCACGTCCTTGATGCTCAGCGGCTTGGGAATCAGCTTGAGCTGATAGAAGCTGTCGGCGATTTTCTGCTGTGCGGCAACCACTTCAGGCGTGAGGAACAGCGCGCCGTAACCCTGGCGTTTCACCGAGGTCAGGGTGATGTCTGTCGGCAGGCCAAGTAGCGGTGAAACCTGAGCCGTCACGTCCTGTGGATTGGCTTTGGACCATTCACCCACCGCTCGCACTTCTTCCACGAGGGTCTTGATCACTTCGGGATTTTTCTGCGCATACGGTTTGGTGGCGAGGTAGAACTGGTGGTTGTCGACGAGGCCCTGACCATCGCGCAGGGTGCGCGCTTGCAGTTGCTGTTCGGCGGCAGCCTGGTACGGATCCCAGATCACCCAAGCGTCGACACTTCCACGCTCGAACGCGGCACGGGCATCGGCTGGCGGCAGGAATACAGTCTGGATGTCGGTGTATTTGAGGCCGGCGTCTTCCAGCGCACGCACCAGCAGGTAGTGCACGTTGGAGCCTTTATTGAGCACGACTTTCTTGCCCTTGAGGTCCGCCACCGATTTGATCGGCGAGTCCTTCGGCACCAGCAGCGCTTCGCTGTGCGGCGCGGGCGGTTCGTAGGCGACGTAGAGCAGATCGGCACCGGCCGCCTGGGCAAACACCGGAGGGGTTTCGCCCGTCACGCCGAAGTCGATGGAGCCGACGTTCAGGCCTTCAAGCAGTTGCGGGCCACCGGGGAATTCAGTCCATTGCACGTCCACGCCTTGGGCAGCGAGGCGTTTTTCCAGGGTGCCTTTGGCTTTGAGCAGCACCAGGGTGCCGTATTTCTGATAGCCGATTCGAAGTGTCTCGGCCTGAGCTTGAGTAATGGCGCCGAAGGTGACAGCCGCAGCAAACAGAGCGACCAGACCACGACGCAAAATGACAGGGCGCATGGCGCTCTCCTTATTTGCAGTTGGGTTGTGGCTGCACCTGCTTGCCCGTTAGCGGGCGAGTAAGGCCAGTACTTCATTCTTTCGGTGGGACTTAAATGCTCCAGCGAGCACTCAACAAACGATCATTCAGCAGGTTCGGATCGAGCGGCTTGGGCCGTCTCGCCATGGCGCTGAAAAACAGCTCCAGCGATTCATTCAGTCGTTGTTCCAGCTCTGGCGCCAACTGCGCCAGCGCGCTGCCTTCGCCGTAAGCAATCTGGCTGTCGACAGCGAAAATCCCTTGCAGCAACTCCTGTGCCTTCAAGGCCGACAGCACCGGTTTGAGCGCGTAGTCCACCGCCAGCATGTGGGCGATACTGCCGCCAGTGGCTATTGGCAGAACTACTTTGTGGCTCAGGCCGCGCTCGGGCAGCAGGTCCAGCACGACTTTCAATGCGCCGGAAAAAGAGGCCTTGTAAACCGGTGTCGCAATCAGCAAACCATCGGCGTTTTCAATCTGTTGCAGCAGGTCGATGATCTTGGGGCTGTCGAAGCGTGCGTGGAGCAAGTCTTCGGCCGGGAAGTCCCGTACCTGGTAACTCACCACCTCGACACCCTGCGTTTGTAACCATTGCCGGGAGCGATCCAGCAGCACCCCGGAACGGGAGCGTTGGCTGGGACTGCCACCGAGTGAGACGACCAACATTCGGACGATTCCTTGAGCGGTGTTGGCGATTCGCGGCTTGCGATCTCGCTTCGATGGAGTGACCTTAACAGGTGATTTATATATCTATAAATCATATTTATTCATTTGGTTATGCGTTATGGAAATATACAAACCGTTTTCTTCCAGGCAAAAAAACAGGCCGTCGAAACGGCCTGAAATCCCCTGCTTAGAGAGCATCCGAACACATACCTGCAGGCGCTGGCTTGCCGGCGATAGCGGTGCGCCTGAAGCACCGCGTCGCCTGGTTCGCCGGCAAGCCAGCGCCTACAAAAGCAATTAGCGGTTGGGCTGCGGCGTCAGGCGCAGGTACGGTTTCACCGCACGGTAGCCCTTGGGAAAGCGCCGTTTGATTTCCGCTTCATCCTTGAGCGACGGCACGATCACCACGTCATCACCGTCCTGCCAGTTGGCCGGGGTGGCCACCTTGTAGTTATCGGTGAGTTGCAGCGAGTCGATCACCCGCAGGATCTCGTTGAAGTTGCGGCCGGTGCTCGCCGGGTAAGTGATGGTCAACCGAACCTTCTTGTTCGGGTCGATGACGAACAGCGAGCGCACCGTCAGGGTGTCGTTGGCGTTGGGATGGATCAAGTCGTAGAGGTCCGAGACTTTGCGGTCGGCATCGTCGAGGATCGGGAAGTTGACCACCGTGCTCTGGGTTTCATTGATGTCTTCGATCCACTTGTGATGCGACTCCACCGAGTCCACGGACAAGGCGATGGCCTTGACGCCGCGCTGGGCGAATTCGTCCTTGAGCCTGGCGGTGAGGCCCAACTCGGTGGTGCACACCGGTGTGAAATCCGCCGGATGGGAAAACAGCACGCCCCAGCTATCGCCCAGCCACTGGTGGAAACGGATGGTGCCGGCGCTGGAGTTCTGTTCGAAGTCGGGGGCGATGTCGCCGAGTCTGAGGCTCATGGTGCTGCTCCTTGTGAGTGCTTGATGAGCTCAACTGTGCCTGTGTTTTTTAACTATTAAAAAGAATAAATATCGATTTATTTAGATCGTAATTGAATATTAAAAATCTGTTCACTGGACGTCCTTACGCATCACGCCCACCATCGTCGCCAAGGTTCGAGAAGGCCTTGAGTTGCTGCAAAGAGGGGAACTTCATGGCGTGTTTACGGGGGTGAACCCGCCTTGAGAAAGCAAAAGCCCCGCCCGGCGTGATGCCGGGCGGGGCTTTTTTTCGTCTCGGTTACGCGAGCGCTGTTACAGCAGCGGGATCGAGTAGCTGAGGATCAGGCGGTTTTCGTCCTGGTCGCGAACACCCGCGATATTGGTGCGCCATGTAGCGTTTTTCCAGGTCAGGCCGAGATTCTTCAGTGGGCCTTCTTGCAATACGTAAGCAACGCTCAGGTCACGTTCCCACTCGGAAGCGCCGCTGGCTGCTTCAGCGCCGGCCCTGTTGACGGTGTCGATGTTATCGCCATGCAGGTACACCATACCCGCCGTCAGGCCAGGTACGCCGACCTTGGCAAAGTCATACGAGTAGCGTGCTTGCCAGGTGCGCTCGCCGGCACGACCGAACTTCTGGATTTGCGAATCGGTGATGGTGTAGTTCGAAGAACCGTCACCCTGGTTCAGCCAAGGGAAATCGCTGCTGCCATTGCTGACCTGATAACCGCCGCCGAAGGTGTGACCGGCAACGGAGTACAGGAACAGGCCGCTGTACAGATTGTTGTCTACCTTGCCCTTGCCGTTTGGCACACCGCTGTAGTTGCCGGTGCTGTAGTAATCCGGGTTGTAGCCGTTGGCACCGTCATCGGAGCTGTTGAAGTAGCGCAAGTCCGACTTCAACACGCCCGGGCCGATGGCCCAGTTGTGTACCAGACCCAGGAAGTGCTGCTTATAGAAGTCTTCCAGGTTGCCGTAGTAGTACTGGGCAGTCAGGTCTTTGGTGAGCTTGTAGTCACCACCGGCGTAGATGAACTTGTTGCTATTGATAGTGCGCGGGGATGCACCATTGATAGACATCTGTTCATTGTTGCTCGAGTTACGGCCTTTCACGTGCTCGATCTGGCCGCCGATCAGCGTCAGGTCCTTGATCTCGCCGGACGTGAGCTGGCCACCTTCCCAGGTTTGTGGCAGCAGGCGACCATCGTTGGTCACGATCACCGGCAGTTTTGGTTGCAGAGTGCCCAGTTTCAGCTCGGTCTGCGAGATCTTGGCCTTGGCCGTCAGGCCCAGGCTGGAGAAGTCATCAACCGCTTCGCCGTTGGACTTGCTCGGGAAAACAGTGCCGCCGTAAGACGTCGACGTCGCACCGTTGGTGCCACCGCCCGAATCCAGACGCACGCCCAGCAGGCCAATCGCATCAATACCGAAGCCGACAGTGCCTTGGGTGTAACCAGAGATGAAACGCAGATCAAAGCCTTGGCCCCATTCTTCGTTCCTGCTTGGATCGGCAGCACCACTGCGGTTATCGGTGTTGATGTAGAAGTTACGCAGCCCCAATGTTGCCTTGCTGTCTTCGATAAAACCGGCGGCGCCTGCCTGCTGCGCCAAAACCCCTGTGGCCACAGCCAGGGCCAAGGTGGACTTATTCATGTTTCGCTCCTCTCGTTTCTAATTCTTCTGTTTCTGGTCCTGGATCTGGTGCCCGGGATCCTAAACGCTTAATTTCGCGGCATACCGTCTAAGCCGGTCGTTTGGCGGCCGCAGGATACATCGCCATAAAGCCAAAATGAATCGCTTGGTGCTTTTTAATATCTTTGTGGAATATACGTTTCCGCGACAGATCCGAGGTATCGGCGGCAAAGGCCGATTCCTTAAGCTGATCATTTTTCGAGGGACCGCGACGGCCGGACCCGCTCACTTTAGGCGGCGGACACAAAAACCAAAAAGAATAAAAAATGATTACGTGCAGCTTTTGTGGAATATAAAAATTCACACGAAAAAAAGCCCCGCCAGTTGGCAGGGCCTTTTCGAACGGCTAGTTACAGGAAGCTGTAGGTGTAGTTGAAGATCAGGCGGGTCTGGTCCTGGTCGGCGATGTTGATTTCGCTGCCACGATAAACGCCGTTACGCAACGTCACGCCGAAGCCTTTGAGAGCGCCCTGCTGGACGGTGTAGTCGATCCGCATGTCGCGCTCCCACTCGGACATATCGCTGCCACCCGTAGCGGATTTGATGTTGTCGCCATGCAGATAGGAAATCGCCGTTTTCAGACCTGGCACACCCAGACCGGCGAAGTCATAGCTGTACTGGCCGAACGTGGTGTTCTCACCTGCGCGGACGAAACCGTTGATCATCGAATCGGTGAACAGGTAGAAGCTCGAGCCACCCGCGCCCAGGTTATGACCGTTGTCACCTGTCAGGCTGCCCTGGTTCAGGTAAACGAAGCCACCGTCATCGTTGACGCGCTGGTGACCCAGCAGGAAGGCGTTGCCACCCAGGGTGTAGGTGAACATGGCGCTCCAGGTCTTGTTATCGACCTCGCCCGGGGTCTTGGCGTAACCACCGTTGTTGTTGAAGCGATAGCCGGTCTCACCGTTCTTGCCATCGGCGCTGCTGTCGAAGTAACGAACGTCGGTCTTGAACGACTGGTTGGGAGCAATCGGGTAGACGTGCACCAAACCGAAGAAGTTTTGCTTGTAGTAGTCTTCCAGGTTCGCATAGTAGTACTGCAAGGTCAGGTCTTTGGTGACCTTCCAGTCAGTACCGCCGTAAAGGAACTTGTTGCTTTCTTCTGTCCCGCCATTCACAGCCAGGCCATCAGTGTTAGACGAGGCGCGACCTGCCGCGTGTTCCAGCTGACCCGCGTTAAAGGTCCAGCCGTCGAATTCCTTGGAGGTGATGGTGCCACCTTCAAAAGTCTGTGGCAGCAAACGGCCATCGCTCGCGATCAGAATCGGCAAGTTGGGTTGTAGAGCCCCACCGAGGTGCGCCTCGGTCTTGGAGAAGCGTGCTTTCACGTTGGCAGCCGCACGGCTCCACTGGTCCACTGCCGAATGATCGGTGTCGCTTGGGACGAAGGTGTTGGGATCAGGGTGATGGCCTTTGCCACCGTCCAGATGGATACCCACCAACGCCTGGGCATCAATACCGAAACCGACACTGCCTTGAGTGAAACCGGACAGGTAATCGAACTTCAGGCCTTCAGCGGTTTCTCGCTGATCCGCGTTGCCATCCCGATTATCGTTATTGAAATACATGGTGCGAGAACTGACGGAAGCCTTGCTGTCTTCGAAGAAACCTGCGGCGCTTGCCTGCTGCGCCAAAACCCCTACGGCCACGGCGACAGCCAAGGTGGACTTGTTCATGTTGAAGCTCCTCTCGTTTCTAATTCTTGTATTCCTGGTTCCGGATCGATTGCCCGAAATCCTAAGATGCGCGATTAGCGCCAGACCGAGACCCACAAGTCAATCGTAACTACGTGTGTCTACGACCATGGTCTAATCCCCCGTTTTTTGGTCCATGCAGGGTCATGAGCTCGTCATAAACCTGAAAAGAAATAGGCAGTTCTTTTCTAATACCGTTTAGGTATTTAGGTCATAGCCCCAAACGTCGCGGCCTAGAGCGACCGGGCTCATAAGCTAATTCCAAAATGGTATTTGTTAGAGTTTTTTTAGATCGTTTAGCGTTGACGCAGTTCGGAAATAATTCCTTTACCGAAAGGCGATCCCATGACGATCAAGCGCGCACTATCCGGCTCATTTGTTACAGTTTATGTATCGCTCGCTGTTTCCTTTTCAGCTCATGCGGCCAACCTCACCGTTGGCTATCAAACCGGAATAGACCCCAGCAAGGTGCCTCAGGCGGACGGCCTTTATGAAAAGTCCATCGGCCAACCAATCGACTGGCGACGCTTCAACAGCGGTCCGGAAGTGGTCACGGCCATCGCTTCGGGGGACGTGCAGATCGGCAATCTGGGTTCAAGCCCGCTGGCGGCCGCCGCGTCCCGTAACTTGCCGATTGTCGCGTTCATCGTGTCAGCCCAGATCAATGCGGCCGAAGCGTTGGTGGTTCGCAACGGTAGCGGCATCGAAAAACCGGAAGATCTGATCGGAAAGACTATCGCCACGCCGTTCGTTTCGACCTCCCACTACAGCCTGCTCGGCGCGTTGAAGCACTGGGGGCTGGATGGCTCGAAAGTCAAAGTGGTGAACCTGCAACCGGCAGAAATTGCGGCAGCCTGGAAGCGCGGCGATATTGATGGCGCGTTTGTCTGGTCGCCGGCGCTTGGGGAGATCCGCAAGACCGGCAAGACTTTGACCGACGCCGCGCAAGTGGGCCAATGGGGCGCACCGACGTTCGAGGTATGGGTGGCGCGCAAGGATTACGCCGAGAAGCACCCGGAGGTCGTGGCTAAATTTGCCAAGGTCACACTGGATTCCTTTGCCGAGTATGCCGCCCATAAATCTGACTGGACCGCCAACTCGGTGCCGGTACAGAAAATCGCCAAACTGACCGGTGCCAATGCCGCTGACGTGCCTGAGTTGTTGGCCGGATCAGCCTTCCCGGATGCCAAGGCTCAGCAAAGCTCCGCGCTGCTGGACGGCGGTACGGCCAAGGCGATTGGCGAGACGGCTAAATTCTTGAAGGAGCAAGGAAAGGTAGAGACGGTGTTGCTGGACTATTCGCCGTATGTCAGCGCGAAGTTCGTAACCGAGTAATTATTGCGGTTGCTTCGCAACCGATCGCTGGCAAGCCAGCTCCTACAGGTCGGCGCAAATCATGTAGGAGCTGGCTTGCCAGCGATGGGGCTATTCGGTCAAAGGGCTTTTTCGAAGATCTTCGAGTTACGCTGATAGTTGTACAGCGACGCTCGCGCCGATGGCAGGCGATCAACGCTGCTCGGCACAAAACCACGTTCGCGGAACCAGTGAGCGGTGCGGGTGGTGAGCACGAACAAGGTTTTCAAACCCTGAGCCCGGGCGCGGGTCTCGATGCGCTCCAGCAATTCATCGCCGCGACCGCCATGGCGATACTCCGGATTCACCGCCAGGCACGCCAGCTCACCGGCATCCGAATCGGCAATCTGATACAGCGCCGCACACGCGATGATCATGCCTTCACGCTCGACCACGCTGAACTGCTCGATCTCGCGCTCCAGCACTTCACGGGAACGGCGCACCAGAATCCCCTGCTCTTCCAGCGGGCTGATCAAGTCGAGCAATCCGCCGACGTCTTCGATGGCCGCTTCGCGCACCACTTCAAACTGCTCCTGCGCCACCAGCGTACCGCCGCCGTCACGGGTGAACAGTTCGGTCAGCAATGCGCCGTTCTCGGCATAGCTGACGATATGACTACGGGCCACGCCGCCACGGCAAGCTTCGGCAGCGGCATCCAACAGTTCTGCCTGATAGTTACTGCCCAGGCGCTGCAAATGCGCCGGCACCTGCTGCGGACGCAACTCACGCACCAGACGTCCGTTTTCGTCGATCAAACCCAGTTCGGCGCCAAACAGCAGCAGCTTGTCCGCGCCCAACTCGATGGCCGCCCGCGTGGCGACGTCTTCACAGGCCAGGTTGAAAATCTCACCGGTCGGCGAGTAGCCCAACGGCGACAGCAGCACGATGGAGCGCTCGTCCAGCAGACGGTTGATGCCCTTGCGATCGACCCGGCGCACTTCGCCGGTGTGGTGGTAGTCGACGCCTTCGAGTACGCCGATCGGCCGTGCCGTCACCAGGTTGCCGCTGGCGACCCGCAAGCGCGAGCCCTGCATCGGCGACGAGGCCATGTCCATCGACAGGCGCGCCTCAATGGCGATGCGCAATTGGCCGACGGCATCGATCACGCACTCCAGGGTTGCCGCATCAGTGATGCGCATGCCGTGGTGGTAATGCGGGGTCAGACCGCGAGCGGCGAGGCGGGATTCGATTTGCGGGCGCGAGCCGTGGACCAGCACCAATCGCACGCCCAGGCTGTGCAACAGCACCAGGTCGTGGACGATATTGCCGAAATTCGGGTGTTCAACGCCGTCGCCGGGCAGCATGACGACAAAGGTGCAATCGCGGTGGGCGTTGATGTAGGGCGAAGCGTGACGAAGCCAATTAACGTATTCGGGCATGAACCAGGGCCTGTAATAAATAGCAGCCGAAAAAAGGGCGAAACAGAAAAACGCACAACGGGCTGATGGTTATCGTCGGAACAGGCTTGGCAACACGCGCGCTCTCCTCATGAATACGGGTTTCAACATCGGCAATTTATACATGAAACCTGTAGGAGCCGGCTTGCTGGCGATGCAAGCGCTGCGATCCGGCAGATGAACCGCGTAATAGTTCATCGCCAGCAAGCCGGCTCCTACAGGTTGTGTTGCGTTTGGGCCGGTGTCAGGCAGTAATGTTCGATCAGTTGACGTAATAGATGCACCGTAGGCTGCAAACGTGACATTTCGAGGTATTCCCCCGGCTGGTGGGCGCAGGCGATATCGCCAGGGCCGAGCACCAGTGTTTCGCAGCCAAGACGCTGAAGATAAGGCGCTTCGGTGCCGAACGCCACTGCTTCGGCGCTGTGGCCGGTGAGCTTTTCGGCGATTCGTACCAGTTCCGCGTCTTCGGCCTGCTCGAAGGACGGCACGTCGGGGAACAGCGGCGCGTAGGTGATCTTCACCTGATGCCGCTCGGCAACCGGGTTGAGCTTCTGCAGGATCTCGGCACGCAAGACCTTGGGGTCCATGCCGGGCAACGGACGCAGGTCAAACTCGAGCGAACACTGGCCGCAGATGCGGTTGGGATTGTCGCCGCCATGGATGCAGCCGAAATTCATCGTGGGCATCGGCACGCCGAACTGTGGATTGCGAAATTCACGCTGCCACAACAGGCGCAGGCCACGCAGTTCGCCGATGGCATCGTGCATGGCTTCCAGGGCGCTGTGACCCAGGCGCGGGTCCGAGGAATGGCCGCTCTGCCCGAGGATGTCGATGCGCTCCATCATGATGCCTTTGTGCATGCGGATCGGCTTGAGCCCGGTCGGCTCGCCGATCACCGCAGCACGCCCCAGCGGCCGCCCCGCTGCCGCCAACGCACGGGCGCCGGACATCGAACTTTCTTCATCGCAGGTAGCGAGGATCAGCAGCGGTTGCTTGAACGGTTGATCGAGCAGTGGTCTGACGGCTTCGATGGCCAGGGCGAAAAAGCCCTTCATGTCGCAGCTGCCCAGGCCGACCCAGCGACCGTCGACTTCGGTCAGTTTCAGAGGATCGGTCTGCCACAACGCGCCATCGAACGGCACGGTGTCACTGTGACCGGCCAGCACGAGCCCGCCGGGACCTGAGCCAAAACTGGCCAGCAGATTGAATTTGCCAGGGCTGACTTGTTGGATGTCGCAGGCAAAACCCAGGTCTCCGAGCCATGCGGCCAGCAGGTCGATCACCGGGCGGTTGGTTTGATCGAGGCTCGCTTGAGTACAGCTGACGGACGGTGCAGCGATCAGTGCAGCGAACTGATCTTTCATGGACGGCAATGGCATCGCTGACTCCCGACTCGCGGATTGAAGTCCATCATAGAGCTATCCGGCGACAGGAATAAACCGTTGCACGGCGTAGGAAGGTTGAGTCCTGTACACTGCACGACCTTGGCAGCCACATATTCCCCGGCTGCGCTCCCGATCCTGGATTTTCCGGCCATGCAGAAAGAAACCGAAATCAAACTCCGCGTCAGCCGCGAAACCCTCGCCGCCCTGCGCGAGCACCCGTTACTGAAAAAACGCAACAAAAGTGGCTGGGAACGCCGTGAATTGATGAACCAGTACTTCGACACGCCTGAGCGCGATCTGGCCCGGGCCAAAGTCGCCCTGCGCCTGCGCAAGGATGGCGAGGAAGTGATTCAGACCCTCAAGACCCGCGGCCAGAGCGTCGCCGGTTTGTCCGAGCGTAATGAATACAACTGGCCCCTGCCCAAAGCCAAGCTCGACGTGAAAAAACTCGACGGCGAATGCTGGCCCGAGGAACTGGCCGAACTGGACAAGAAAACCCTGAAGCCGATCTTCACCACCGATTTCGTCCGCGAATACGCTGAAATCGCCTGGGGCCGTGGCAAAACCAAAGTGGTCATCGAAGCCGCGCTGGACCTGGGTCACGTCGTCGTCGGCAAACAGAAAGAAGAAATCTGCGAGCTGGAGCTGGAATTGCGCGAAGGCGATCCTGCCGCGCTGCTGGAACTGGCCGCCGAGCTGGCTGAAAAACTGGCGTTGATGCCGTGCGACATCAGCAAGGCCGAACGCGGTTATCGCTTGTATGACGCCCACAGCTACTCGTTGAGCCTGCCGGCACCGCAGATCACGGCCGAAACACCGCTGGACGATGCTTTCGCCGCGCTGAGCTGGCATTTGCTGAGCAGCAGCCAGCGTCTGGCCGAACAGTATCGCTTCAATGGTCACTGGCGCCTGTTGCAGGACTGGGTCGAGTGCCTTGCTGAAATGCGCGCACTGATCAGCAGTCTCGGTCAGGCAGCCCCGCGTCAATCGACCCACGACCTGCGTGTCGCGCTCGACGCTTTGCTGGAAGACTGGCGCCCGTTGGTTCAGGCCGGCCTGGACGATGAAGACGTGCGCAAAGCCGCGCCGGAGCAGTTCCTCGAAGAACTCGAAGACCCGCGCTGGGGCCTGTTCTCCCTGACCACGTCGCGCTGGTTGCTGGCCCGCACCTGGGCTGCCGAGCGCAACACCCGTGGCAATCGCCAGGGCGCTGCGCAATTGGGCAGCTGGTTGCCGCGCCTGCTGGGCGAGGAAGCCACTTCGTTGCAATTGCAGCGTTATCAGCAACAGCCGGAAGACCTGGCCGAGCAACTGCCGCGCATCGAACGCATCCAGGTCTGGCTGCACCATGCGCGCAACGTGCTGGAGATCCCGGAAATGGATCGCCTGTACGGTGAGCTGAACAAACTGGCGCAGTTGGCGAACGAATCGATCACCGACGAAGTGCTGGACGCGCGTAAACAGCAGGCGATTGCGGTGTATCAGAACCGTGCGTGGAAAATGCTGTTGCGCATGTAATACCGCCATCGCCAGCAGGCTGGCTCCCACAGGGGATTTGTGACGTACACAAAACCAAGGTGGGAGCCAGCCTGCTGGCGATGGGGCCGCACAATTACCGCAGCATTTCAGACCGGCAAACTCGTCGTCGACTTGATCTCCGATAACGCCACGATCGAGTTCACTTCCTGAATCCCGGGCACCATCGACAGTTTCTCGAAGAAGAAACGCTCGTACGCCTCGATGTCCGCCGTGACAATCCGCAGCAAGAAATCCACCGCCCCCATCAGCACATAACATTCCAGCACTTCCGGAAAGCCGCGAATCGCGTCGGTGAACTCCGTGAAATTCGAGCGGCCGTGGGCGTTGAGTTTTACTTCGGCGAAGATCTGCGTGTTCAGACCGATTTTCTTGCGGTCGAGCAAGGTCACTTGGGCCCGAATGATCCCCTCCTCTTTCATCCGCTGAATCCGTCGCCAGCACGGGGATTGCGACAGGCCGACCTGTTCGGCGATCTGCGCACTGGACAGCGAAGCGTCCTCTTGCAGCAGCGCGAGTATCTTGCGGTCATAACTGTCCAGCTCGATCTGCATGAATAAACCCTTAAGTGAGCAATTTGCGCATTGCATGATTCAACAAAGCCGCTATACGCCCCATCTTAGACAAGAAATACCCGGTAACGGATGTAAAAATTTCTCCAATGACTCTGGAGCCCGACCATGCCGCATTTAGAAGCCGTGAACACCCCGCCCACCCGCGCCGATGTCTGGCATGTCAGCAATGCCCACTGCCGTGTGCACTACCAAATGCTCGCCGAAGCCGAACCGGATCTTTTGTGTCGAGCGCTCAACCTGTTCGCTTTGCAGTTCCTGACGCCGGATCAGGTCAATGTGCATCGCCAGGACGACCTGCTGGTCATCGACATCGTCATGGACGGATTGAGCTGGCACCGCGCCCAAGTGATTGCTGAAAAACTTCGTAACCTGATCAGCGTTTGCTCGGTCGAGCTGCAAGCGGCTGATTCTGCCTGGGGCGAAGCGGCTCAGGCGGCGGGCTGAAAAACCCTGACACGGCTTCGTCGGGTAGTGGCCCAGCGGTCTGCAATGCCACGGCTATCCTTTGCGGACTTGTTCAAAAGGAGTCCGCATGTCCGTTCAACTCGCCATTCAGGACCGCTGGCTGGATCTCAATGAGGTACTGCGTGAACTGGTCGCCCAAGGCTTGATCAGCCAGGACTCGGCCGAGCACGCGCTCAATGCCCGACGCCGTCACGCCGCCCATGGCCAGGTGCATCCGCTGGAGTTTATTGCCGATCAGCATCTGGACGACCTGAGCAGGCCAGGCAAACGCCTGGACCTCGAAAGCCTCACCCTGTGGCTGTCCCGGCAGGCCGGCCAGCCTTACCTGCGCATCGACCCGCTGAAAATCAACGTCGCGGCCGTGACGCCGCTGATGTCCTACGCCTTCGCCCAACGCCACAAGATCCTCGCCGTCGCCATCGACCGTGACGCGGTGACAGTGGCCAGCGCCCAGCCTTACGTCAGCGGTTGGGAAGCCGACTTGACCCACGTGCTCAAGCTGCCGATCAAGCGCGTGGTGGCCAACCCGGTGGACATCCAGCGTTTCAGCGTCGAATTCTTCCGCTTGGCCAAATCGGTCACCGGGGCGAACAACGCCGATCAGCAGGTCAACACGCTGGGCAACTTCGAGCAGTTGCTCAACCTCGGCGCCAGCGACCAGGAGCCGGATGCCAACGACGCACACATCGTCAACATCGTCGACTGGCTGTTCCAGTACGCGTTCCAGCAACGCGCCAGCGATATCCATATCGAACCTCGACGCGAACAGGGCACCGTGCGGTTTCGCATCGACGGCGTGTTGCACAACGTCTATCAATTCCCACCACAGGTCACCATGGCGATTGTCAGTCGCCTGAAGAGCCTTGGCCGCATGAACGTCGCGGAAAAACGCAAACCTCAGGACGGCCGGGTGAAAACCAAGACACCGGTCGGCGGCGAGGTCGAGTTGCGCCTGTCCACGCTCCCGACGGCCTTTGGCGAAAAAATGGTCATGCGGATTTTCGACCCCGAGGTGCTGCTCAAGGACTTCGATCAGTTGGGCTTTTCTGCCGATGACCTGCGCCGCTGGCAGGACATGACTCGCCAGCCCAACGGCATCATCCTGGTCACCGGCCCGACCGGTTCGGGCAAGACCACCACCCTCTACACCACGCTGAAAAAACTGGCGACGCCGGAGGTCAACCTCTGCACCATCGAAGACCCGATTGAAATGGTCGAGCCGTCGTTCAACCAGATGCAGGTCCAGCACAACATTGACCTGACCTTCGCCGCCGGTGTGCGGGCGCTGATGCGGCAAGACCCGGACATCATCATGATTGGCGAAATCCGCGATCTGGAGACGGCGGAAATGGCAATCCAGGCCGCGCTCACCGGCCACCTCGTGCTGTCGACGCTGCACACCAACGATGCCCCCAGCGCCATCAGCCGCTTGCTTGAACTCGGCGTGCCGCATTACCTGATCAAGGCCACCGTGCTCGGCGTCATGGCCCAGCGTCTGGTGCGAACCCTGTGCCCGCACTGCAAGGCGCCGATAACACTGGGGGACGACGACTGGCAAACCCTGACCCGCCCCTGGCAAGCGCCATTGCCGATCAATGCCCAACGCGCTGTGGGTTGTGCGGAGTGTCGCGATACCGGTTATCACGGCCGCGCCGGGGTCTACGAAATCATGCAGCTCAGCGACGGCATGAAAGCGCTGATCCGTCCCGACGCCGACCTGCTGGCCGTGCGAAGGCAAGCGTTCAAGGAAGGCATGCGCAGCCTGCGCCTGTCGGGGGCGCAAAAGGTCGCGGCCGGTTTGACCACGGTTGAAGAGGTATTGCGGGTGACGCCCCAGAGCGAACAACTTTAGGTAAGGCGATGATTGAACTCGATGGGGGGAAGGCAATCCAACGGCGGATTTTATCCATTGGAGTCACCTTTTCATGCGTTTCAAACTTGCTGTTGCAACCGTCGCTCTGCTGTCTCTGCCTGTCGGTTCGGCAATGGCCGATACGTTTTGGCGGAACGTTCTGACGTCCGGCGCAACCACCGGTTCGTCTTACCTGACATCCAAGGATCAAAAGCTGGTCGTCGCAACCCAGGATGACGCCAGCAGCTTCGTTGCCAGCGATGGCGGCATCCGCGGGCCTTACCTGGAAGCCGCCATGCAAGAAGTCCGCGCCGACAACCCGGGCCTGCAAGCCACGGACATGGAGCTGGCGAACGCGATTCTGGCGAAGAATGCCGTGGCTGCTGCGGAGTAAGCTTCGTTGCCGGACTAAAAATGCCGCTCACATGAGCGGCATTTTTATATCTGACAGATCGCAGCTCAATCGTAGGCGCTGCCGAAGGCTGCGATCTTTTGATCCTGCCTAACGGTAATCATCCACCGGCACACACGCACAAAACAGGTTCCGGTCCCCGTACACGTTGTCCACCCGATTCACCGCCGGCCAGTATTTATGAGCCTTGGTGTGTGCATCCGGGGTGATTGCCTGTTCGACGCTGTACGGCCGTTCCCAGATACCGGTGATATCGGCGAGGGTATGCGGCGCCCCTTTCAACGGATTTTCTTCGGCCGGCCAGTTGCCGTTTTGCACCTCGTTGATTTCCGCACGAATGCTCAGCATGGCGCCGATAAAGCGATCCAGTTCGGCCTTCGATTCACTTTCGGTCGGCTCGACCATCAGCGTCCCCGGCACCGGAAACGACATGGTCGGCGCATGGAATCCGTAGTCCATCAAACGCTTGGCCACATCCTCTTCGGTAATGCCGGTCAGCGCCTTGAGCGGTCGCAAATCGAGAATGCATTCGTGGGCCACACGCTCATTGCGCCCGGTGTAGAGCACGGGAAAGGCCCCGGCCAAATGCCGCGCCAGGTAATTCGCGGCGAGGATCGCCACTTCACTGGCGTCCGCCAGTTGCGGCCCCATCATGGCGATGTACATCCAGCTGATCGGCAAAATGCTCGCACTGCCCCAAGGCGCAGCGCTGACCGCACCGTTCTGCGGTTGCGGCCCATCGATCGGCACCACCGGGTGATTGGCCACGAACGGCGCCAGATGCGCACGCACCCCAATCGGCCCCATGCCTGGGCCGCCACCGCCGTGGGGGATGCAGAACGTTTTGTGCAGGTTCATGTGCGACACGTCGGCACCGATGTCCGCCGGTCGCGCCAGGCCGACCTGGGCATTTAGGTTGGCGCCGTCCATGTACACCTGACCGCCGTGCTGGTGGACCACTTCGCAAATCTCGCTGATGCCTTCCTCGTATACCCCGTGGGTCGAAGGATAGGTGGCCATCAGGCAAGCCAGTTTGTCCGAGGCCGTGGCAGCTTTTTCCTTCAGATCGTCGAGGTCGACGTTGCCTGCCTCATCGCATTCGACGATCACCACGCGCATCCCGGCCATTTGTGCCGACGCCGGATTGGTGCCGTGGGCCGACGACGGAATCAGGCAGATATCCCGACCGCCCTGCTGGCGACTTTCGTGGTATTTGCGGATCGCCAGCAGCCCGGCGTACTCGCCTTGTGCACCCGAATTGGGCTGCATGCAGATCGCATCGAAACCGGTGATCGCGCAGAGCCAGCGTTCCAGCTCCTCGATCATCAACGTGTAACCCACGGCCTGCTCTTTCGGCACAAACGGGTGCAGGTTGGCGAACTGCGGCCAGGTGATGGGAATCATCTCGCTGGTGGCGTTGAGCTTCATGGTGCACGAGCCCAGCGGGATCATCGATTGATTGAGCGCCAGGTCCTTGTTTTCCAGTTGTTTGAGGTAGCGCAACATTTCGGTTTCGCTGTGATGGGCGCTGAACACCGGATGACGCAGATAAGGCGAAGACCGCAGCAGCTCTTCGGGAATGCCGCCCGGCAAGACTTCAGCATCCAGATTTTCAATGCTGAGCCCGTGATCGGCCCCGAGAAAAACATCGAACAGTTTGGCGACGGTGGTTTCATCGCAGGCCTCATCCAGGCTCAGGCCCAGTTGGCCGCGCCCCAGAATACGCAGGTTGATCTGCGCCGCCCGGGCACTTTCGATGATGGCGGTCTGGGCTCCACCGACATCGAGCGTCAGTGTGTCGAAGAAGTGTTGATTGACGCGGTTGATGCCGTTTCGCGCCAGGCCTTCGGCGAGGATGCAGGTCAGGCGATGGACGCGCTGGGCGATGCGCTTGAGCCCTTCGGGGCCGTGATACACCGCATAAAAACTGGCGATATTGGCGAGCAACACCTGGGCGGTGCAGATGTTCGAATTGGCCTTTTCCCGACGGATATGTTGCTCGCGGGTTTGCAGGGCCATGCGCAGGGCAATGTTGCCGCGCGCATCTTTGGAGACACCGATGATCCGCCCCGGAATCGCCCGCTTGTATTCGTCGCGGCTGGCAAAGAAGGCCGCGTGAGGTCCGCCATAGCCCATCGGCACGCCAAAACGCTGGGATGAACCGAACACCACGTCCGCGCCCAACTCTCCGGGCGGCGTCAGCAACAGCAGGCTCAACAAATCCGTGGCGACGCAGGCAATCGCTTGCTGCGCATGCAGGTGATCGATCAACGGTCGCAGGTCATGGATCTCGCCGTGGGTATCTGGGTACTGCAACAACGCGCCGAACACCTGGTGCTGTTTCAAGTTATCCACAGCGTCGACGACCAGCTCGAAACCGAAACCTTCGGCGCGGGTCTGCACCACGGAAATGGTTTGCGGATGACAGTTTTCATCGACAAAGAACACATTGCTTTTGGACTTGGCGACACGCTTGGCCAGGGCCATGGCTTCCGCCGCTGCGGTGGCTTCATCCAGCAACGAAGCGTTGGCCAGCTCCAGACCGGTAAGGTCGATGGTGAGTTGCTGGAAATTCAGCAGCGCTTCGAGGCGACCTTGGGCAATCTCCGGCTGATAGGGCGTGTAAGCGGTGTACCAGCCTGGGTTTTCCAGCACGTTGCGCAGGATGACGGCCGGCGTGAGGGTGCCGTGGTAGCCCATGCCGATCAGGCTGGTCCAGACCTGGTTCTGTTCGGCGTAACCCCGCAACTTGGCCAGCGCGGCTTCTTCGTCGAGTGCCGGGGGCAGATCCAGCGCACGATTCAGGCGGATGCCGGGCGGCACGGTTTGCTCGATCAATTCAACCCGGCTGCCAACACCCAGACTGTCGAGCATTGCCTGCTGCTCGGCGGCGTCGGGGCCCAAGTGGCGGCGGAGAAAGGCATTGGGATCGCGTAACTGGCTCAGGGACGGCAACTGGGACATGACGGGCTCTCTCTTGACTGGCGCTCAACGTCGATGCAACACGGTCAAACCAGCATAGCAGCCACCCTTGTAGGAGCGAGCTTGCTCGCGATGACAGCGAGCGCGCCGCGGGGGGCCTGGGTTGTAGCGTTTTCGTTAACGATCCATCGCGAGCAAGCTCGCTCCTACAAGGGAAAATCGCCAGACAACAAAAAGCCCCGACGGGTCGGGGCTTTGGGGTGACGCTTGAAGCTTATTCGCCGATGGCGGTCTTGTAACCGGCGGCATCGAGCAGCTTGTCCAGATCAGCGGTATTGCTTGGCTTGATCTTGAAGATCCACGCTCCGTACGGGTCGGAGTTGAGCAATTCAGGCTCACCACTCAGTGCTTCGTTGACCGCGATCACTTCACCGGCAATCGGCGAATAGATGTCGGATGCGGCTTTAACCGACTCAACGACACCCGACTGATCACCGGCAGCAAACACGTTGCCAACCTCGGTCAGTTCAACAAACACCACATCACCCAGCGCTTCCTGCGCGTGATCGCTGATGCCCACGGTGACGGTGCCATCGGCTTCCAGACGTGCCCATTCGTGACTTTCGGCAAAACGCAGGTCGGCAGGGATATTGCTCATGTTCTGTGTCCTCAGGAAATTGTCAGCGGTCATCAACCGCCAAAAAAGATTAGATCAAGGTTTTGCCGTGGCGAACGAAGGTCGGTTTGACCACCCGGACCGGGTACCACTTGCCACGGATTTCCACTTCGGCGCGGTCGGCAGTTGCCATCGGCACGCGCGCCAGTGCAATCGACTTGCTTAGCGTAGGAGAGAAACTACCACTGGTGATCTCCCCTTCGCCAACATCGGCTATACGAACCACCTGATGAGCACGCAAAACGCCACGCTCCTCGAGGACCAGCCCCACCAGTTTGTGCTGGATCCCGGCAGCCTTTTCGGCTTCCAGGGCCGAGCGGCCGATGAACTGACGCTTGGCCGGTTCCCAGGCGATGCTCCAGGCCATGTTCGAGGCCAGGGGTGAAATGTCTTGCTGAATGTCCTGGCCGTAAAGGTTCATGCCGGCCTCGACGCGCAAGGTATCCCGGGCACCAAGGCCTATCGGAGAGATCCCGGCACCGACCAGATCGTTGAAAAATCCGGGTGCCTGATCGGCTGGCAGGACGATCTCCAACCCGTCTTCGCCGGTATAACCGGTGCGCGCGATGAACCAGTCACCGTCGGGCTGACCTTCGAAGGGCTTGAGTATCTGGATCAGATTGCTGCGGGACTGGCTCACCAGTTCGGCAATTTTCTGCCGGGCGTGGGGACCTTGAATGGCCAGCATCGCCATTTCGGAACGCTCGCTCATCTGCACGTCAAAGCCGTCGAGATGGGCTGACATCCACGCGATGTCCTGATCGCGGGTGGACGCATTGACCACCAGGCGATAACCCTCGTCGAGGCGATAGACGATCATGTCGTCGACGATACCGCCCTGCTCATTGAGCATGGCGCTGTACAACGCACGGCCGGGGCTGTGCAGGCGCTCGACATCATTGGCCAGCAAATGCTGGAGCCAGGCTTTGGCCTGGGGGCCGCTGACATCGATCACGGTCATGTGGGATACATCGAAGACACCGCAATCGCGACGCACCTGATGGTGCTCCTCGACCTGCGATCCATAATGCAGAGGCATGTCCCAACCGCCAAAATCGACCATCTTCGCGCCAAGGGCGAGATGAAGGTCATACAGAGGCGTACGCTGTCCCATGGGTTTCTCCTTCCGGGCGTGGCGAAGGTGCGGACAAGTGCTGCACAGCTTGAACCCTTTGAATTAAAGGCTTTTAGCCGATTTCAGCCACTTGGTCTGTCAGACGGACCGCACCGAATGCCGCGCATTGTAGCCGCAAGGTGTAGGACTGGCACCTAGGTGTTTCGATGCGCTGAACGTCGGATCAATCCGATGACCGGTAGCAGCCCGACCAACACGAGGGTCAACGCCGGCAAAGACGCCCTCGCCCACTCGCCTTCGCTGGTCATTTCAAAGATCCGCACGGCCAGCGTATCCCAGCCAAACGGGCGCATCAGCAGGGTCGCGGGCATTTCCTTGAGCACATCGACAAAGACTAGCAACGCTGCGCTCAAGGTGCCGGGCAGCAACAACGGCAGATACACTTTGAAAAAAAGTCGTGGCCCACTGACGCCTAGGCTACGTGCCGCTTCGGGCAAAGACGGTCGTATACGCGCCAGACTGCTTTCCAGCGGCCCGTAAGCCACGGCGATGAAACGCACCAGATACGCCAGCAGGAGCGCCGCCAGGCTGCCGAGCAGCAGCGGTTTGCCAGCGCCGCCGAGCCAGCCCGAGAGCGGAATCACCAGCTCACGATCCAGGTAACTGAATGCCAGCATGATCGACACTGCCAGCACCGAACCGGGCAAGGCGTAGCCCAGATTGGCCAGGCTGACCCCGGCCCGAATCCCTTGGGTCGGCGCCAGACGCCGGGCAAACGCCAGCACCAGGGCGACGCACACGGTAATCAACGCCGCCATCGCGCCCAGATACAAGGTGTGGACGATCAGCCCGGTGTAACGCTCATCAAGATCCAGGCGCCCGCGCTGCCAGAACCAGACAACCAATTGCAGCATCGGAATGACGAAAGCGCAGGCGAAGACCAGTCCGCACCAGGTCATGGCCGCCAACGCCTTGAACCCTCGCAGGTGATACAACGCCTTGACCCGTGGTCGCTCGTTGCTCGTCCGGTTGGCCCCGCGAGCACGCCGCTCGCCGTACAGCACGACCATCACCACCAGGAGCAACAGACTGGCGAGTTGCGCGGCGGTAGACAGGCTGAAGAATCCGTACCAGGTCTTGTAGATGGCCGTGGTGAAGGTGTCGAAGTTGAACACCGACACAGCCCCGAAGTCCGCCAGGGTTTCCATCAGCGCCAACGCAACACCCGCGCCAATGGCCGGCCGCGCCATCGGCAATGCCACCCGCCAGAACGCCTGCCACGGCGATTGGCCCAGGACCCGCGCCGCTTCCATCAGGCCTTTGCCCTGGGCGAGGAACGCGGTGCGCGCCAGCAGATACACGTAGGGATAGAACACCAGCACGAGCACGACAATCACGCCGCCCGTGGAGCGCACACGCGGCAGACGCAGCCCCGTACCCAACCATTCGCGTAGCAGGGACTGCACCGGCCCGGCGAAATCCAGCAGGCCGACGAAGACGAAGGCCAGCACGTAGGCAGGAATGGCGAACGGCAGCATCAACGCCCAATCAAGCCAGCGTCGACCGGGGAATTCGCAAAGGCTGGTCAGCCAGGCAAGGCTCACGCCTAGAAGCGTCACACCCACACCGACGCCCAACACCAGGGTCAGCGTATTGCCCAGCAGCCGTGGCATCTGCGTGTCCCAGAGGTGGGACCAGATCTGTTGATCGATGGTCTGCCAGGACAGCAGCAGCACGCTCAGGGGCAGCAGAACCAACGCAGCGATGGCGAAGACCAGGGGATACCAGCGGCGTTGGGCGGGGTGGGCCAAGGACAAAGCTCTCTAAACGATGAAATGGTCAGAATTGGGAGTGGATAGATTTTGTAGGAGCTGGCTTGCCAGCGAAGACGGCCGAAAGATCGCTGCAACACGCAAGAACGCCTTCGCCAGCAAGCCGGCTCCTACAGGAGCAAAACGCGGGGCGCACAAACAAAACGCCCCGCATAGGCGGGGCGCAGTATAACGGGCGACTCAGTTCCAGCCAGCGCGATCCATCAGGCGAATCGCTTCGGCCTGGCGCTTGCCGGCGATTTCCACAGGCAAGGTATCAGCAATGAACTTGCCCCAGGCCGCGACTTCAGCCGATGGCTGCACAGCCGGGTTGGCCGGGAATTCCTGGTTCACATCGGCAAAGATTTTCTGCGCCTCAGGCGTGGTCATCCACTCCACCAGCGCCTTGGCCGCTTCCGGGTGCGGGGCGTACTTGGTCAGGCCGATACCCGACAGGTTGACGTGCACGCCACGGTCCGCCTGGTTCGGCCAGAACAGTTTTACCGGCAAATCCGGCTTCTGCTTGTGCAGGCGGCCGTAGTAGTAGGTGTTGACGATGCCGACGTCGCACTGACCGGCATTGATCGCCTCCAGCACCGCTACGTCGTCGGAGAACACGTCGGTGGACAGGTTGTTGACCCAGCCCTTGAGGATTTTTTCGGTTTTCTCTGCGCCGTGCACTTCGATCATGGTGGCGGTCAGGGACTGGTTGTAGACCTTCTTCGCCGTGCGCAGGCACAGGCGACCTTCCCAGTTCTTGTCGGCCAGCGCTTCGTAGGTGGTCAGTTCGCCCGGTTTCACGCGGTCAGTGGAATAGGCGATGGTCCGCGCCCGCAGGCTCAGCCCGGTCCAGGCATGGGAAGCGGCGCGGTATTGCAGCGGGATGTTGGTGTCGATGGTTTTCGAGGTGAACGGCTGGAGGATGCCCATCTGCTCGGCCTGCCAGAGATTACCGGCATCAACGGTCAGCAGCAGGTCGGCCGTGGCGTTCTCGCCTTCGGCCTTGATCCGCTGCATCAGCGGCGCTTCCTTGTCGGTGATGAATTTCACCTTCACACCGGTTTTCGCGGTGTAGGCATCGAAGACCGGCTTGATCAGCTCATCGATACGCGAGGAGTAGACCACCACCTCGTCAGCAGCCTGGGCGGCGGTGCTGCCGATCAGGGTCAGGGCGATTGCGGTCAGTAGACGCTTCGGTGCCAACATGGGAGCGGTCCCTCGAATGAAAAATGAAGCCAAATGATAAGGACTCACATTTGCCTTCTCAATCGAACACTTCGTGGAGGAGTTACCAGATGTTGCACAACCGTAAATCCACCACGCTCCTCAGGCTTTGGCGAGCGCTGGCAAATCGCCGATCAGCCCTAACGCCTCACGCACAAACAACGCCTTGGCCTCGGGCATCTGGTCAACCATCTTCAACCCGGTATTGCGCAACCAGCGCACCGGCAGCGGATCGGCCTGGAACAACCGCTCGAAGCCTTCCATCGCCGCCATCAACGCCAGGTTGTGCGGCATGCGCCGACGCTCAAAGCGGCTGAGGACCTTCACGTCCGCCAGACGCTCGCCACGGGCAGCGGCTTGCAACAGCACTTCCGCCAATACCGCTGCATCGAGAAACCCAAGGTTTACACCCTGACCGGCCAGTGGATGAATGGTGTGGGCCGCGTCGCCGATCAGCGCCAGGCCTTGCGCCACATAACGCTTGGCATGACGCTGACGCAGCGGCACGCACAGGCGTGGGTCGGCACTGAGGACTTCGCCGAGCCGGCCTTCGAAGGCGCGTTCGAGCGCTTTGCAAAAATCCGCGTCGTCCATGGCCATCAGGCGTTCGGCCTCGCTTGGCGTGGTCGACCAGACAATTGAACACCAATCCTGCTGCCCGTCCCGCTCCAACGGCAGAAACGCCAGTGGACCGGTGTCGGTGAACCGCTGCCAGGCCGTCGATTGATGGGGCTTGGCGCTGCGCACACTGGTGACGATCGCGTGGTGCAGGTAATCCCACTCGCGCGTCGCGACACCGGTCAGGCGTCGCACCGCCGAATTGGCGCCGTCCGCCGCAATCACCAGCGGCGCACGCAAAGTACGGCCATCGGCCAGGGTCAGCAGCCAGTCGTCGCCGGAGCGGCGCATCTGCTCCAGGCGCGCGTTGGCCAGCATCCCCAGGTCGCAATCGTGCAAACGGTCAAGCAAGGCGTCCTGAACCACGCGGTTCTCGACGATATGCCCCAGCGTGTCGGCATGCACGCTGGCCGCCGAGAAATGGATCTGCCCGGTGCCGCTGCCATCCCAGACCTGCATGTCGGTGTAAGGGGCGCTGCGGCGCTTGACGATGCCGTCCCACACGCCCAGGCGTTCGAGAATTCGCTGGCTGGCCGCCGACAAGGCGCTCACCCGCGGTTCAAACGGTGCCTGGTCGTCGAAACGCTTGACGCTCAACGGGCTGCCGTCCAGCAGCAGGACTTCCAGACCGCTGTCCTGCAATGCCAGCGCCAAGGCGCTGCCTACCATTCCGGCCCCGACAATCAGCAGATCTGCGCGCATTTCCATGCTTTAAGCCTGTCTCTCTTGCGGCTTGAGCCGCACGTAAAGGGTTTTCCCGACCCGGGCCACGAGGTGACCGGCGCCGTCATGAATATCGACTTGCAGTTGCGGCAGGTATTTTTCGCCATCGGCCGTCTGCCGGCGGATCTCATCGAGCAAGGTGTCGTCAATGGTAAAGCGGGCGAACACCGGACCTTTGCCCGGCGAAATGAAATCGATGTCGGCGGCCTTGTCCCAGACAATGTATTGGCGTCCGAGGTTTTCCATCAGCATCAGCATGAAAAACGGATCGACCATCGAGTACAGGCTGCCGCCAAATTGGGTGCCGACATAATTGCGGTTGTACCAGGTCAGGCCCATGGACACCCGGACATCGCGAAAATCGTCACTGATGTGCTGCACCCGCACGCCCGCGCCGAGGTATGGCGGGTAGAAGCTCATGAAGCGGCGCATCAATCGGGCTTTGCCGAACTTGCGAGTCAGCCACTTAAGCATCAGGGCGAGTACCCAAACCCATGGCCTGGCGGGCGAACCAGCGTTTGGCCGGTGGCAGCAGATCGAGGCCGAGCAGGCCGATGTTGCGCCCCAGGGACACCAACGGCTGGGTGCTTCCGAACAGGCGCGTGACCTGATCGGAGAAGCCCACGGTAAGGTTCTGATCGAGGCGCTGACGTTCGCGGTACGCCTGCAATGTGGCGAAATCGCCCAGTGATTTTTCACTGGAGAGCAAGGCATCGGCCAACGCCTGGGCATCACGCAGGGACAGGTTGAAACCCTGGCCGGCAATCGGGTGCAGGCTGTGAGCGGCGTTGCCGAGCACGGCCAGATGCGGACGCACCTGTTCCTCGGCTTCCACCAGCGTCAGCGGATACAGATGCCGTGCGCCGACCTGTTTCAACGTGCCGAGGCGATAACCGAACACGCCCTGCAACTCGCTGAGGAAGCTGCGCTCATCGAGGGCTGCGAGTCGTTGCGCGTCCATGCCCAGACGGGTCCAGACCAACGCACAGCGGTTTTCCGGCAGCGGCAGCAACGCCATCGGGCCGTCATCGGTGAATCGCTCGAACGCCATGCCGTTGTGGGATTCGCTCGGGGTGATGTTGGCGATCAGCGCGCTCTGGTTGTACGGGCGCGTCTTGATGCCGATCCCCAGTTGTTCACGCAGACCGGAACGGCCGCCATCGGCGAGGACCGCGAGGTCGCATTCCAGGGTGGTTTCATCGTTGAGGGTCAGGCGATAGCCATCGGTCAGCGGCTCCATGCGCGTGACTTCCGCCGGGCAACGCCAACTGATCACGTCCTTGTCCAGGCCTTGCCACAGGCATTGGCCGAGCCAGGCGTTTTCCACCACATAGCCCAGCGCCGGAACGCCCTCTTCCATGGCCGACAGGCGCGCAGTGGAAAAACGGCCACGGTCGGACACATGAATCTGCTTGATCGGCTCGGCGCGGCGGGAAATCTCCTGCCAGACGCCCAACCGCTGGTAAATCTGCCGGGAACCGAAGGACAACGCCGAAGAACGGGCGTCGTAGCTCGGTTGATACGTATCGCCGGGAGCAAACGGTTCGATCAGCACGATTTTCCAGCCCCGGGCCTTCGCCCCGGCCTGTAACGCCAACGCCAGGCTCGCACCGACCAGACCGCCACCGATAATCGCCAGATTGACTCGACTCATGCTGCTTGCGTCCGCGCTTGAGCCATCAAGGCCTCGATCTCGGCGACCGTTTTCGGTACGCCGTGGGTCAAGATTTCACAGCCGGTTTTGGTGACCACTACGTCGTCCTCGATGCGCACGCCAATGCCGCGCCATTTTTTCGCGACTTTCTGATTGTCCGGGGCAATGTAGATGCCCGGCTCCACGGTCAGCGCCATGCCGACTTCCAGCACGCGCCATTCACCACCAACCTTGTATTCGCCGACATCATGCACATCCATCCCCAGCCAATGGCCGGCGCGGTGCATGTAAAACGCCTTGTAGGCTTCGCTGGCGATCAACTCGTCGACGGTGCCCTCAAGCAGGCCCAGCTTGAGCAGACCGGCCGTGATGACCCGGACCGTCGCTTCGTGCGCCTGATTCCAGTGTTTGTTCGGGGCGATTTCAGCGAAGGCCGCTTCCTGGGAAGCCAGCACCAGCTCGTAAATCGCTTTCTGTTCCGCCGAATACTTGCCGCTGACCGGAAAGGTGCGGGTGATGTCGCTGGCGTAGCAGTCGATCTCGCAACCGGCGTCGATCAACACAAGATCGCCGTCCTTGAGCAGCGCGTCATTCTGCTGGTAATGCAGGATGCAGCTGTTGCGCCCCGCCGCGACGATCGAGCCGTAGGCCGGCATTTTCGCCCCGCCCTTGCGGAATTCGTAATCGAGCTCCGCTTCCAGACTGAATTCGTGCAAACCGGCGCGACAAGCCTGCATGGCTCGAACGTGCGCCTGGGCGGAAATCCGCGCGGCCTCGCGCATCACCTTCACTTCTGCCGCCGATTTATACAGGCGCATGTCGTGAAGCAGATGATCCAGGGCAACGTATTCGTTCGGTGGCTGGGCGCCGAGGTTGGCCTTGGAGCGGATCACGTTGATCCAGTCCATCAGGTGGCGGTCAAATTCGGGGTTGCTGCCCATGGCCGAGTACACCCGGTCGCGCCCTTCAATCAGGCCCGGCAGGATGTCGTCGATATCGGTGATCGGGAACGCGTCGTCGGCACCGAAGTCGCGGATCGCGCCCTCTTGCCCGGCACGCCAACCATCCCACAACTCGCGCTCGGCGTTGCGCTCGCGGCAGAACAGGATGTATTCGCCATGCACGCGCCCCGGCATCAATACCAGTACAGCCTGAGGCTCGGGAAAACCGCTGAGGTACTGGAAGTCACTGTCCTGACGGTAGACGTGCTCGACATCGCGGTTGCGAATGGCCACCGCGGCGGCAGGCAAAATAGCGATGCTGTTGGGTTCCATCTGCGCCATCAAGGCCTTGCGGCGACGGCTGTATTCCGATTTCGGGATATGGATCATGGGCAGATGGTTTTCCCTTTTCTACGATTAATGCAAAGACGGTTTGGCGGCAGCCGGCACGTCTTTTTTGGTCTCGGAGAACAGCAGCAGCGGCGCGACGCGCAAGTATTCCATCACTTCCATATAGTCGGTTTCGCCGTCTTCGGACTCTTCCAGGGCGTCTTGCACCTGGGAAATGGCCGCCAGATCCTGCAAAACCTCGGTGGCCTCGGTGCTCAGGGCGCTGCTGTCACGACAGTTCAAGCCGAAACCGCTGAGGAAGCCCTGACACCATTGGCCCAGTGCGATGGCACGGTCGGCAAGCGGAGCGTCGTCGGTCGGCAGCAGCAGAACGACGGTCACGTCGTCACCGGTGAGCTCGCCCTTGACCATCTCTTGCAGGCCGATCAAGGCGCTGCGAACGTTGTCCTGCGGCTCGTTTTCGAGCAATTCGGCGGCATCGATCAGCCAGCCTTCGGCATCGAAACCGGCGCCGGCGCAGCTGCGGCCGAGCAACAGGCCATGCAGTTCGGCGGGCGAGACGTTATGACCGCTGGAGGTCAGCAGGGTGGCAAAGGCTTGGTACGGGGAATTCTGAATGGTCATGGGCAGCTAGGCGCCAGACGGCGCTATGTCTAGAATGAAGGCCTTGTATCCTACATCGACTACCCCTGTAGGAGCGAGCACGCTCGCGATGGTCGCAAACGATTACGCTGGGTACCTGATACTCCGCGGCGTTATCAAACTCATCGTGAGCAAGCTCGCTCCTACAGGCCGACACCCATCAGACAGTGAATACAATGGAAGACACCGACCTGCAAGCGCTGATGGCCAGACTCGAGCTGCTGATTGACCGAGTCGAGCAACTAAAGAGTCAAAATGGACTCTTACTAGCTCAGGAAAAGACCTGGCGCGAGGAACGCGCGCACCTCATTGAAAAAAACGAAATCGCCCGGCGTAAGGTCGAATCGATGATTTCGCGCCTCAAGGCCCTGGAGCAAGACTCATGAGTTCAAGCAATAGCGTCACCGTGCAGATCCTCGACAAAGAGTATTCGATCATCTGTCCCCAGGAAGAGCGCAGCAACCTGGTGAGCGCCGCCCGTTACCTGGACGGCAAGATGCGTGAGATCCGCAGCAGCGGCAAAGTCATCGGTGCCGATCGCATCGCCGTGATGGCCGCGCTGAACATCACGCATGACTTGCTGCACAAGGAAGAACGCCCGGATGTGCAGGTCAGCGGTTCGACCCGCGAGCAGGTTCGCGACTTGCTCGATCGCGTCGACCTGGCGCTCGCCGCCGATCCGGACGTCACCAAAGGCTGATTAGCGCAACCGCTTGAGGTATACTCGCATCACTCCCTGGGGTGCTTGCCAGTTGACCACGTCCCTGAGCCGATTCGCACTACCCTGGAGGTTGCACGTTGGGCTGGTGTGCATGTCCGCTAGACGGAAAGCCTTAAAGCCTACTGCATCTTCCACCTTGAACTTTCGGGTTCAAGGGCTAAGTCAGCAGCGGTTCATCCGGGGAGCCTGATTCCAGTCCGATGCCGGTTTAAATACCGGCATCGGCTTTTTTACGGGTACGCTTTACGTATCCGTCCTGCCGAAGCCCGATTCCATGACCGAACCTGCGCTGCTTCCCCGCCCGCAACTTCGACGCATGCTGCGCAAGGCCCGCCGCGCACTGACACCCAGTCAGCAGCGCCAGGCCGCTCGCGGGCTGTACAAGCAATTGGCTCAGCAGCCATTGTTTCGCCGCGCCAGACACATTTCGCTCTACCTGCCCACCGACGGTGAAATCGACCCGCGCCTGTTGTTGCGTGCCGCGCAACGCCGGGGCAAGGCCACTTACCTGCCGGTCCTGAGCGCCTGGCCGCGAACCAAAATGGTCTTCCAGCGCATCCGACCGGGGGAAAAGCTCAAGCCCAACCGCTTTCGCATCCTCGAGCCACGAGCCAACATCGCCCGTCAACGCAAGGTCTGGGCGCTGGATCTGGTGCTGTTACCGTTGGTGGGTTTTGACGATGTCGGTGGCCGACTGGGCATGGGCGGTGGCTTCTATGATCGAAGCCTGGCTTACCTGGCGCGTCGCAAGGACTGGCGCAAGCCGACGCTGTTGGGACTGGCCCATGAATGTCAGAAGGTCGAGCGATTGGCTCAGGCGAGCTGGGATGTGCCGCTGCAAGGAACGGTAACGGACAAGGCCTGGTATTACGCAGGCTAGACGCCACTGGAATCAGCGGCGCCGAAAAAACAGGATCAGCGCTTGAAGGCTGTCGACTGTTGCTGCAGCTGTGCGAGTTCAACCGGCGCGTCAGTCTTGCTGGCCCACAGGCTTTGGGCATAGCCAGTGGTCACGACGCCAAGGCCGAACAAAATGACCAGAATCCATAGTAAATCCGGTTTGCGTTTCATCGATTGCCCCCCAAAGGCACATCAACACGATGACAGCAGCGGTTTCCGTTTGTAGGCCGTGCAGCAGCGTCAAGCTTTAAAGGCCGGCATTTTGCGGCAACGTGAACCGCTGCGCAAACGCTGACGTCAACCGACTGTCGGTTTGTCATAAAATCGCCCGACAACCTGTCCAACCACCTCGCAAGGAGCCAGAACCATGGCCTATTGGCTGATGAAATCCGAGCCCGACGAACTCTCGATCAAAGGGCTGGAAAAGCTCGGCAAAGCGCGCTGGGACGGGGTTCGCAACTATCAGGCGCGCAACTTCCTGCGGGCGATGGCGGTGGGGGATGAGTTTTTCTTCTATCACTCCAGCTGCCCCGAGCCAGGGATTGCCGGGATCGGCAAAATTATCGAAGCCGCGTATCCGGACCCGACGGCGCTGGAACCGGAAAGCCACTACTACGACCCAAAGGCCACGGCTGAGAAAAACGCCTGGAGCGCGATTGATGTCGCTCACGTCGAGACGTTTGCTCGGGTGCTGAAGTTGGACTATCTGAAGCAGCAGGCTGCGTTGGCCGAGATGCCATTGGTGCAGAAGGGTTCGCGGCTTTCGGTGATGCCAGTGACTGAAGATCAGTGGGCGGCGGTGATTGCACTGCGCTGAGATGCCTTTGTAGGAGCCGGCTTGCTGGCGATGGCGGTCTTGAGGGCGCTATCGCCAGCAAGCCGGCTCCTACGGATCCAGCATTACTGGATGATCAAATTGTTGAACAACAGATCTTCAACCACCGGCTTGCCGGTTTCATCGTTCATGATCTGCTGGGTCTGCTTCAGCGCTTCCTGACGCAGCTTTTCCTTGGCCTCGACGTTGTTCATCGTCTCGGTGGTCTGCTGGGCAAACAGCGCCACCAGCTGATTACGAATCAACGGTTCGTTGGCCTTGACCGCTTTGGTCGCCTCTTCACCGGTCACGCGCAACGCCACATCGGCCTTGTAGACCTTGAGCTTGGGCGTGCCGTCCAAACCATAGTTGCCCACGAACGGCGGGCTCAGGGTGATGTAATTAACCTTCGGCGCCGTTTCACCCTCTTTGGCTTCTTCGGCCACCGCTGCCACAGGCAGAGACAGGGCCAGCATCAACATGATCCACGCTTTCACAATTCGCTCCTTATCCGGTTTGCGGCCTAGCATAACGACCCGCCAAGCCAGCACAAGCTTATGGCTGACTATCAGGGTCGGGCATGCTCGTTGACCCGTCGACTCACACACCTACACTTATCGGCCATCACTCCCAAAGGAATAGCCCTGATGAAAGCCGTGCTGTGCAAAGCCTTCGGCCCTGCCGAATCGCTGGTGCTGGAAGACGTCGCCAGCCCTGTCGCGAAGAAGAACGAAATCCTGCTGGAGGTGCACGCCGCCGGGGTGAATTTCCCCGACACGCTGATCATTGAGGGCAAGTACCAGTTCAAGCCGCCCTTCCCGTTTTCCCCGGGCGGTGAAGCGGCCGGGATCGTCAGCGAAGTGGGTGAAAAGGTCAGCCACCTGAAAGTCGGCGACCGGGTCATGGCCCTGACCGGCTGGGGCAGTTTCGCCGAACAGGTCGCGGTGCCGGGTTACAACGTACTGCCCATCCCGCCATCAATGGATTTCAACACCGCCGCCGCGTTCAGCATGACTTACGGCACCTCGATGCACGCCCTCAAGCAGCGCGGCAACCTGCAACCGGGTGAAACCCTGCTGGTGCTCGGCGCTTCCGGTGGTGTCGGCCTGGCAGCCGTGGAAATCGGCAAAGCCATGGGCGCCCGTGTCATCGCCGCCGCCAGCAGCAAGGAAAAACTCGCCGTGGCCAAGGCTGCCGGCGCCGATGAGCTGATCAACTACAGCGAAACCAACCTCAAGGACGAAATCAAACGCCTGACCGACGGCCAGGGCGCCGATGTGATCTACGACCCGGTCGGCGGCGACCTGTTCGACCAGGCCATCCGCGCCATCGCCTGGAACGGCCGTCTGCTGGTGGTCGGCTTCGCCAGCGGGCGCATTCCCGAACTGCCAGTCAACCTGGCCTTGCTCAAGGGTGCGGCAGTGCTCGGCGTGTTCTGGGGCTCGTTCGCCCAACGCCAGCCGCAAGACAACGCGGCAAACTTCCAGCAACTGTTTGGCTGGTTTGCCGAAGGCAAGCTGAAGCCGCTGGTGTCGCAGGTTTATCCCCTGGGCAATGCGGCGCAGGCGATCAATGACCTTGGCCAGCGCAAGGCGGTCGGGAAAGTGGTGGTTCAGGTTCGCTGAATCTCGATGCGAAAAAAGCGCGGCCATGCAGCCGCGCTTTTACTGCCGTCAAAGCAACACCCGAATTTCCTCCGGTAAAAACCGCACATACCGGCTCGCCGGATGCACATTACAGCGCTGCACAATCGAACGGACGCTGGCATTGAGCTTGGCAATCAGAGCCAGGCGTTTCTCTTCCGGCAGTTGCGTCGGTGAAAGCGAGTGGGTCAGGTAACTGCGGGTCCAGCTGAAAACCGGCAGGTCTACCCACGAGGACGTGGCAATGTTCAACGATGCCCGTGCGATGGCACTGCATTTCACCCGTTCCAATTCCTTGTTGACGTGAAAGGGATGCTCTCTGTCCAGCCTGTAATCAATGGGTGCAACCACGGTGACTTGCGCAGGCTGATCCTCGGTAATCGTCCATGGCTTGAATCGCCATTGATTAACGGCGGCCAATAACGCCTCTCCGAGTTCGGGATGCGCATTTTCCGCAATCACGGCATCACTGACTGACCCATCGGCCTTCACCGTCATGCTGATACGCACCACGCCGGTGATACCCGCCCGGTACAGCGCCACCGGATAAATCGGCTTCGGGTTATCTTCAGGTATCAGGAATACCTCTCCGGCTCAGATATCCACTGATACCAGCAACAAAAGTCCACCCAACCACCACCGCATATCCCTACTCCCTTCGCCTGCAACGCCAGACCTGGCAACAGCACAAAAGGTTACGGATCAAGGTCGTTGCGCATAACGCCATGACTTCCGTTTTGAACGAAGGACCTTTCCCAAAGGCCTGCCCTCTTTCAGGCAGCTCGAATGCCCCTCAACGAAAACAGGTAACGCTTCCTACAACGCCCTTCACTTATACCTGAGCGACATGTTCATAAAGGAACGCTCGCTTTCCAACATTTCCGCTGTTTTGCCGATGAGAACCGGTGCTATTTTCGGTAACGAAACTGTAACATTCGCATCCGCAGTCAAAACAAGAAATTTGGAGCTCTTGAATGTTTGCTTTCTTTCGTCCTGCCGCACATCAGGCTCCATTGCCTGAAGAAAAAATCGACAGCACCTACCGGCGCCTGCGCTGGCAGATTTTCGCCGGTATCTTCATTGGCTATGCGGGTTACTACCTGCTGCGCAAGAACTTTTCCCTGGCCATGCCGTACCTGATCGACGAGGGTTACTCCCGTGGCCAGCTGGGGCTGGCAATGTCTGCCATCGCCATCGCCTACGGTCTTTCAAAGTTCCTGATGGGCCTGGTGTCCGACCGTTCCAACCCGCGGTTCTTCCTGCCGTTCGGCCTGTTGGTGTCGGCCGGGGTGATGTTCGTTTTCGGTTTCGCGCCGTGGGCGACGTCCAGCGTGACCATGATGTTCATTCTGCTGTTCATCAACGGCTGGGCCCAGGGCATGGGATGGCCACCGAGTGGCCGGACCATGGTGCATTGGTGGTCGCAGAAAGAACGCGGCGGTGTGGTGTCGGTGTGGAACGTGGCGCACAACGTCGGTGGCGGTTTGATTGGCCCGTTGTTCCTGCTCGGCATGGGCCTGTTCAATGACTGGCACGCCGCGTTTTATGTGCCGGCAGCGGTGGCGCTGGCAGTGGCGGTGTTTGCCTTCGTGACCATGCGTGACACCCCTCAATCCGTGGGCCTGCCGCCCATCGAGCAATACAAGAACGACTACCCGGAAGGCTACGACGCCAGTCACGAAGAGGAATTCAGCGCCAAGGAAATCTTCGTCAAATACGTGCTGCGCAACAAAATGCTCTGGTACATCGCCCTGGCCAACGTCTTCGTTTACCTGCTGCGCTACGGCGTGCTGGACTGGGCGCCGACCTACCTCAAGGAAGCCAAGGGCTTCACCGTGGATAAAACCTCGTGGGCGTACTTCTTCTATGAGTGGGCAGGCATTCCGGGCACGCTGCTGTGCGGCTGGATGTCGGACAAGATCTTCCGTGGCAACTGTGGCCTGACCGGCATGGTGTTCATGGCACTGGTGACGGTTGCGACGCTGGTTTACTGGCTCAACCCGGCCGGCAACCCGATGGTCGACATGATCGCGCTGCTGTCCATCGGCTTCCTGATCTACGGCCCGGTGATGCTGATCGGCCTGCAGGCGCTGGAACTGGCGCCGAAGAAAGCGGCCGGTACGGCGGCGGGCTTTACCGGTCTGTTCGGGTATCTGGGGGGGTCGGTCGCGGCCAGTGCAGCGATGGGCTACACCGTGGACCATTTCGGCTGGGATGGCGGTTTCGTGCTGTTGGTGGGCGCCTGCTTGCTGGCGATGGCCTTCCTGGCCCCGACGCTACGTCACAAACAAGTCGCCAGTCAGGGCCGCGAAGCACTCGCTTGATCGGCTTTTGACTTACAACGCTTGAGCCGCGCCTCCAGATTCCGGTCTGGCATGGCGTGGCTGCGCAGGGCGTGCGCGGTCTGCTCGACATAATCGCGAGTGGTGCCGTAACGCCCGCAAGCGTTTTCAAACACGTGGCTCAGGACATGATCCGGCAAGTTGCCGGCATAGCTGGGCAGGTGCCGCTCCAGAACAAATCCCAATGCCTGAACCTGGCTTCCATCTTCGAGACGGCAGTTGAGCCAGTGCGGGCGATAGGAAGGGAACGGCATCTCGCGCTGCCAGAGCGCATACAGCGAGGCTTCAAGTTGTTCTTCGGGCAAACGGTAGGCGAAACCGCTGCAAGAGCCGCCGCGATCCAGGCCAAATACCAGGCCGGGCATTTCCGGCGTACCGCGATGTTCGTGGGACCACAGGTACAACCCGCGATGGTAGCCATGCACCCGGCCACGAACGCGTTCGACCGCCGTGCATTCCGGTCGCCAGATCAGCGAACCATACGCAAACAGCCAGACCGGACCGCCCTTGTGGCGCGCCATGGTCGATTGCATTGAGCCGAGTAATTGTTCGTGCGTGAGCTGCGGCCCCAGATCGAGCTGCGGAGGGTAAGCCAGATTCAAAAAAGCAGATTCAATGGCGCTCATGGCGAATAGCGTTCAGCTCCCCGCGAGTGAAGGATTACTTAATAGAACGTACCGTTGTAACAATAAGGCACATTTGTTTTAAGGCAATTTGAATGCCATGGCTGTTTTCAATTAATTGCTTGAATGACATATAACCTAGCGACATTTACATAAATTTATAAATGCCGATTGGCTATATATGGAGTTATAAACCTGTAGGAGCGAGCAGGCTCGCTCCTACAGGATCAGGATCTGGGATCAAGATCGCGGGGCATAGGCAAACACGTCGGCGCGCATTTGATGAGCGTCCATCCCTGCCTCCACCAGCGCATCCAGCGTGCCATACACCATGGCCGGAGAGCCGCTGGCGTATACATGCAGAGGCTTCAGATTCGGGAAGTCCTCGCAGACCGCTTCATGCAACATGCCGCAGCGCCCTCCCCAACCGCATTGGTCGCTGACGACTTTGTGCAGGAACAGATTGGGCAACTTCAGCCACTCGTCCCAATGTTCGATCTGATAAAAATCTTCAGGACGACGCACGCCCCAATACAGATGCACCGGGTACTTGAAGCCAGAGGCCCGGCAATGTTCGATCAGACTGTGGATCTGGCCCATGCCGGTACCCGCCGCGATCAGCACCAGTGGGCCCTCAGGCAGTTCCGCGAGATGGGTATCGCCGAAGGGCAGCTCGACCCGCACCATGCTGCGGCGCTGGAGCTGTTCGATAAGGTTCAGTGCACTGGTTTCGCGCGCCAGCACGTGGATCTCAAGATCACGCCCCCCGTGCGGCGCCGAGGCCAGGGAAAAGGCCGATTTCTCGCCGCTCTCGCGCTCGATCATCAAGTACTGACCGGCGTGGTAGCGCGGCGGCTTGCCGGCCGGCGCCCGCAGGCGCACGCGCCAGGTATCACCGCCCACGTCCCGACACTCAATGACCTGACACGACACGCTGCGCACCGGCAATTCTCCCAGCGCGAGCACGCCATCCCACAGCACGATGCAGTCTTCCAGCGGCTCCGCTATGCAAGTGTAGAACTCGCCGTGGTCACGCACATTGCCTGCCTGTTCGACCCGGCCTTCCACCAACAACGCCGCGCACACGTGGCAATTGCCATTGCGGCAGCTTTGCGGGCATTCGTAGCCCAGTCGTCGTGCGCCATCGAGAATCCGCTCGCCGGGCAATATCTCAAGTACTGCTCCGGAGGGCTGCAAGGTTACACGCATCAATCTATTCCTAACTGATTCCAGATGGCATCGATCCGTTGGGTGACGGCATCGTCCTTGACGATGACCCGGCCCCACTCGCGGGTGGTTTCGCCCGGCCATTTATGCGTGGCATCCAGGCCCATTTTCGAACCCAGGCCGGAAACCGGCGAGGCGAAGTCCAGGTAATCGATCGGCGTATTTTCGATCATCACCGTATCGCGTTTGGGGTCCATGCGCGTGGTGATGGCCCAGATCACATCGTTCCAGTCCCGGGCGTTGATATCGTCGTCGGTGACGATAACGAACTTGGTGTACATGAACTGTCGCAAAAACGACCACACACCGAGCATTACCCGCTTGGCGTGGCCCGGGTACGACTTCTTCATGGTCACAATGGCCATGCGGTACGAGCAGCCTTCGGGCGGCAGGTAGAAATCGGTGATCTCCGGGAACTGCTTCTGCAGGATCGGCACGAACACTTCGTTCAACGCCACACCGAGGATCGCCGGCTCATCCGGTGGACGGCCGGTGTAGGTGCTGTGGTAGATCGGTTTGATCCGGTGGGTAATGCGCTCGACGGTGAACACAGGGAAGCTGTCGACTTCGTTGTAATAGCCGGTGTGGTCGCCGTACGGACCTTCATCGGCCATCTCGCCCGGATGGATCACGCCTTCGAGGATGATTTCGGCGGTGGCCGGCACTTGCAGGTCGTTGCCCCGGCACTTCACCAACTCGGTGCGATTACCGCGCAAGAGGCCAGCGAAGGCGTACTCGGAGAGGCTGTCGGGGACTGGCGTCACTGCGCCAAGAATCGTCGCAGGGTCGGCACCCAGCGCCACGGCCACGGGGAACGGCTGGCCCGGATGCTTCTCGCACCATTCGCGGTAATCCAGCGCGCCGCCACGGTGGCTCAGCCAGCGCATGATGACCTTGTTGCGGCCAATCACTTGCTGCCGGTAGATGCCGAGGTTCTGACGATCCTTGTTCGGGCCTTTGGTGACGGTCAGGCCCCAGGTGATCAGCGGGGCGACGTCGCCCGGCCAGCAGGTCTGCACCGGCAGGGTCGAAAGATCGACGTCGTCGCCTTCAATGACCACTTCCTGGCACACCGCGTCTTTGACGACCTTGGGCGCCATCGAAATGATCTTGCGGAAAATCGGCAGTTTGGACCACGCGTCTTTCAGCCCCTTCGGCGGCTCGGGTTCCTTGAGGAACGCCAGCAACTTGCCGATCTCGCGCAGTTCGCTGACCGCTTCGGCGCCCATGCCCAACGCCACGCGCTCGGGGGTGCCAAACAGGTTGCCGAGTACGGGAATGTCATAACCGGTAGGCTTTTCGAAAAGCAGTGCCGGGCCTTTTGCGCGCAATGTGCGGTCGCAGACCTCGGTCATTTCGAGCACTGGGGACACCGGGATCTGGATGCGCTTGAGTTCGCCGCGCTGTTCCAGCCCGCTGATAAAGTCGCGCAAGTCGCGATACTGCATGCGTGAGCCTCGTGTTGGCCGTGGCGTTCGGGGCAGGCAGTTTAGCGCCGAACCCTTCGGTTCAGAACCACGAACTGCCTGTTGATCAAAAAACAGATAGCAAAAAGCCGGGTTTCCCCGGCTTTTTTGGCCTGCTCGACTTACTTGCGCTTCATCGACAGGAAGAACTCATCGTTGGTCTTGGTCGTTTTCAGCTTGTCGACCAGGAACTCGATGGCAGCGACTTCATCCATCGGGTGCAGCAGCTTGCGCAGAATCCACATGCGCTGCAACTCGTCGTCGGCAGTCAGCAACTCTTCGCGGCGGGTGCCGGAACGGTTGATGTTGATGGCCGGGAAGACGCGTTTTTCAGCGATACGGCGATCCAGAGGCAGTTCCATGTTGCCGGTGCCTTTGAATTCCTCGTAGATCACTTCGTCCATCTTCGAGCCGGTTTCAACCAGCGCGGTGGCGATGATGGTCAGCGAGCCGCCTTCTTCGATGTTCCGCGCGGCGCCGAAGAAACGTTTCGGTTTCTCCAGGGCGTGGGCATCGACACCACCGGTGAGCACTTTGCCGGAGCTCGGGATCACGGTGTTGTAGGCACGGGCCAGACGGGTGATGGAGTCGAGCAGGATCACCACGTCCTTCTTGTGCTCGACCAGGCGCTTGGCCTTCTCGATCACCATTTCGGCAACCTGCACGTGGCGGGTTGGCGGCTCGTCGAACGTCGAGGCAACCACTTCGCCGCGCACGGTGCGCTGCATTTCGGTTACTTCTTCCGGACGTTCGTCGATCAGCAGCACGATCAAGTGAACTTCAGGGTTGTTACGCGCGATGTTCGCGGCAATGTTCTGCAGCATGATCGTTTTACCGGCTTTCGGCGGTGCAACGATCAGACCGCGCTGGCCTTTACCGATCGGGGCGCACAGGTCGATGACACGACCGGTCAAGTCTTCGGTGGAACCGTTACCGGCTTCCATCTTCATGCGCACGGTCGGGAACAGCGGGGTCAGGTTCTCGAAGAGAATCTTGTTTTTCGCGTTTTCCGGACGGTCGTAGTTGATCGTGTCGACCTTGAGCAGCGCGAAATAACGCTCGCCTTCCTTTGGAGGGCGGATCTTGCCAACGATGGTGTCACCGGTGCGCAAGTTGAAGCGACGGATCTGGCTCGGCGAGACGTAGATATCGTCTGGGCCGGCAAGATAGGAGGCGTCTGCAGAGCGGAGGAAGCCGAAGCCGTCCTGGAGAATCTCCAGCACGCCATCACCGGAGATTTCCTCGCCGCTTTTCGCGTGCTTTTTGAGCAGGGAGAAAATCACGTCCTGCTTGCGCGAACGGGCCATATTTTCTATGCCCATCTGTTCGGCCAATTCGAGCAGTTCGGTAATCGGCTTTTGCTTGAGTTCAGTCAGATTCATATAGGAATGACGTAATCATTTATGGAGGGGGGAAATTAAGCTTTTGGCTTAATGAGGCCGCGCCGCGGAGAAGGCGACAGGATCGCGTACTTATTCGAAAAGGAGAGCGTCGGCGACGGCTAGCAGGGGGCACTGGAGAAACCAGCGCGGGGCCGAATGTAACACCTGAGTTTCGGAGCGTCTAGCCCTCAATAACGAAAAAGCCCCGCTATTTGCGGGGCTTTTTCTGACTCGCTACAACGACGCTTAGATGTTGGCGTCGAGGAAAGCAGCCAGTTGCGACTTCGACAGCGCGCCGACCTTGGTCGCTTCAACGTTGCCGTTCTTGAACAGCATCAAGGTCGGGATACCACGCACGCCATGCTTGGCCGGGGTTTCCTGGTTTTCGTCGATGTTCAGTTTGGCAACGGTCAGCTTGCCTTTGTAGGTCTCGGCAATTTCGTCCAGAACCGGAGCGATCATTTTGCAAGGGCCGCACCACTCAGCCCAGTAGTCGACCAGTACAGCGCCTTCGGCCTTGAGTACGTCAGCCTCGAAGCTCGCGTCGCTAACGTGTTTGATAAGATCGCTGCTCATGGAATTCTCCAGGTTGTAAGCAAAAAAACGTGGCCTCATCATAGCTGCCCTTCCCACGTTCAGGAAGGTGCAGATGATTGAGTCTCGCTATGGTGGCTCATGAATTTGGGTATAGCTCAGACCAAGGCATTGAACCATGCGCGTTGGCGTCAGCCCTTGATCGTGGCACGATGTCGAGGTTATCGACCGAGACCCCTGACCATGCCGCAATCCCAAGCCAAGAATCTGTCCCTGATCGCCGCAATCGACCTGGGCTCCAACAGCTTTCACATGGTCGTGGCCAAGGCCCAGAATGGCGAAATCCGTATTCTCGAGCGTCTCGGGGAGAAGGTGCAGCTGGCGGCCGGCATCGACGAAGAGCGTCGCCTCAGTGAGGAGTCGATGCAACGCGGGCTGGACTGCCTCAAGCGCTTTGCCCAACTGATCAACGGTATGCCGACAGGCGCCGTGCGGATCGTCGGCACCAACGCCTTGCGCGAAGCCCGCAACCGCGCCGAGTTCATCCACCGCGCCGAAGAAATCCTCGGCCACCCGGTGGAAGTCATCTCCGGCCGTGAAGAGGCGCGCCTGATTTACCTCGGCGTGTCCCACACCCTCGCCGACACACCGGGCAAGCGCCTGGTGGCCGATATCGGCGGCGGCAGTACCGAATTCATCATCGGCCAGCGCTTCGAACCGCTGCTGCGCGAAAGCCTGCAGATGGGTTGCGTCAGCTACACCCAGCGCTATTTCAAGGACGGCAAGATCACTCCGGCCCGCTACGCCCAGGCGTACACCGCGGCGCGACTGGAGATCATGAGCATCGAACACGCCCTGCACCGCCTGACCTGGGATGAAGCCATCGGCTCCTCGGGCACCATCCGCGCCATCGGTCTGGCGCTGAAGGCCGGCGGCCAAGGCACGGGCGAGGTCAATGCCGAGGGGCTGGCCTGGCTCAAGCGCAAGCTGATCAAACTCGGTGATGTGGAGAAGATCGACTTCGAAGGCATCAAGCCGGACCGTCGGGCAATCTTCCCGGCGGGCCTGGCGATTCTCGAAGCGATCTTCGATGCTCTCGAACTGCAACGCATGGATCACTGCGAAGGCGCCCTGCGTGAGGGCGTGCTGTATGACTTGCTCGGTCGCCATCATCACGAAGACGTACGCGAACGCACCCTCACCTCGCTGATGGAGCGCTACCACGTCGATCTGGAACAGGCGGTGCGGGTCGAACGCAAAGCCCTGCATGCCTTCGACCAGGTGGCCGCAGACTGGGATCTGGAGGACGGTGTCTGGCGCGAACTGCTCGGCTGGGCAGCCAAGGTCCATGAAGTGGGCCTGGATATCGCTCACTATCAGTACCACAAGCACGGCGCCTACCTGATCGAACACTCGGACCTCGCCGGGTTCTCCCGCGAAGACCAGTTGATGCTCGCACTGCTGGTGCGCGGCCACCGGCGCAACATTCCCAAAGACAAATTTGCCGATTTCGACGATGACGGCATCAAGCTGATTCGCCTGTGCGTGCTGCTGCGCTTTGCGATCCTGTTCCACCACATTCGCGGCACCCAGCAGATGCCCCAGGTCGTGCTGAACGCCAATGGCAAAAGCCTGGAAGTGGTGTTCCCGGAAAACTGGCTGGATGAAAACCAGCTGACCCAGGCCGATTTCGAAATCGAAGCGCAATGGCTGACGCGGGTCGATATCGTCCTCAGCGTTCGCTGACGTCCCTGTAGGAGCCGGCTTGCCGGCGATGCGTTATCACGCCATGCGGTGACTGAACGTACGCCATCGCTGGCAAGCCAGCTCCTACAGAATTCGGTGAAAACAAAAATGGCGATCCCTTGGGATCGCCATTTTTTTACTCCCAGCCGGTGTTAACGAACCGTCAGGATCGGGCTGCCCAATCGCTCCAGCAAAGTAGCCTGGGCGCTGCGCGGGTTCTGGTTGCCGGTCGGCGTGTTGCGGACGTAGCGACCGTCCGACTGCAGGCTCCAGCTGTGGGTGTTGTCGGTGAGGTACAACTCCAGCTCTTTCTTGACCCGCATGATCAGCTTCTTGCCTTCCACCGGGAAGCAAGTCTCGACGCGCTTGTCGAGGTTGCGCTCCATCCAGTCGGCGCTGGAGAGGAACATCTGCTCGTCGCCGCCATTGAGGAAGTAGAAAACCCGGGTGTGTTCCAGGAAACGCCCGATGATCGAACGCACGTGGATGTTGTGCGATACACCGGCGATGCCCGGTCGCAGGCAGCACATGCCACGCACCACCAGATCGATGCGCACGCCCGACTGGCTGGCCTTGTACAGCGCGCGGATGATCTTCGGATCGGTCAGCGAGTTGAACTTGGCAATGATGTGCGCCGGCTTGCCGTCGACGGCGAACTGGGTTTCCCGGGCAATCATGTCGAGCATGCCCTTCTTCAGGGTGAACGGCGCATGCAGCAACTTCTTCATGCGCAGGGTTTTACCCATGCCGATCAACTGGCTGAACAGTTTGCCGACGTCTTCGCACAAGGCGTCGTCGGAGGTCAGCAGGCTGTAGTCGGTGTACAGACGAGCGTTGCCGGCGTGGTAGTTACCGGTGCCGAGGTGCGCGTAACGCACAATCTCGCCGGCCTCGCGACGCAGGATCAGCATCATCTTGGCGTGGGTCTTGAAGCCGACCACGCCGTAGATCACCACCGCACCGGCTGCTTGCAGACGGCTGGCCAGTTGCAGGTTGGACTCTTCGTCAAACCGCGCACGCAATTCGATCACCGCGGTGACTTCCTTGCCGTTACGCGCCGCATCCACCAGCGCATCGACGATTTCCGAGTTCGCACCCGACCGATACAAGGTCTGACGCACCGCCAATACATGCGGATCCTTCGCGGCCTGGCGCAACAGGTCGACCACCGGCGTGAACGACTCGAACGGGTGCAGCAGCAGGATGTCCTGCTTGCTGATCACGCTGAAGATGTTCTCGCTGTTTTGCAGCAGTTTCGGGATCTGCGGGGTGAACGGCAGGTATTGCAGCTCACGCTGACTGTCCAGGCCGGTGATGCTGAACAGACGCGTCAGGTTCACCGGACCATTGACTTGATACAGCTCGGACTCGCTCAAGTTGAATTGCTTGAGCAGGTAATCGGACAGGTGTTTCGGGCACGTGTCGGCGACTTCCAGACGCACCGCATCACCGTAGCGACGGGAGAACAGTTCGCCGCGCAGGGCACGGGCCAGGTCTTCCACATCTTCGGAGTCCAGTGCCAGGTCGGCGTTTCGGGTCAGGCGGAACTGATAGCAGCCCTTCACCTTCATGCCCTGGAACAGGTCATCGGCGTGGGCGTGGATCATCGACGACAGGAAGACATAGTTGTCGCCCGCGCCGCCGACTTCTTCCGGCACCTTGATGATCCGCGGCAGCAGACGCGGCGCCGGAATGATCGCCAGACCGGAGTCGCGGCCGAAGGCGTCGATGCCTTCGAGCTCGACGATGAAGTTGAGGCTTTTGTTCACCAGCAACGGGAACGGGTGCGTCGGGTCGAGGCCGATCGGCGTGATGATCGGCGCGATCTCGTCGCGGAAATAACGACGGACCCAGGTTTTGATCTTGGTCGTCCAGTTACGGCGACGGATGAAGCGGACCTGATGTTTTTCCAGCTCCGGCAACAGAATATCGTTGAGGATCGCGTATTGGCGGTCAACGTGACCGTGCACCAACTCGCTGATGCGCGCCAATGCCTGATGCGGTTGCAGACCATCGGCGCCCGCTTGTTCACGGGCGAAGGTGATCTGCTTTTTCAGGCCGGCAACACGAATCTCGAAGAACTCGTCCAGGTTGCTGGAGAAGATCAGCAGAAACTTCAGCCGCTCCAGCAACGGGTAGGACTCATCCAGCGCCTGTTCCAGCACGCGAATGTTGAACTGCAGTTGCGACAGCTCGCGGTGGATGTACAGGCTGCTGTCATCCAGGCCTGGAATGGTAATCGCAGGCGCTGCCGCAGCGGGCTCGACGACCACCGCGGGCGGAGCTGGCTCCAGCTCCGGCGGGGTCTCGTCGATTTTCTCCACCACCGGTTGAGCATCTTTTACGGCAACTTCAGTGAGTACTTCGGTATTCATCGAATGTTCCTGGGAGGGCTATTTTTGCTCTCGTAGCAATTGAGCAGCACGAACGGCAAAGTACGTCAGGATGCCATCAGCCCCTGCACGTTTGAAAGCGGTCAGGGACTCAAGGATAACCCCTTCGCTCAACCAGCCATTCTGGATCGCCGCCATGTGCATGGCGTATTCGCCGCTGACTTGATAAACAAACGTCGGCACTTTGAATTCTTCTTTGACCCGGCAAAGGATGTCCAGATACGGCATGCCTGGCTTGACCATGACCATGTCTGCGCCTTCTGACAAGTCTGCCGCCACTTCGTGCAGGGCTTCGTTGCTGTTGGCCGGGTCCATCTGATACGAGGCCTTGTTGGCCTTGCCCAGGTTCAGCGCCGAGCCGACTGCATCGCGGAAAGGACCATAATAGGCGCTGGCGTACTTCGCTGAGTAGGCCATGATCCGCACGTTTACGTGACCGGCCACTTCGAGCGCTTCGCGAATCGCCTGGATGCGACCGTCCATCATGTCCGACGGGGCCACGACCTGAGCACCGGCTTCGGCATGGGACAGGGCTTGCCTGACCAGTGCGTCGACGGTGATGTCGTTCTGAACGTAGCCTTCCTCGTCGAGGATACCGTCCTGGCCGTGGGTGGTGAACGGATCCAGCGCAACGTCGGTGATCACGCCCAGTTCAGGGAACTGCGCGCGCAAGGCACGGGTGGCGCGTTGGGCGATACCTTCAGGGTTCCAGGCTTCGGCGGCGTCCAGCGACTTCAGCCCTGCCGGCGTCACCGGGAACAGCGCCAGCGCCGGAATACCCAGCTCAACCCACTTGGCCGCTTCTTCGAGCAACAGGTCGATGGTCAGGCGTTCGACGCCCGGCATCGAGGCGACCGCTTCACGGCGGTTTTCACCGTCCAGCACGAACACCGGCAGGATCAGGTCATCGACGGTCAAGACGTTTTCACGGACCAGACGACGCGAAAAATCATCACGACGGTTACGGCGCAGGCGGGTTGCAGGGAACAGACGGTTGGCGGGGGTAAAACTCACGGCAGACTCCTGAGCCCGCACAGACGGGCGAGCGTGACAGTTATAAGCGGCCATTATGACGAACACATGACAGTTGTGCGTACCCTGTGACAGGTAGCCGCATTCCATTGTCGTTGTAGGAAATGTTCACGTCGAGACACATTTGGACACTTTCCTGAATGTGTCCGAAGGGTTAGGCTGCGCGTTCATTTCGCCAGCACCCAGACAATGCTCCAACAATTTCTGCATGACTTCGGCTACTTTGCCCTGTTCCTTGGCACGTTTTTCGAAGGCGAAACCATTCTGGTGCTCGCGGGTTTCCTTGCGTTCCGTGGATACATGGACATCAACCTGGTGGTGGTCGTGGCCTTCTTCGGCAGCTATGCCGGCGATCAGCTGTGGTACTTCCTGGGACGCAAGCACGGCCGCAAATTGCTGGCCCGCAAACCCCGCTGGCAAATGATGGGTGACCGGGCGCTGGAGCATATCCGCAAACACCCGGACATCTGGGTCCTGAGCTTTCGCTTCGTCTACGGTTTGCGCACCGTCATGCCGGTGGCCATCGGCCTGTCGGGCTATCCGCCGGGACGTTATCTGCTGCTGAACGGGATTGGCGCAGCGATCTGGGCCACCGCCCTCGCGGCCGCGGCCTATCACTTCGGCGCGGTACTCGAAGGCCTGCTCGGCAGCGTCAAGAAGTACGAGCTGTGGGTGCTCGGCGCCCTGCTGGTCCTGGGCGTGGGGCTGTGGCTGCGCCGGCGTTTCAAGAACGCGCGCCTGGCCAAAAAAATCTACGCCGACGAGCAAGCCCTGAAAGCCGAACGAGCCAAAACCGAAGGACCTACGACGCCAGCCGAGTGAAGCGGTTTCTGCAACAGTAGAGACCGAGCCCGCTCAACAGGCTGTAGCTGAGCAGGCCGACCCAGCCCACCGCACTGGCCGGCCACAGCCCAACCATCGGCGCCAGCCACACCAGTGGCACGTTCGACACCAGCCGCAGCAGCTCCAGCTTCAACGCCCACGGGCGATTCTCCAGGGCCACGCCCAGCACAAACAGACCGAACGCCACCGCACCCCAGCCCAACACCAGGGCGGCGGCAGGCAAGTTCGGTTCCAGATTCATCAGGTAACTGCCCAGCGCGATGTAGACGCAGAACTGCAACAGCACATAAATCTGCTGACGCCTGTCCAGCGGCACTTCGAATTTGCGGAACCGGGTCAGGTCAGGTTTGTTCATCGGGTATTTGGCCGCCACGTCGGCCGGGCGCCAGCCGGTGCGCATAAACCAGATCCGCAGCTTGTCCCAGGTGCTTTGCGTCCGTCGGGCATCAGCCCACAGCTGAGCGTAGAACTGCAGGTTCGCCCACACCGGGTTCCAGCTCTCCAACGGTGTGGTCACGCCGAAAATCACCGGTTCGTTGTCGTCCTCTTCCTGGAACGAGCCGAATAGACGGTCCCAAATAATGAACACCCCGCCGTAGTTGCGATCCATGTAGAGAGCGTTCTGTGCATGGTGAGCCCGATGATTGGACGGCGTGACAAAGAACCACTCGAACCAGCCGAGCTTGGGAATGTGTCGCGTGTGCACCCAGAACTGGTACAGCAAATTGAGCGCTGCGACACTGACGAACACCAGCAAGGGCACGCCGACGACCGCCATCGGCAGGTAGAAGATCCAGCTCAGCACAAAACCGGTGCTGGTCTGACGCAAGGCGGTGGACAGGTTGTACTCCTCGCTTTGGTGATGCACCGAGTGAGCGGCCCAGAGGATGTTGCGCTCATGGCCCATGCGGTGCAGCCAGTAGTAGCAGAAGTCATAAAGGACGAAGGCCAATACCCAGACCCAGACGCTGTCGGCCGACAGTTCGAACAGCGCCAGATGCTTGAGGGCGAAAGCGTAGGTCAGCAACCCCACACCCTTGGTCAAAAGCCCCGTGGTGGTCGACAACACGCCGGTGCTGATGCTGTTGATCGCGTCTGCCAGCCGATAATTACTGACCCCGCGCCAACGATCGGCCAGCAATTCAGCGGCAATGAGCACAAAGAAAAACGGCACCGCATACAGAATGAAGTCCATGACGCGCCCTGATCGGAATCCTGAGGACAGATGCTAGGTGTAACCGCGAACTAACCCTATGGCAACGAGTGACAAATTAGTGGACATTTAACGCCATGAATCTGGAGAAAAGCCCATGAGCAAAAAAGTTGCAGTGATCCTTTCCGGTTGTGGCGTATACGACGGCGCCGAGATTTACGAAAGCGTGATTACCCTGCTGCGTCTTGATCAGCGTGGCGCGCAGGTGCAGTGTTTCGCACCCGACATTGCGCAGCTGCATGTGATCAACCACCTGACCGGCGAAGAAATGCCCGAGGCGCGCAATGTGCTGGTGGAGTCGGCGCGAATTGCCCGTGGCGAGGTCAAGGACATCCGCGAGGCAAACGCCGAAGATTTCGACGCACTGATCATCCCCGGCGGTTTCGGTTCGGCCAAGAACCTCTCCAACTTTGCCATCGAAGGCACCGCCTGCACCGTTCAACCCGATGTCCTGACGCTGACCGAAGCCTTTGCCGAGGCTGGCAAGCCGGTCGGCCTGATCTGCATTTCGCCGGCCCTGGCCGCAAAAATCTACGGCCCCGGCGTGACCTGCACCATCGGCAACGACACCGACACGGCCACAGCCCTGAACAAGATGGGCGCGACCCACAAGGAATGCGCAGTCAGTGACATCGTCGAAGACAAGGCACGCAAACTGGTGAGTACACCGGCTTACATGCTGGCGCAGTCGATCAGTGAAGCGGCGTCCGGAATCAACAAACTCGTGGACCGCGTGCTGGAACTGACCCACGAAAACGACGCATAAAAAATCGCAGCCTGCGGCAGCTCCTACGGATACGCACCGATCCATCGTAGGCGCTGCCGCGGGCTGCGATCTTTTCAGGGTTTGCGGGTGAGCCGAGTCAGAATCCGGTCCAGCGCATTGGCAAACGCCTGCTTCTCACGCTCGCCGAACGGGGCCGGTCCGCCGCTCACTTGGCCCTGCTCGCGCAAATCGGTGAACAGGTTGCGCACCGCCAACCGATCACCCATGTTCTGTGCATCGAACTCCTTGCCCCGCGGATCCAGCGCTGCCACGCCCTTTTTCACCAGGCGATCGGCCAGCGGCACATCGCTGCAAATCACCAGCTCGCCCGGAACCGCGTGTTCCACCAGATAATCGTCGGCGGCATCCGGGCCACTCGGCACCACGATCAATTTGACCAGTGCCAGGCCCGGCTTGATCTGCGGCTGCCCGGCCACCAGCACCACTTCGAACTGACGCTTGAGGGCGAATTTCACCACCAGGTCCTTGGCAGCCCGAGGGCAGGCATCGGCATCGATCCAGACACGCATCTTGTTTACCTCTGTTGAAAAGCATCGCGAGCACGCCACATTCCTACAGGTTAACGCTAAACCTGTGGGAGCGTGGCTCGCCCGCGAAAGTGAGCGCAGCGAATGCCGTTCAAGAAACCTGAACCCGCCGCTTCTCCGCCACCCAGCTACGACCATACAACACAACAACCGCGATGATCGCCACAGCCTGCGCACCCAGCGAATACGCGTCCGCGTGAATCCCCAGCCAGTCAAACTCAATGAACGGCACCGGCCGCGTGCCGAAAATACCGGCCTCCTGCAACGCTTTCACGCCATGCCCGGCGAACACCACCGACAACGCGCACAACAGACCGGCGTTGATGCTGAAGAACAACGACAGTGGCAGCTTGGCCGAACCGCGCAAAATCACCCACGCCAGACCGACCAGCAGTACCAGCGCCGTCGCGCCACCGGCCAACACCGCGTTATGCCCCGCCGGCCCCGCCTGCAACCACAGGGTTTCGTAGAACAGAATCACTTCGAACAGCTCGCGATACACCGAGAAAAACGCCAGGGTCGCAAAACCGAACCGACCACCGCCGCCCACCAGGCTGCTCTTGATGTAGTCCTGCCAGGCCGCAGCGTGGCGACGGTCGTGCATCCACACGCCCAGCCAGAGCACCATGACGGCGGCAAACAAGGCCGTCGCGCCTTCCAGCAACTCACGCTGCGAACCGCTGACATCAATCACATAGGCCGCCAGTGCCCAAGTCGCCAAACCTGCCACCAGCGCCAGCCCCCAACCGACGTTGACGCTGCGAACCGCCGATTGCTGGCCAGTGTTACGCAGGAAAGCCAGGATCGCCGCCAGTACCAGAATCGCTTCCAGCCCTTCGCGCAGCAGGATCAGCAGACCGGAGATGTAGCTCAGGGACCAGCTCAGGCCGTCGTTGCCCAGCAGGCCCGCCGACGTTTTCAGTTTCGCCTTGGCCGCGTCCAGGCGCTGCTCGACTTCGCCCACCGACAAACTGTCCTGCAACGACTGTCGGTACGCCATGAGGGACTTTTCGGTGTCTTTGCGCACATTGGCATCGACGTTGTCGAGCGAGCTTTCAACCAGCTCGAAGCCTTCCAGGTAAGCCGCTACCGACAGGTCATAGGCCTGATCGTGATCACCGGCGCGATACGCCGCGATGCTTTTATCCAGGGTGGCGGCGGTGTAATCGAGCAACTGCGCCGGACCACGCTTGACCTGCGGAGGCTGCGCCCGCTGGGCTCGGAACGTCGCCGCTGCTTGCGGCCCCTCGGCTACTTGCACTTCCGTCGGTGTCTGACGGGCCAGGTCGGCGATGTTGTAGGTTTTGTCGCTACCGGACGTAGCCTGGTCGGCACTGAAGCTGGCGATGTAGGTCGCCAGGTCCCAGCGTTGACGGTCGTCCAGTTGATCGGCGAAGGCCGGCATGTCCGTCCCTTCCACACCCAGGCCAACGGCGCTGTAGATCGCATAGAGACTCAGGCGATCCACACGCGAGGCATCGCGAAGATTGGACGGCGGCGGCATCAGGCCAACACCCGCCGGGCCATCGCCGGCCCCGGTGTCGCCATGGCAGACTGAGCAATGCTGGGCGTACAACGGCGCACCACGAGTAGGGTCAGGCGTAATGATCGGGGCTTGGCTGACTTCATAGGCCACGGCCAACTTCGCGCCCAATTGCCGAGCCTGTCGGGCGACGTCGGCGCCCTCCTGACGAGCACTGACGGCCTTTCGCAAATCAGCCACGCCCTGTTCCAGAGAGGCTTTCTCCGGTTTGGCCGGCATGGACCCGACCCACTCTTGCAGTGCCTTGATCGACTGTTGTTGGGCGCGGTAATCGGCCTGATTGATGATGCTTCCCGCCCGCACCGTCTCCGGGTAATCCGCGCTGATGTAATCAAGCACGTGCAACGCCTGAGGCGCGCCATCGACGGGGTCGGCCAGCAATTGAAAGCTGCATGTCGCGAACAGCGGCAGCAGCAGCCAGGCCAATAAACGGGACGGGGCAATCATGAATAAATCTCAATTGGAAATACGAAGTTACATATTGTTAACGCCAGACGGGTTTCGCTCAAGCTTTGTTGATAGTTCTTCGTAATCGCATTGGTTTCGCGAGCGGCCCCCCAAACGAAAAAGGCGACCGCCAGGGTCGCCTTTTTTACACGGGGCCGTTTTAAGCGGCCGCTTTGCGCAGTGTCGCCATGAAGGCTGCCGCGCCGATGAATAGCCCGGCAAACGTCCGGTTCATGCGTTTTTGCTGTTTTGGTGTGCGCAACAGTCGCAACACTTTGGAGGCCAGCCCGGTGTAGCCGGCCATGACGATCAGATCGACGCAGATCATGGTGACGCCAATGATCACGTACTGGATCAGCAGTGGCGCATGCGGGTCAATGAACTGCGGCAGCACCGCGAGCATGAACACCAGTGCCTTGGGGTTGCTGATGTTCACCAGAAAACCACGGAACACCAGCGCCATTGGCTTGCCGATCTGACGCACCGCCGCGTCATCGCTCATGTCGCTGGGCAGCGCACGCCATTGCTTGATCGCGAGAAAAACCAGGTACGCCACGCCGAACCATTTGATCGCATAGAAGGCCGTCGCCGACGCCGTGAGAATTGCGCCAACACCGGCGCCGACAATTGCGATCTGCACCGCCAGGCCCAATTGCAGACCCAGCGCATTCCAGTAGCCGCGCCAGAAACCGTATTGCAGACCGCTGGACATCGACGCAATGGCGCCGGCACCGGGAGAAAGACTGATCACCCAGCAGGCGGCAAAGAACGCCAGCCATGTTTGAAGCTCCATTGCACACCTCGACTCAGACTCGTGACAGACGTCTAAGCTAATGCGGCTTTGGGCCAATGACTACCGATTTTTTGCAGGAAAAGGGGCTTCATCTGGTCGAACACAAAGATCGCAGCCTTCAGCAGCTCCTACGGGAAAACACGTTCCAATGTAGGAGCTGCCGAAGGCTGCGATCTTTAGGGCTACTTCTCAAACCCGCTGGAAGGAAACACATCCGTCCCGCGCCAACGCCTGACCGAACGCTGGAAGAACAAGCTGTTGGGCACTTGCACCATGGCGCTGCCGGTACCAAGTTCCTCGGCCTCGATCAATGTGGTGTAGAGCAGATTGATCGCAATCACCCGGCCTTTGACGCCAGGCTTGTCGGTGGTGTCCACCAGTTCGACCACGTCGCCAATGCGGAATGGGCCGACGGTAAAGATCAGGATCGCGCACAACAAATTGGAGAGCACGCTCCACATGGCGAAAAACGCCACAGCCGCGACGGCGACGAAACCGGACAACGCCGTCCAGAGCACCGTGGCCGAAACCCCGAGGCGCTCCAGCACGAAAATCAATGCACTGCCCATGATCAGCCAGCGCAGACCACCGCGCAGCGGCATCAGCAACTGCGGCGGAAACGGATAGCGCTCGCCGAGACGGGTCAGGCATTTGGCGACGAAACGCTGGGCAACGTAGCCGGCCAGCAGGATCAGCAGGATTTGCACGCCGAGCCAGATCGGCTCGACCCACACAGCCGGTAGCGGCAGCTTGAAGGCGTCCATCAGGACAGCGCCTCCAGCTCCGCCTGCATGCTTTCCAGCAGTTCGAGCGCTTCCATCCAGGACTCTTCCAGCTCCGACTCACGCACCTTCAACCTGGCTTGTTCGGCCAGCAGATCACGTAATTCGTTCTTGCGCGCCGGCTCGTAGATATCGCTGTCGCCGAGGCTGGCGTCGACCTTCGCCAGTTTTTCGTGAAGCTTGCCCAGCTCGGCTTCGAGCTTGTCAGCCTCGCGTTTGTGCGGCGCCAGTTGCTGACGCAACGCAGCAGCGGCCTGACGCTGGGCTTTCTTGTCGGTCTTGTCCGGGTTGACCGGGGTGTTGCTGACCGGGGCATTGCGTTGACGGTATTCCACCAGCCAACGGGTGTAGTCCTCTAGGTCGCCGTCGAACTCCTCGACCTTGCCGTCCGCCACCAGATAGAAGTTGTCCGTGGTGCTCTTGAGCAAATGACGGTCGTGGGAAACCACCAGTACCGCACCACTGAACTCTTGCAGGGCCATGGTCAGCGCCAGACGCATTTCCAGGTCCAGGTGGTTGGTCGGTTCGTCGAGCAGCAGCAGGTTCGGCCGATCCCAGGCAATCAACGCCAGGGCCAGGCGCGCTTTCTCGCCACCGGAGAAATTCAGCACCGGCTCGTCGATCCGCGCACCACGGAAGTCGAAACCGCCGAGGAAGTCGCGCAGTGTCTGTTCGCGCTCGGTCGGCGCCAGACGCTGCACGTGCAGCAACGGGCTGGCCTTGGAGTCCAGCGAGTCGAGCTGATGCTGAGCGAAGTAACCGACCACGGTGTTCTCGCCACGGGTCAAGCGACCGGCCAACGGTGACAGCTCACCTGCCAGGTTCTTGATCAGGGTCGACTTGCCGGCCCCGTTCGGGCCGAGCAAGCCGATCCGCGCGCCCGGGGTCAATTGCAGCTTGACCTTCTCCAGCACGGTTTTGTCGCCGTAGCCCAATCGGGCATCGGACAGGTCGATCAACGGGCTGGAGATTTTCTGCGATTCGCGGAAGACAAAATCGAACGGCGAGTCGACGTGAGCCGCGGTCAGCTCCTCCATCCGCTCCAGTGCCTTGATCCGGCTCTGGGCCTGACGGGCCTTGGTGGCCTGGGCCTTGAAGCGGGCGATGTAGCTTTCCATGTGCGCACGTTGCACCTGTTGCTTCTCGTAGGCCTGCTGTTGCTGGGCCAGACGCTCGGCACGGGCACGCTCGAAGGCGCTATAGCCACCGCGGTACAAGGTGATCTTGCGTTGATCGACGTGAGCCACGTGATCGACCACGGCATCGAGGAAGTCCCTGTCGTGGGAAATCAGCATCAAGGTGCCGGGATAGCTTTTGAGCCACTCTTCGAGCCAGATGATGGCGTCGAGGTCCAAGTGGTTGGTTGGTTCGTCGAGCAGCAGCAGGTCCGAAGGACACATCAAGGCCTGCGCCAGGTTCAGACGCATCCTCCAGCCACCGGAGAAATCTCCTACCTGGCGATCCATCTGCTCGTTGGTGAACCCCAAACCGGCCAGCAACTTGCGGGCACGGGCATCGGCGGTGTAACCGTCGGCGCTATCGAGCTCGGAGTGCAGGCGGGCCTGAGCGGCACCGTCGTGGGCCGCTTCGGCTGCCGCCAGGTCGCGTTGCACCTGACGCAGGCGCAGGTCGCCATCGAGCACGTAGTCGACCGCCAGGCGTTCGAGCGTGTCGACCTCCTGGCGCATGTGGGCGATACGCCAGTCGGCCGGCAGGAAGCAGTCACCCGAGTCCGGGTGCAGCTCACCCCGAAGCAAGGCGAACAGGCTCGATTTGCCGGCGCCGTTGGCACCGATCAGGCCGGCTTTCTGGCCGGCGTGCAGCGTCAGCTCGGCGTCTTCTAGCAGACGTTGCGGGCCACGCTGTAAAGTCAGGTTCTGAAGTCGAATCATAATGGCGGCGGAGTCTACCAGCTTCGCTCGCAACTGGCGCGAGTAGCACTATGTCCTCTGACCTGTGGAGCTTTTCCCTGAGTACTTACGCCCGACCGGGTGTTGAACAGGCGTGCCTGCAATTGCAGTCTGCGGGCGTTAACGTCTGCCTGCTGCTGTGCGCCGCTTGGCTGGGCCAGCGAGGAGTCGCCTGCAATGAACAGCGTTTGCAACAACTTCGCACTGTGGCCGAGTCCTGGGACGCCGACGTGGTTCGACCGTTACGAGCCTTGCGCACGCAGTGGAAAGCGGCGGCTACGGACGACGTCGATTTGAATGCTTTGCGTGAACAGGTGAAGGCGTTGGAGCTGGAAGCCGAGCGACATCTGCTATTGCGACTGGAACGATCGGCACACAATTGGCCGCAGGATAAGGCAACCGATCTCTCGGTCTGGCTTGAAGGCGTGACGGCTGGCGCCGCCCACCTGGACCGCGACGCGCTGCATCAGCTGCGCGTCGCGGTAACCGGCACTTAGGAAGCGCTGGTTGGGGAGGTCACTGCTGCACTCGGAGCAGACGCCGGCGTGGGTGCTGACGTAGCTGTCGATGGGGTGGATGCCGAGGCAGGTGTTGCGGTTGGAGCCGGGGTCGCCGGTTTGGCCGCAGGTGCTGTGGCTGGCTTGACGGCAGCTGGCTTTCTCACTGCTGGTTTTGCCGCAGGCTTCGCTGCGGGTTTGGCTGCCGCAGGCTTGGCAGCGGCGGGTTTCGCAGCAGCCGTTTTAGCGACTGGTTTCGCCGGTGCTTTGGCAGCGGGTTTGGTCGCTGGCTTGGCAGCGGGTTTGGCCGCAACAGGTTTGGCTGCAGGTTTAGCGGCAGCGGTTCGGGCAGCAGGTTTAGCGGCCGGTTTTGCAGCTGTTTTGGCAGCTGGTCTTGCGGCGGCAGTTTTAGCGGCGACTGGTTTGGCAGCAGCAGCTTTTGCAGCAGCAGACCGTGCAGCAACAGGTTTCGCCGCGGTGGTTTTAGCCGCTGGTTTGGCAGTGCTGGCAGCGGGTTTTCTCGCGGCAGTTTTCGCTACTGGCTTGGCAGCAGCGGGCTTGGCCGGTGCTTTTGCAGCAGCCGGTTTGGCGGCTGCTTTCTTTGCAGGCGCAGCAGCTGGTTTGGCCGCACGCAGGGTCAACACCTTGCCGACAGCCTCTTGCACACGGCCAACGCCCTGGGCCAGTTTCAGGCTTTCCTGAGCATCGCGTTTGAGTTGCAGAATGTAGGCGCGGGTTTCCGATTGACGATCCTTGAGCGCATCAAGCAACTCCTCGAGATCGCCCACTGCACCTTTGGCTTTGGCTTGTGCCTTGGCTTTGCCGGCTGTTGCGGCGTCCTGCAATTTGATGCGGGATTTGTGCAGTTTCTCTTGCGCTTTGCCGCGCTGCTTTTCCAGTTTGGCGAGCAATTTTTCAGCATCAGCCAAGGCTTCGGAACAAGCGGTTTCAAGATGCTCGAGCAGGCTGCTCGAGAGTTGTTGGAGCAGGTGCAACGGAGTGTTTACTGGCTTCTTGGTGGCCGACATGGTTTACCTCCTGGCTGAAGTGAGTTGCGGCTCATACTAGACCTCTGCTGCAACCGCCGCTAGGGCATGTTGACACTATCGAAAGCGTTGCGTTGCAAAGGACAGAAAAACTTCTGTGCCGATGCAAAAGCAGTTCACCGTTGCGCGCATTCTCACTGGCATAATCGTTCGCAATTTCGGTCGGAGAGTGACCATGTCGCGCTACTTTTTTTTATCGCTGTGCGTGTTTTTTTCCGTGGCCCATGCCGCCGAAAGCACACGAGAAAACGAGGCTCACGATCTCGCCTACAGCCTGGGTGCGAGCCTGGGTGAACGCTTGCGCCAAGAGGTTCCCGACCTGCAACTTCAGGCGTTGGTCGAGGGCCTGCAACAAGCCTATCAAGGCAAACCTCTGGCGCTCAAAAACGAGCAGATCGAACAGATACTGAGCGAGCACGAAGCTCGGGTTGCCATGCAATCGGCCGAACCGCGCAGCGAAGCAGCCCTGGAAAAAGAGCAGCGTTTTCTCGCCGAAGAAAAAGCCAGGCCCGGCGTGCGTGAATTGGCAGATGGCGTGTTGCTGACCGAACTGACTGCGGGCGATGGCGCCAAGGCAGGACCGAACGGCAAGGTGCAAGTGTTGTACATCGGTCGCTTACCCGACGGCACGGTGTTCGACCAGAACAGCCAACCACAATGGTTCAGCCTCGACAGCGTCATAGCCGGGTGGCGTAGCGCGCTGCAAAACATGCCTGTTGGGGCAAAGTGGAGACTGGTGATTCCCTCGTCGCAAGCTTATGGCGCCGAGGGTGCCGGTGACGTGATCGCACCGTTCACACCCTTGGTGTTCGAAGTCGAGTTACGTGGCGCCACCCGTTAAATCGCGGGCACAAAAAACGGTGCGCCTTGGCGCACCGTTTTCAGGTCTTGCGGGAAGCGATTCAGGCTTGAACCGAATCGGCTTCCTTGTGTGCGGTATGCAGCACTTCGATCAGGCAGTCTTCCAGCTCAAAGCGTTCGTGTAACAGCCCGCCCAGTTCCTTGAATTTCTCGGCGACGCATTTGCCTTCATCGCAAAGGTCATTGAACGCGAGAAGCTTCTCGGTAATGACGTCGATACGCGGGTAGATCGTCTCGGCGAGTTCCAGGCCACGCTTGTCGTTGAAAGCCTTGGCCTCCCCCGTCAGCTGCTCATAGATCTCAAAATGCCCGGCAGACACGTAATCGACCAGCACGCCGCAGAACTCCTGCAAGGGCTTTCGATTCTCGCTCAGCGCCTCAGGCTTTGCACCGAGCTTGTCGTATGCATCGATCAGCTCTTTTCGCTCCTGCAACCAGCGGTCGATCAGCAGGTGCACTCCGCCCCAGCGTTCCTGAGCATTCTGACAACTTTCGAGCATGGTGATCTCTCTTCCCTTGGGGGTCAGATGCTCTACGCCCGCTCGCCTCTTGTAACGTCGGTGGGCGGTCAGGCATAGCGTCATCGAGCAACGTAATTCCAATGACACGTGCGGGCCAGATTATGCCCGCGCGACACTGGCTTCAAGGTACTCAGGCGATAAAGTTCATACAAGTGTTTAATCACTGATAAGAGCCCGGTGCGACGACTCGCCGCTGAGCGGTCGCAGGCAGCGGCTCCAGACCAGGCGCCACAACTGGGAAACAGCCAGAATCATCACGGCGATAAAGAACAGCAGACTCCACTCCGCGATACTCAAATCGAATAGCGTCCAGGAAATTTCCACACAATCGACCGTGCCGCTGAACATCTTCTGCACTAAAGGCACCCAAGGTGTACTGGCGAACAGCTCCGCCAGATTGGTTGAGCACACCCCTGGATGAACTGATGGACTGCTTTGCAGCAACACTTGTCGCCATGCCGTGGTGGTCCCCGCCAGGCTGCAACCCAGGGCCAGCAACCAATAGAGGCAATTGCCGACGCGACCGGGACCATGGATTGAAGCCATCAGGCAGACGCCGGCAAAGAGCGCCAGGCAAAAACGCTGCAACAGACACAAACCGCAGGATCGCAGGCCGATCACATATTCCAGATAATAGGAGCCGCCCAACGCCAGGGCACCGGCGATGAAAGCCATGAAAAACAAGGAGCGTGAGCGGGCCAAAATCATGGCTTTTCCGTAACAGTTGAGACAGACAGTTACGGTAGAGGAAAGCGCGGCAGGCTTTCAAGGCTGATTGCCAGAGACACTTCACCACAGGTGTAGGGAAATCCCGACGCATTCGAGGGGATTAAACGTAGGGCTCTGTAGGACTTTGCTGAAGACACCCCAGGAAAGTGAAAATCGTAGGGTTTTGACACGATTGCAGCCACTGGCGCAGGCTTCGCCCGTGGCTGCAAATGCGCGCTTTTCAGGCGCGAACCGGTACCGGCAGTGGAGCCGCCAGCAAGCGCTCGTCCAGCAGCCCCAGACCTTCCTGAAACAGCTGATTGCTGCGCTCGGTGTCACCCATCTGCGCCAACAGCCGCGCCAGTTCCGCGCAGGCTTCCGGATTGCGCTCCACGCGCAGGCTGCTTTCCAGATAATCCCGAGCCTTGCCCCACAAGCTGTTTTGCAGACACAGCCGGCCAAGGGTCAGCAGAAGGCTTGGGTCCGTCGGATGATCCTTGAGCCAGCCTTCGGCAACCTGCAGCTGACGGGCCGGATCGCTGCCGCGAACCAGTCCGTAGAGACGCGCCAGATGACTGCTGTAGTTGCGTTTTAGCGCCGTACGCAGGACTTCCTCGGCTTCAGTCTGGGCACCCAGTTGTCGCAACTGTTCGGCATAGGCCAGCACCAGTTGCGGCTCTTGTCGCTGTGCCGACGTCAGTTGCTGCCAAGCGCGATCGAGTGACTGTTGGCCGACCGCGCCGTCCTCGTCCCGCTGTGCTGCCAGGGAAAGGTTCGCGCCCCAGGCCCGGCGTTCCAGTTCGGCAAGCTCGGCGGCCGGCAGGACTTTATCCTTGCGTAGCTCCGGCAGCAGACGGATCACCGCCGACCAGTCGCCCCGCTGCTGGTGCAGGCGCTGCAACTGACGCAGGGTCTGCGCGTTATGTGGATGACGTTCGCGCATCGCTTGCAGAGTGGTCAGGGCGCCTTCAGTGTCGCCACGGTCGGTCTGCAACTGTGCGTGATTCAATGCGATGGCCAGCTCGGCCTGGGGTTGACGCTCAAGTGCGCGCTCCAACAGGTTGTCGCTTTCTTCGTAATTCCCTTGCTCGTTCGCGGCCCGGGCAGCGCCGAGATAGTAAAGCAGCGGCTGGCGCTCGGCCTCAGCAGCCCGGAACAAATGACGTTGCGCACTCGCCCAGCGACCTTCAGCCAGATCCAGCTGGCCGTGTTCGATTGCGACCTGCACCCGACGGCTGCGGTTGCGCCGAGACCACGGGTTGACCACGCCACTGGAGGTCATTACCAGCTCGACCAGCGCCTTGATGCCCCAGATCACCAGCCACAGCACCGCCACCAGTGCCAGAGTCGCCCACAGGCTGGACTCGAATCGGAAAGACTTGTAGGCGACCAGCACGTAACCGGAGTGCTCGGCAATCGCCAGCCCCAATGCCGCGGCGGCAGCGATCACGAGGAACACGATCACATAGAGGCGCTTCATGGCGTGGCCTCCTGCACAGCATTCGCGGCAGGTTTTGGCAGCGGCTTGATGGAGTCCTCGGCATTGACGTTGCGCCGCTCCAGATACCCTTGAACCGCACTCAGCGTACCCGTCAGGTCAGGCGTGATCACCGTGACCGGCTGCGTGCTCAACTCGGTCACCTGCTCCAGCATGACTTTGCTTTGCGGGTTATCCGGGTTGAAGTTGCCTTTGAGAACGTCCCGCGCTTCATCCAGCGCCTGGGTATACACGGCGGCCTGACCGTTGAGCGCGGCCCACTGCGCCTGCTCCAGGGCCAGGCTCAGGGCCAGACGAACCTGACTCAGGCCCTGCCCGGCCAGCAGCGGTCGAACATTTTTGTCGGCATTGAAGTCGATGCGGATGTAGCGCGAGATCTGATCCCACCATTGCGACCAGCGACTGGCACCATCGCCATCGGCGGTCAGGCCGAGCAACGAATCGCCGCGGTCCTTATATTCGGGAGCCAGTTCGGTGAGACTGATGACCTGATCACGTAGCGCACCGAGACGCAGGAACAGCCCGGTGCGATCCGGTTGCTCGGTGCTGCGCAAGGCCACCAGGGTTTTGGCCACTTGCTCGCGGGCGGCGAACGAACCCGGGTCATTCTGTTCGCGCAGAATTTCATCCGCCCCCTGCACCAGCGCCTGCGCACTGCTGATGTCCTGCAAGGCGGACAGTCGCAGGCTGGCCAGACGCAACAGGTGCTCGGCCTCGGCCAGACGCCAATCCTTGCGGCTTGCGCCGAGGACCGTTTCCAGTCGTTGATTCAAGCGCTGTTGATCGCCCTGAAGTTGAATCACCAGGCGGCTGCGCGACTCCAGCTCATCGGCCGAAGGCAATTGCGCCAGACGCGCAGCCAGTCGCTCCTCATTGAGTTTCAAGCTTTGCGCCTGATCGTTCAATGCCTGCACCTGACTCAACTGCTGCTGATTATTGGCCTGCAGGTGGCGCACCTGCCAGACACCCCAGCCACCGACCGCGACACCGGCGGCCCCCAATAACAGTGCGACGATTGCCAGCCCGTTGCCTCGGCGCTGCACGGCAGCAGGCGGCGGCATGTCATCGCCAGGTACATCAACCGGTGCATCAGGCACCGGCCGCACGTCATCTTTAGGCAAGGCTGTTTCGCTCACGTATCCATCCTTTGCATTAGAAAACGGGCACGGGATGCTCCCGTAACGCCGTCAGCAAAGCCGCGGCACTCGCGCCGCGACAATCCACAACTGTTTTGGCCCCGGCGGCACGTGCCAGCTCGGCGACCCTGGGGCTTGGTACAAACAACGGCAACTGCGCCAATTGCGGCCAGGCATCGCCGACCAACTGATGCAGGTGCTCAAAACCTTGTCCACTGCTGACCACCAGCCCGTTCAGGCGTTCCGCCTCGATTCTTTCGGGCAGTGCTGCCGGCGGGTATTGCGGCAGGTCGCGGCGGTACAATTCCAGATACTCGACACTAGCACCAAGCGTGCGCAAACGCTCAGCGAGCAATTCGCGCCCGCCTTCGCCGCGCATTATCAACACTCGCGGATCAGGGCCGCCAATGGCCTCGAGCAACTGAGGAAGTTTCAGTAAAGCTTCGCTGTCATCACCCTCTGCCGGGAAGCTCACATCCAGCCCCCGAGCCTGAAGAATCTGCGCCGTCGCGGCCCCCACACTGAACCATTTGTTGCGCGGAGGCTGAGGCCAATGCAGGTTCAACAATTCGACACCGAATCGGGCGGCTGGCTTGCTGACCACAATGATCGCGCTGTATTGATCCAGCGTCTGAACCGCCTGGAGTATTGTGCCAGTGGCCGCCAATGGCACGATGTCCAAAAGCGGCAGGCTGCTGCTGTAAATCCCCTGCGCGGCCAGCAAATCGGCGAGCGCCGCCGACTCATCGGCAGGACGCGTCAGCAGCAAGCGCCAACCGGTCACTCGTGACCTGCCTCGCCATAGACTGCTTTGAGAATGTCACCGGCGCCCTGACTCAACAGGTCTTCGGCCACTTGCACGCCCAATGCTTCGGCAGCTTCACGCGGTGCACGGGCTTGCGCGCTGAGTAGCTTGCCCCCGTTCGGATCACCCACCAGACCACGCAACCAGACCTGTTCACCCTCAAGCACGGCGTAGCAGGCAATCGGTACCTGACAGCCGCCATTCAAGTGTTTATTGAGGGCGCGTTCGGCGGTGACGCGAGTGGCGGTGTCCTGGTGATGCAGCGGCGCCAGCAGCGCATGAATTTCGCTGTCGGCGCTGCGGCATTCAATGCCCACCGCACCTTGGCCGCCAGCCGGCAGGCTGTCATCGACACTGATGGCCGAGGTGATGCGATCTTCGAAGCCCAGGCGAATCAGACCTGCCGCCGCCAGGATGATGGCGTCGTACTCACCGGCATCGAGCTTGGCCAGGCGGGTGTTGACGTTGCCACGCAGGAAGCGGATTTCGAGATCCGAGCGACGGGTCAGCAGCTGGGCCTGACGGCGCAGGCTCGACGTGCCGACAATGCTGCCTTGAGGCAAATCATCCAGGCTGGCGTAGGTATTGGAGACGAAGGCATCGCGCGGGTCTTCACGCTCGCAGATACAGAACAGACCCAGGCCCTCAGGGAAGTCCATCGGCACGTCTTTCATGGAGTGCACGGCGATATCGGCTTCGTTTTCCAGCAGCGCGGTTTCCAGTTCCTTGACGAACAGGCCCTTGCCGCCGATTTTCGACAGCGGCGAGTCGAGCAACTTGTCACCACGGCTGACCATGGGCACCAAGGTCACGAGAAGATCCGGATGGGCTTCTTCGAGACGGGCTTTGACGTATTCGGCCTGCCACAGGGCAAGCGCACTTTTGCGGGTGGCGATGCGGATTTCGCGAGAGGACATGGATCAATCCGTACTGAATAGATATGACGGATAATAACAGCTCAGCCCAATCCACTTTGACTTGTATCAGATACTGCGCGGCCTCCCTGGCCCCGGATGTCCGGCAATCGGGTGTGCAATTCGCCTGCGGGCAGCGAATTAAAGCTGTTGCATCATTTTGCGCACGCCGGCCACATGGCGTCGGCTGACGATCAACGCATCGCCGTTCAAGCCTTTGAGGAACAGCTGAAAATGCCCGAGCGGTGTGCGTTGCAATCGTTCGATACGCTCACGGGCAACCAATGCGTTGCGATGGATTCGCACGAAACGGTCGCCGAATTCGTCTTCGAGGGCCTTGAGCGGTTCATCAAGCAGGACTTCGCCGGTCTCGTGACGCAAGGTCACGTACTTATGATCGGCAATGAAATACACCACCTGATCCAGGGGAATCAGTTCGATCCCCTTACGGGTTCTGGCGCTGATATGGCTGCGCGGGCCGTTGCCACTTTCGGCAGCAGGGCGGGTCAGGGCCGCGAGCTGGGCGCGATTGGGACGCTCGGCTCCTTTCAACGCATCATGCAATTGTTCAGTTCGCACAGGTTTCACCAGATAGCCTACGGCGCTGGCCTGTAAGGCTTCCACGGCAAATTCATCGGGGCCCGTGCAAAACACCACGGCGGGCGGGGTTTCGCGTTCGCACAGTCGTGCAGCCACTTGCAGGCCATCGAGGCCTGGCATGCGGATATCGAGCAAAACGATATCCGGTTTGTGGCTGTCGATCAGTGCCAACGCCTCTTCGCCATTCGTGGCGCTTGGCTCCAGGACATTGTATCCCTCCAGCTCGCCAACCATTCGGCTCAGGCGCTCGCGGGCCAAGGGTTCGTCATCAACGATCAGGACATTCATATTGCGCTGGATTCCTGCGTGAGTCTCGCACAAGGATAGCGTAGACAGGTGAAGTGACGTCCGTCACCGCGATCCACGCTAAGACTAGCCCGAGCGTCAAAAAGTGCCGCGAGTCCGACAGCTAAATTTTCATCTGCCGGGCAATTGGCGGCCCTGGCTCGCATCGGCGATGCACCGCCACAGGGTTTGCTGATACGCAATATGAACACCCCTTCGTCTTAATAGTAGTCAGCCTCCGCACCGAGAAGTGCGCTGATCCTACTGTCCAACTGTAGACGGTTGCAGGAGCGATATTGATCAATTGAAAAATATCATCCCGCAAAATTGCCCGGGCCTCACCCTGGCTTGGGCTCGCGCCCCCGGAAAAAACGTGTCGACCAGTGTCAGCGACAGGATTGGCAACCCTGTTATTATCCGCGCCAGCGTTCCACGCCTTCCTACTTCAAGCCGATACGAGCGAATTCATGAGCACTGACAAGACCAATCAGTCCTGGGGCGGCCGCTTCAGTGAACCCGTCGACGCCTTCGTCGCCCGCTTCACCGCCTCCGTCACTTTCGACCAGCGCCTGTATCGCCACGACATCATGGGCTCGATCGCCCACGCCACCATGCTGGCCAAGGTCGGCGTGCTGACCGATGCCGAGCGCGACAGCATCATCGATGGCCTGAACACCATCCAGGGCGAAATCGAGGCCGGCCAGTTCGACTGGCGCATCGACCTCGAAGACGTTCACATGAACATCGAGGCGCGTCTGACCGACCGCATCGGCGTGACCGGTAAAAAGCTGCACACCGGCCGTAGCCGTAACGACCAGGTCGCTACCGATATCCGCCTGTGGCTGCGTGACGAAATCGACCTGATCCTGAGCGAAATCACCCGCCTGCAAAAAGGCCTGCTCGAGCAAGCCGAGCGCGAAGCCGCCAGCATCATGCCGGGCTTCACTCACCTGCAAACCGCACAACCGGTGACCTTCGGCCACCACATGCTGGCGTGGTTCGAGATGCTCAGCCGCGACTACGAGCGCCTGGTCGACTGCCGCAAGCGCACCAACCGCATGCCACTGGGCAGCGCTGCACTGGCCGGCACCACCTACCCGATCGACCGTGAATACACCGCGCAACTGCTGGGTTTCGACGCCGTCGGCGGCAACTCGCTGGATAACGTGTCCGATCGCGACTTCGCCATTGAATTCTGCTCGGCCGCCAGCATTGCGATGATGCACCTGTCGCGCTTCTCCGAAGAGCTGGTGCTGTGGACCAGCTCGCAGTTCCAGTTCATTGATCTGCCAGACCGTTTCTGCACCGGCAGCTCAATCATGCCGCAAAAGAAAAACCCGGACGTGCCGGAGCTGGTACGTGGCAAGACCGGTCGTGTGTTCGGCGCGCTGATGGGCCTGCTGACCCTGATGAAAGGCCAGCCTCTGGCTTACAACAAGGACAACCAGGAAGACAAGGAGCCGCTGTTCGACGCCGCCGACACCCTGCGCGACTCATTGCGCGCCTTTGCCGACATGGTGCCGGCGATCAAGCCCAAGCACGCCATGATGCGCGAAGCGGCCCTGCGTGGTTTCTCCACCGCCACCGACCTGGCTGACTATCTGGTACGTCGCGGCCTGCCGTTTCGTGATTGCCACGAAATCGTCGGCCACGCCGTGAAGTACGGTGTGGACAGCGGCAAGGACCTGGCAGAAATGAGCCTCGAAGAACTGCGCAAGTTCAGCGACCAGATCGATCAGGACGTGTTCGCCGTACTCACCCTGGAAGGTTCGGTCAACGCCCGTGACCACATCGGCGGCACTGCACCGGCGCAAGTAAAGGCCGCCGTGGCCCGCGGCCAGGCGCTGCTCGCCAGCCGCTAAGACGACGATGAAGCCTGAGCCCGATGGCCATAACCATCGGGCTCGGGGCCTTCAACGATTCGTGTTTCCCACTGCCCGCACCCGTTCCAGAAAGGCAGGCGCTTCGGCCTGCCTGTCGGCCGCGATTTTTTGAACGCTGGGGTTGTCTGCGAAGCGCTCCAGCAATGCCCTGGCGCCAGGCATGTCAGCCAGATAGTCGATACCGAACAAGCGCTTTCCAACGTCTACCGCCAGATCAACACTGTAAAGAAAATACAGATCGGCCAACGTGAACTGCTCCCCCGCGGCATACGGCGCAAACTGCGCACGGTGCTTCAGCGCAGCGAATCCCTTGAGCAAGTCCCTCTCAGCCTTGTCCTTCAAGGCCTGGGGTGTCGGCCTGCCACCGAAAAAAACCTCGACATAACAAACTCGCGCCGGTAATTCGATGTACAGCTCGATTTCCTTGGCCAAGGCCCGCACACCCGCCCGCGCAAACGGGTCTGTGGGCAACAGCGCAATGCCCGGCTGCGTCTCTTCGATGAAATCAAGGATGGCGTCGGTTTCGCTTAAAAAGCCTTGTTCCGTTTCCAGGACCGGCACTTTTCCTCGCGGGCTGACGGCGAGAATTTGCGGGTTCTGGCACCCATGGAAGGGGACGGTTTCAAATGGCACGTCTTTTTCAAGCAGCGCCAACTTGACCATGTTGAAGTAGTTACTGGCCGCAAAACCGTAGAGCTTGAGCATCGGGGTCTCCTTGACCTCGCAGGTTGGATGCTCAAGGTAAACACTGCCTGAAATCCCGAAAGTGCCCGTTTGTTGCCTGATACGACGACATTGACTCAACTCGCTGTCAGGCAAGGGCCCGGGCCATGTAGGTCAAAAGATTACAAATCTCCAGACACCCCCACTGGCCCCGACCGCTCGTTTACTTTTTGGCGGCAATCATCGCCATAAACGCCGGCATGCCCGCCTCCCTGTCCGCCGCCACTCGCTGCACGTTCGGGTTTTGCCCCAGACGCTCCAGCAACGCCTTGGCTGCCGGCATGTCGGCCAGCAGGTCTATGTCAAACAGCTTCTTGGCGACCCCACACGCCAACGGCACGCTGTACAGGAAATACAGATCCGCCACGCTCAGGCTGTCACCGGCCACGTAGGGGCTGAATTTGCCGTGCCTGCCCAATGCCGCCATACCGAGCTGCAATTCAGCCTTGGTTTTTTCCTTGATTGCGTCCGGCACGGTCATGCCAAAAAATGCTTCCGGGTAGCAGGCCCGGCCAGGCAGCTCGATGTACAGTTCGATTTCCTTGGCCAGCGCAAGAACCTGGGCGCGCTCGAACGGATCGCTCGGCAGCAGCGGCGTGCCTTTCTGGCTTTGCTCGATGTATTCGAGCATCACGCTGGTTTCGTTGATATAGCCCTGCTCTACCTGCAAAACAGGGACCTTTCCGCGCGGGCTGATGGCCAGCGCTTCAGGGCTGTTACCAGCGTAAAACGGCACTTCTTCGAAGGGCAGGCCTTTTTCCAGCAGGGCCAGTTTGACCATGTTGTAGTAGTTGCTGACGCAGAATCCATAAAGCTTGATCATCACAAAGCCTCCAGGCCGTGCGGGGTGGGCGGTGCCTGTTTATAGAACGCTGCGGGGATTCTTGCCAGCAGCATCACGCGGCTGAATGCGGGTAAACTGGCCGCCTTTCCCCAAGGAGCCTGCCATGAGCGAGCCAACCGATATCGACAACGACGAAGAAGAGTTCGCCGAAAGCACCCTGATCCAGGCCATCGAAAACCAGATCGAAAGCGACAATCCGCCAGCGGCCAAGGCAACGTTCAACAAGTTGACCCTGGTGGGTTACGAGCGCGAAGAAATCCTCAATCTGATGGCTCACGTTCTGGCGGTAGAAATCGACGCGATCCTCGAAGAAGACCGCGCGTTCAATACCGAATGGTACGAAGCAGCGCTGCGCGCATTGCCAGAATTGCCGCCGGAAAAGAAGTAAGCATCGACGCGATTACTGTGGCGAGGGAGCTTGCTCCCGCTCGGCTGCGAAGCAGTCGTAAAGCTCTTGGGGCCGCTCCGCGACCCAGCGGGAGCAAGCTCCCTCGCCACAAAATGCCTATCCCACACAATTTGTTGCCAATCCGTCCTGCTGCCTGTCAGCCCGCGACTACACTGATCCAACCCCAGTGATATGCCTCCCGCCGGGGAACGCTGCCCCCATCGAAAAAACCCTGTCGCGAGCACTGGACATGCCGCGAAAGTGGGCTCACCTTAGGGGCGCTGTCGTCCAATTCCTAAGAAAGTCTGGAGTCCTTATGTCGCTTACCCCTGAGTTGGTTGCCGAACTGGAAGTCCTCGCACTCTTCAACCTGGACAGTTCCCAGGAAGGTTTGAAAATTCATCAGACCGCTGCCCCGAAACACATTGCCGCCGCCAAACGCCTTTTTGAAAAAGAACTGACCGACCAGCCTGATGGCGGTTACCTGACCAGCCTGGGTCGTGACGCCGCGCAAAATGTGCAAACCGTGCTGACCATTCTCAACGCCGTAGAAACTGCCTGAATTCCGCCGCATCGCCCGCGGAAACCCCGTCCCAGGGATTTCCGCGGGCACTCGCCTGACTTTTTGTCGCCAACCGATAGAAATCTGACGTCAGAAAAACAAAATCAGCTTAAAAGTCCTCGGCTCTAGGCGCTAAACTGCCCCTCATCCGAAGAGCCCCACGTCCGCGCCCTGCGAGCCGGTTTGAGCTGACATGACCCGCAACCATGAAATCCGCCCCGATCTGGACGAGGGAATCGACCGCAAGGTTCTGAGCCAGCTGCGCGCACGCTTTCTGAAACTCAACGAAGGCCGTCTGGGCCGGGCCATGGAAGGGTTGTCGACCCGCCAGCAAGCAGTCCTGACCCTGCTGCCGCTGTTTTTCCACGTCAATCACCCGTTATTGCCAGGTTACGTTTCGGGCAGCACACCGGCCGGGCTGTCGAATTTCGAGCCGGACGCCCATCTCCTGGCCGAAGCCCAGCGCCTGACCCGCTCGTTTTCCTACAAGCCACGCCATGGCAGTAATCCGCCGCGACCGATTCATGGCCTGTTCCTGATGGGCAGCCTTGGCACCCTGGCGCAAGCCGATCAGAGCGACATGGACGTCTGGGTCTGCCACGGATCGGATTTGAATGAGAGCGAACTCGCGGAGCTGCGCAAAAAATGTCAGCTGCTGGAAGCCTGGGCGGCGAGTCAGGGCGCCGAGGCGCACTTCTTCCTGATCGATCCGGTGCGCTTCATTCGCGGTGAGCGCGACACCCAGCTGAGTTCGGAAGATTGCGGCACCACCCAGCACTATCTGTTGCTGGACGAGTTTTATCGCACCGCCATCTGGCTGGCCGGGCGTACGCCGATCTGGTGGCTGGTGCCGGTCTACGAAGAGTCGAATTACGACCGTTACACCCACACCCTGATTTCCAAACGTTTCATCCGCGCCGACGAAACCCTGGACCTGGGGCATCTGGCGTTCATACCACCCGGCGAATTTATCGGCGCGGGGCTCTGGCAACTGTTCAAGGGCATCGAATCGCCCTACAAGTCGGTACTCAAGCTGTTGCTGACCGAGGTTTACGCCAGCGAACACCCGAGGGTTCATTGCCTGAGCCTGCGCTTCAAGCAAGCGGTGTTCGCCAACCATCTCGACCTCGACGAACTCGACCCGTACGTCGTGGTTTACCGGCGCATCGAGGAATACCTCAGTGCCCGCAATGAACCCGAACGATTGGAGTTGGTGCGCCGTGCGCTGTATCTGAAGGTCAATCGCAAACTGACCGGCACCAGCGGTCGAACCCAGGGCTGGCAACGCGCGTTGCTTGAACGGTTGGCGCGTGAATGGCATTGGGACCAACGGCAACTGGCCTTGCTCGACAGTCGCAGCCAGTGGAAAGTCCGCCAGGTCGGCGCTGAGCGGCGGGCCTTGGTCAGCGAACTGAATTACAGCTACCGCTTCCTGACTCAGTTCGCCCGCAACGAACAAACGGTCAGCCGGATCAACAAACGCGATCTCAGTATCCTGGGTCGACGCCTGTATGCCGCGTTCGAGCGCAAGGCCGGCAAAGTCGAAATCATCAACCCCGGCATTGCTCCGGACCTGGCCGAAGATACCCTGACGCTGGTGCACGCGCCGAACAAAAAAGAGCCGGGGCAAGATCAATGGGGTTTGTATAACGGCAGCCTGACAGCACTGGAATGGGAGCATTTCGCGCCGATCAAACGCAGCCGCCATTTGCTGGAGCTGCTGACCTGGTGCCACCGCAACGGCGTGATCGACAGCAGCACCCGCCTGGCTCTGCACCCTGGCACCAGCGACTTGAGCGAGTTCGAATTGTTCAACTTGCTCGGCAGCCTCCAGCAGACCATCGCTCTGCCCCTGGCCACTGTCGCGGAGGAACCACTGCTGCGGGCCAGCGTGCCAAGCGAAGTGCTGATTCTGGTCAACATCGGGATCGATCCGCTCAAGCATCACCGCGACCTGAACATCCTGATGACCACCGAACGCACCGACTCCCTGAGTTATGCCGGTGTCAGGGAAAACCTCGTGCTGACCCTGGATCAGGTCACGCTCAACAGCTGGAACGAAGTGCTGGTCAGCCGCTACGACGGTCCCCACGCTCTGCTCGACTGCCTGTGCGACTACCTCAACAACCTGCCAGTAGGATCACAACGACCGAAGCTGCGGGTGCGTTGCTTCTGCCACAACCGCGCGCAATTCATCGCGCAACGCGTGGAAGAAATTCTCGAGAACGCGCAGAACCTGCTGCTGAGCCAGCTCAATCACCGTTACCTGATCCAGGTCCAACAGCATTACCACGTGCTGGAACTGGTGCCCGGCCAGGTGAAGCACATGGCCTTGGCCACGTTACCGGCGCTGGTCGAGTATCTGGGCGAAGAACGGCAGCGGTTCAGTCCGCTGCACCTGGATCCGAATGCGCTGGAAGACCACGACCTCGCGCTGTTCCTGCCGACAGGTCAGCCGGAATGCATTCAAGTGTTCTACCGGGTCAATGAAGATCAGGCCGATGTGTACGTGCTGGATGAATTCAATGCCCTGTGGCAGCAACGTTTGCCCTGGCACGACGAACAAAGCCTGCTGGTGCCGCTGCAGCGCTTCCTGCAATCGATCCAGTATCGGCGCGAAGCCTCGTTGCCAATGGAAACAACCCAGCCCCTGAACCTGGACACGTTGTATTGCCAACTGTTGCCGTCGGGTCCGGGACGGGCACGCCGGATTGAAGCCCGACCTACACCGCAAACCCCGGTCAATAAACCGTTCTACGATGTCCAGGCGATCATCGGCAAAGCCGCACCCGATCAGGTGCAGGTCACGCTGTATTGCAATCAACGGGAGTTTTCGGAGCTTGAGCACGGCGGCCAGCTGTTCAGCGTGGTCGCCCGGGAAATCGTCGGGCAGCGCCGGGAAACCGAACGCTACCGCTGCTACATCACCGATCTCGACCTGTCAGGCCTGCTCGGTGATGCGCAAAGTTCCACTCATTTGTACTTGAGATACAAAGCCGACCTGGAGCGCGCACTGAACGAGGCGCTCGATCAGGTCTGACGGGGTCATTCCGGGAAGTCGCCACCATTGGCCGGTTGCGATTCGACTTCCAGCAAGGTCAGCTTCAGGGTCTTGCCACCGGGAGCCGGCCAGTCGATGTGCTGCCCGACCTTCAGACCCAGCAGCGCACTGCCGACAGGCGCCAGAATGGATATCTTGCCTTCGTCGGCGTTGGCATCCTTCGGGTAGACCAGCGTCAGGTGATAGTCCTTGCCGCTGCCTTCTTCACGGCAATGCACCCGGGAGTTCATGGTCACGACATCGGCGGGCACTTCATCGTGTCCGACCACCGTATCGGCGCGATCCAGTTCGGTTTGCAACGCGATAACGCCCGGCAGCGTGTCGTCCAGGCTGTCGATCAGGCGCTCCAGACGTTGTACGTCCAGACGGGTAAGGGTGATGGAAGGTGCGGTCATGATCAGGGCAGACTCCTTTCTTCTGCACGAAAAAAGCAAAACCCCGCCAGAAGAAGGCGGGGTTTTCACGAGCCTCGATGGGTTGAGGCGTATCCGGACACTATCACAGCTCAAAAAATATACAAGTCATGGCCCGGAGCCCTGTTTGCGCTGCGAAGCCTGCGCGCAAATCACCCGACGACGCGCATCATCAGCCGAACGCCATTCGCGAATGTCTTCGACATGACGAAAGCAGCCCAGGCAGACTTTCTGCTCATCCAGCCGACACACACCGCTGCACGGCGACGGGACCGCCGGGCTGACATTGCTGTAGAGCGGCTTGGGCGGGCGGACGGGTGCTGGCTGGGTCACGATCTCACAGGCCTTCGAAATCGAGCTCGACGTCAGCCTGTTGCTTGACGATGCGCTCGAGCATTTCGCCCAGTTGCTCTTCGCTCTTGTCACACATCCAGCGCTCGCTTTCTGCGTCGTAGTCGAAGTGGAAACCACCGGACACGGCTGCCAGCCAAAGCTGACGCAGCGGCTCCTGGCGGCTGAAGATCAACTGGCTGCCGTTTTCGAACTTGACGGTCAGCACACCGGCCGAGCTTTCCAGATCGACATCCAGGTCGCTGTCGTCAAAGATGTCTTCCAGCTTTTCCTGGGTTTCATCGACCAGATCGTGGAAACGGGCTTCAGTCAAACTCATTGCGGCAACCTCAAAAATTGTCTGATCAGGCTCAAGCGCCGCAAGATACGGGCGAGTCTTGTCGATTGCAAAGAATAACGACCTGTGGGATTGCATCCTGCCGACCAACATCGAGCCAAGCCCCGCCGGACGGGTGGGCCGTTGCATAGGCAAGCTGTCGGGTGGCCGGTATACTCCGGCGCAATTAATGCATTTTCAAGGATTTCGCCATGAAGCGCCTGATCTCTTCCCTTGCTGCGCTCGTCGCGGTTGCCTGTCTCGTGTCGGCTTGTGGTCAAAAAGGCCCGCTGTACCTGCCCGACGAGAACATGGACCCTGTCGAGCAGGCCAAATCGTCGCAACAGCAGCCTGCTTCCAAGGCACACAAGCACGACGTCTACCAATAAGGGAACATCATGGACGCTTTTAACTACCGTGACGGTGAATTGTTCGCGGAAGGTGTTGCCCTGTCTGCCATCGCCGAGCGCTTTGGTACACCGACCTACGTTTACTCGCGCGCGCACATCGAAGCCCAATACCTGGCTTACGCCGATGCGCTGGCCGGCATGCCGCACCTGGTGTGCTTTGCGGTCAAGGCCAACTCCAACCTGGGCGTACTGAATGTCCTGGCGCGTTTGGGCGCCGGTTTCGACATTGTCTCCCGTGGTGAGCTGGAACGCGTACTGGCCGCTGGCGGCAGCGCCGACAAGATCGTGTTCTCCGGTGTCGGCAAGACCCGTGACGACATGCGTCGCGCCCTGGAAGTCGGTGTGCACTGCTTCAACGTCGAATCCACCGACGAGCTCGAACGCCTGCAAGTGGTTGCCGCCGAACTGGGCGTTCGCGCGCCGATCTCGCTGCGCGTGAACCCGGACGTCGATGCCGGCACCCACCCGTACATTTCCACCGGTCTCAAAGAGAACAAGTTCGGCATCGCCATCGCTGACGCCGAAGACGTGTACGTGCGTGCTGCGCAATTGCCGAACCTGGAAGTGGTCGGTGTCGATTGCCACATCGGTTCGCAACTGACCACCCTGCCGCCGTTCATCGATGCCCTCGACCGCCTGCTGGGCCTGGTCGACCGCCTCGGCGATTGCGGCATCTATCTGCGCCACATCGATCTCGGTGGTGGCCTGGGTGTGCGTTACAAAGACGAAGAGCCGCCACTGGCTGCCGACTACATCAAAGCTGTGCGCGAGCGTCTCGACGGTCGCGACCTGGCGCTGGTGTTCGAACCGGGCCGCTTCATCGTCGCCAATGCCGGCGTGCTGCTGACCCAGGTCGAGTACCTCAAGCACACCGAGCACAAAGATTTCGCCATCGTCGATGCGGCCATGAACGACCTGATCCGCCCGGCGCTGTATCAAGCCTGGATGGACGTCACTGCCGTGCGCCCGCGCACCACCGCTGCCCGCGCCTACGACATCGTCGGCCCGATCTGCGAGACCGGCGACTTCCTGGCCAAGGACCGTCAGCTCGCGCTGGAAGAAGGCGATCTGCTGGCCGTGCATTCGGCCGGCGCCTATGGGTTTGTCATGAGTTCCAACTACAACACCCGTGGCCGTGCCGCTGAAGTGTTGGTGGACGGTGATCAGGCAATCGAAGTGCGTCGCCGTGAAACGGTAGCCGAGTTGTTTGCTGGCGAAAGCCTGCTGCCGGAGTAAGCCATGCTGCTGCGTTTTACCAAAATGCACGGCCTGGGCAATGACTTCATGGTCCTCGACCTGGTCAGCCAGCACGCGCATATTTTGCCCAAGCATGCCAAGCAATGGGGCGATCGGCACACCGGCATCGGTTTCGACCAGTTGCTGATCGTCGAAGCCCCGAGCAATCCGGACGTGGATTTCCGCTATCGGATTTTCAACTCCGACGGTTCCGAAGTGGAGCAATGCGGCAACGGTGCGCGTTGTTTCGCCCGCTTCGTACTCGACAAGCGCCTGACCGCAAAACGGCAGATCCGCGTCGAGACCAAAAGCGGCGTCATCGAACTGGATGTGCGCAACGACGGCCAGATCAGCGTCAACATGGGCGCCCCGCGCCTGGTACCGGCGGATATTCCGTTCCAGGCACCGGAGCAGGCCCTGAGCTATCAGCTCGATGTCGCCGGCACAACGGTCGACCTGGCCGCCGTGTCCATGGGCAACCCCCATGCCGTGGTGCGGGTCAGCGACATCAACAATGCACCGGTGCATGAACTGGGGCCGAAAATCGAACATCACCCGCGCTTCCCGGCGCGGGTCAATGTCGGTTTTCTCCAGGTCATCGACCGCAACCGTGCGCAGCTGCGTGTCTGGGAGCGCGGGGCCGGGGAAACCCAGGCCTGCGGAACCGGTGCCTGCGCCGCTGCAGTGGCTGCGATCAGCCAGGGGTGGATGGATTCGCCGCTATTGATCGACCTGCCCGGCGGGCGTCTGTCCATCGAATGGGCAGGCCCTGGCCAACCGGTGATGATGACCGGCCCGGCAGTCCGCGTATATGAAGGACAAGTGCGTCTTTGAGTGAGCGAAATCCATGACCGATAAGCCTCAGGCACCCGCACAACAAGCCGACGAATCAGCGTCCGAGAACCTGGAGGCGGCGGCTGTTGCCGCGTACCTCGAGGCTCATCCGGATTTCTTCATCGAGCACGAAGAACTGCTTCCGGCGATGCGCATCCCCCATCGGCGCGGTGACACCATATCGCTGGTGGAGCGCCAGATGACCATTCTGCGCGACCGCAACATTGAGCTGCGTCATCGCCTTTCGCACTTGATGGATGTGGCCCGCGACAACGACCGCCTGTTCGAGAAGACCCGTCGCCTGATCCTCGCGTTGATGGATGCTGCCAGCCTGGAAGACGTGGTGATTTGCGTCGAAGACAGCCTGCGCCAGGATTTCCAGGTGCCCTTTGTCAGCCTCATCCTGCTCGGCGACAACGCCATGCCGGTGGGTCGCTGGGCCACCCACGCCGAAGCACAAGTGGCCATCGGCGGCTTGCTCACCGAAGACAAAAGCGTCAGCGGCAGCCTGCGCGAGCATGAACTGGACTTCCTGTTCGGCGAAGAGCAGCGCAAGCAGATCGGTTCCACCGCCGTCGTCGCCATCAGCCATCAAGGCATCCACGGCATCCTGGCCATCGCCAGTCGTGACCCGCAGCACTACAAAAGCTCGGTCGGCACCTTGTTCCTGAGTTACATCGCCGAAGTCATGGGCCGCGTGCTGCCACGGGTCAACAGCTCCCTGCGCTCGGTACGCTGAGCATGGAACGGCAACTGGACGCTTACTGCGAACACCTGCGCAGTGAGCGGCAGGTGTCGCCGCACACGCTGTCGGCCTACCGCCGCGACCTCGATAAAGTGCTGGGCTGGTGCGTCAAACAGAACATCGACAGCTGGACAGCGCTCGACATCCAGCGCCTGCGCAGCCTGATCGCCCGCCTTCACGCCCAAGGTCAATCGTCCCGCAGCCTGGCGCGCTTGCTGTCGGCCGTTCGCGGGCTCTATCACTACCTGAACCGCGAAGGCCTGTGCGACCACGACCCGGCCAACGGCCTCGCGCCGCCGAAAGGCGAACGACGCTTGCCGAAAACCCTCGACACCGACCGCGCACTGCAACTGCTGGAAGGGGGTGTGGAGGATGACTTTCTGGCTCGCCGGGATCAGGCGATTCTGGAGTTGTTCTACTCCTCGGGCCTGCGCCTGTCTGAGCTGACGGGGCTCAACCTCGATCAACTCGATCTGGCTGACGGTATGGTCCAGGTGCTCGGCAAGGGCAGCAAGACCCGGTTGCTGCCTGTTGGCAAAAAGGCTCGCGAGGCGCTGGAGCAGTGGCTGCCACTGCGGGCCATGGCCAATCCGGCGGACGATGCGGTGTTTATCAGCCAGCAAGGCCGGCGTCTCGGCCCGCGGGCGATTCAGGTGCGGGTCAAGGCTGCCGGTGAACGCGAACTGGGGCAAAACCTGCACCCGCACATGTTGCGGCACTCCTTCGCCAGCCATTTGCTGGAGTCCTCCCAGGACCTGCGTGCGGTACAGGAACTGCTCGGCCACTCGGACATCAAGACCACCCAGATTTACACCCACCTGGACTTCCAGCATCTGGCCACGGTCTACGACAGCGCCCATCCACGGGCCAAACGCATTAAGGGCGACGATTCATGAGCATTCAGTTGATCACCTTCGACCTCGACGACACCCTGTGGGACACCGCCCCGGTCATCGTCAGCGCCGAAGCCGTTTTGCGTGAATGGCTGACCGAGCACGCACCCAATCTGGGGGCGGTGCCGGTAGAGCATCTGTGGTCGATCCGCGAACGGGTGCTGGCTAACGAACCGAGCCTCAAGCATCGCATCAGTGCGTTGCGTCGTCGGGTCCTGTTCCACGCGCTGGAAGAGGCTGGCTACGAGCATGGCGAAGCGTCGGATCTGGCTGACAAGAGTTTCGAAGTGTTCCTGCACGCCCGGCATCAACTGGACATCTTCCCGGAGGTGCAACCGACCCTGGAAGCGCTGGCCAACCATTACGCCCTCGGCGTGGTCACCAACGGCAACGCCGATGTGCGTCGCCTGGGACTGGCGGATTACTTCAAGTTTGCGCTGTGCGCCGAAGACATCGGCATCGCCAAACCCGATGCACGCCTGTTCCATGAGGCTTTGCAACGCGGGGGTGCGACGGCCGAAACGGCGGTGCATATCGGCGATCACCCCGGTGATGACATTGCCGGTGCGCAGCAGGCTGGATTGCGGGCGATCTGGTTCAACCCGGCGGGGAAGGTCTGGGAAGCGGACCGGTTACCAGACGCAGAAATCCGCAGCTTGACCGAGTTGCCTACACTGTTAACGCGGTGGAATACCGGCGCAACATCGAATCTGTAGGAGCCGGCTTGCTGGCGATTGCGCTTTATCATTCAACATCGATATTGACTGACTTGTTGCCATCGCCAGCAAGCCGGCTCCTACAGAAATTGCATCAGGCCTGAGGGTTTTGTTTCAGGCACGAAAAAGCCCGCAGCGACGGCGGGCTTTTTCAGCAAGCAGAAAGCAGGCTCAGATAGGCCGGCTGCCGTACTTGTTATCAGGCTTCTTGGGCGGATCGGCGACCACATTGGCCTCCACTTCCTGCACCTTGCCACCCTTGGCCAAAAACTCCTCCATGGCCCGCGCGAGAGCATCGCGTTCCTTGTTCTTGGCTTCGACGCTCGGCAGTTCATCGACCGATACCGCAGCCTTGGCTTTGCCTTTGGCAGCCGGGGCCGGGGTGTCGTCACCGCCATCGTCGTCAGCAACGTCTTCCGCCGCTGCTTCCAGGCCTTCTTCGGCCTCGTCTTCGTCGCCTACTTCGAGGTCGTCGTTTTCCAGATCATCGTCGCTCATGTTCTACCTCATGACTTGCGAAAAGCAGATTAGTTATAGCCCAGCTTTGCCTTCTGTCGAAGGTTGCCGGAAAAAAATCAACAGCCGCTGGTGACCAGCGGTTACGCCCCTTCACCGTGAACGGTGGCGAGGACTTTACGGGCACCGCCATGGTCGCGGTGCTCGCCCAGATAAACGCCTTGCCAGGTCCCTATTGCCAGTCGACCTGCCGAAATCGGCAAACTCAGCTGACAACCAAGCACGCTGGCTTTGAAGTGCGCCGGGAGGTCGTCCAGGCCTTCGTCGTTGTGCTCATAGCCGTCTGTTCCTTGTGGGATCAGACGATTGAAAAATCGTTCGAAGTCGCGACGTACCGCCGGATCGGCGTTCTCGTTGATGGTCAACGAGGCCGAGGTATGCTGTAGCCACAGGTGCAACAGACCGACCCGATATGCCTTGAGTTCAGGCAAACCGGCGAGTAACTCGTCCGTTACCAGATGAAAGCCCCGGGGCCTCGCCCGCAGGGTAATCAGAGTCTGTTGCCACATACAGTTCTCCGCACGTTCGGGGCGCATTCTAGCGCGCTCTGGGAAAAAACAAAGGCCCTAATATTCCTTCAATCCTGTAAGCCTTTGGCCGTACAAAATCACCCGACGCAAACACCATCAAACCTGTAGGAAAAAACCTTTCAGCTCAGCCTTCAACGACAAATTCCAGACAAAAAAATGCCCGGCAAGCCGGGCAAATTTTTTGTACGCATGCTTACACGTTGTAGCCGCGCTCGTTGTGAAGCGCCAGATCGATGCCGACAGCCTCTTCTTCTTCGGTGATGCGCAGGCCCATGACCGCGTCCAGCACCTTGAGAATGACGAAGGTGGCGATCGCGGTGTAGATCACCGTGAAGCCTACGCCTTTGCACTGAATCCACACTTGTGCGGCGATGTCGGTCACGGTGCCGAAGCCACCCATCGACGGTGCAGCGAACACACCGGTCAGGATCGCGCCGAGAATACCGCCGATACCGTGCACACCGAAGGCGTCCAGGGAATCGTCGTAACCGAGCTTGCGTTTCAGGGTGGTGGCGCAGAAGAAGCAGACCACGCCCGCAGCCAGACCGATCACCAGCGCACCCATCGGGCCAACGGTGCCGGCAGCCGGAGTAACGGCGACCAGACCGGCAACCACACCCGAAGCGATACCCAGTGCACTCGGTTTACCGTGGGTGAGCCACTCGGCGAGCATCCAGCCCAGCGCAGCGGCGGCGGTTGCGATTTGTGTCACCAGCATCGCCATGCCAGCGGTGCCGTTGGCCGCCGCAGCGGAACCGGCGTTGAAGCCGAACCAGCCGATCCACAGCATGGCCGCGCCCATCAGGGTGTAACCAAGGTTGTGCGGTGCCATCGGGGTGCTTGGGAAGCCTTTGCGCTTGCCCAGTACCAGGCAGGCCACCAGACCGGCGATACCGGCGTTGATGTGCACCACGGTGCCGCCAGCAAAGTCCAGCACGCCCCAGTCCCACATCAGGCCGCCGTTACCGGCCCAGACCATGTGCGCGATAGGTGCATAAACCAGGGTGAACCAGATGGCCATGAAGATCAGCATCGCGGAGAACTTCATCCGCTCGGCGAACGCACCGACGATCAGCGCCGGGGTGATGATCGCGAAGGTCATCTGGAAGGTGATGAACACGGCTTCAGGGAACAGCGCTGCCGGACCGGTCAGGCTGGCCGGCGTGACACCCGCAAGGAACGCCTTGCCCATGCCGCCGAAGAACGAGTTGAAGTTGACGACGCCCTGCTCCATACCGGTGGTGTCGAACGCGATGCTGTAGCCATAAATGACCCACAGGACGCTGATCAGAGCGGTAATGGCGAAGCACTGCATCATCACGGAAAGAATGTTTTTCGACCGAACCATGCCGCCGTAGAACAGCGCGAGGCCGGGAATGGTCATAAACAGCACCAAGGCTGTCGAGGTCAACATCCAGGCGGTGTCGCCGGAGTTGAGGACTGGGGCCGCCACTTCGTCTGCCGCCAAAGCAAGGCTGGGCATGACGATGGACAACAGGGCTCCTAGCCCTGCGAATTTACGCAGAGTCATATTGTTTTCTCCTGGGGCGTTGGGTTTGTGGCGGCTTAGATCGCGTCGGTATCGGTTTCGCCGGTACGGATGCGAATCGCCTGTTCCAGATTGACCACGAAGATCTTGCCGTCACCGATCTTGCCGGTGTTGGCCGCCTTGGTTATCGCCTCGATAACCCGGTCCAGATCCTTGTCGTCGATGGCGACATCAATCTTCACCTTTGGCAGGAAATCGACCACGTATTCCGCGCCGCGATACAGCTCGGTGTGACCCTTCTGCCGGCCGAAGCCTTTGACTTCAGTAACGGTAATGCCCTGCACGCCGATCTCGGACAACGACTCGCGCACGTCGTCCAACTTGAACGGCTTGATGATGGCAGTGACTAGCTTCATGAAAACTCTCTCCCGAATAGGTGGACTTGCCCCAGGAAAACAAACCCGTCTCAAGTCTAAGCGCAGTGCCTGGCTTTGTAACGCATCGTCGGCCCTGACCTGCCCGTCCGACGCCCCTCACGAAACACTCCCCCCGCTTCGCTTGGCGCACTGCATTCGTCACAGCGACTGCATCAGTGCATGGGTCACTAGCGTCTAAGCAGAAACCTTGCCATCTCCACAAAAACGATTGTTTTCAAGCCTTTGCCCGCAGATGGCTGCGACTTCGCCGCAACACCCGGCGCGATACGCACAACAACGGTGCGCGACCGTCCGTCCCCATGCGCGAAAAGCGTGCATCCCCTGCCCACGAAATTCACTATAGACACTGCGTGATACACTGCCCGCCATCGTTACCAGGACATCGCCCATGCTCGCGCCCAAAGACTTCCTCGACGCCCTCACCGGCACCGCCTCCCGCCTCTTCAGCGGCGACACCCCGCTGCCGAAAGCCGAAATCGAAAGTCAGTTCAAAATGTTGCTGCAGAGCGGCTTCAGCAAACTGGATCTGGTGAGCCGGGAAGAGTTCGATAGTCAGATGGTGGTGCTGGCGCGTACCCGCGCCCGGTTGGAAAGCCTCGAAGCGAAAGTGGCCGAGCTTGAAGCGAAGCTCACTCCACCAACCGAATAACACTACGATCCCTGTGGGAGCGAGCCTACTCACGATTGAAGGTCGGAACGACCTTGCGCTTCACCTGGAGCTGCCGAAAGCTGCGATCTTTTCACGCACGCTGAAGACAAAAAACCCCAAGTTCTGACGTGGGGTTCAATCAATCTTTGGCACAATCAGGCGCAGTGTGGAAGCCGCTCAACCTGATCCCGGATCGCAGCCCCTCGCTCGATCTCGGTTTTACGCAGATCGTAGGTCGATTGCAGGTTCAGCCAAAACTCCGGGGTCGTGTCCAGGCAGATAGATAGCCGTAGAGCCATATCAGCGCTGACGCCTCGACGCTGGAGCACGATATCGTTCACCGTGGGCGTCGAAACGCTCAACGCTCTGGCCAATGCTGCAGCCGTAAGGCTCAGGGGCTCCAGGTATTCCTCCTTGAGGATCTCGCCAGGGTGTACCGGACGCATACCATTCTTAGTCATTACTCACCTCAGTGATAATCGACGATTTCGACATTCTCTGGTCCGTTAGGGCCCCAAATGAAGCAAATTCGCCATTGAGCGTTGATGCGGATGCTGTGCTGACCTTTTCGATTTCCCTCCAATGTCTCTAAGCGATTGCCCGGCGGGGATCGAAGGTCTATCAGCACCGCAGCGGCATCAAGCATCGTCATCTTTCGTTCCACGACACTCAGAATGGCTGACCACATACGGGTCTTACCGTTGCGAAACAGGTACTCGGTCTCAGAACACTTAAAGCTAACGATCATAATTTAAAGCTTAACGTTATGCATTAAGCTTCAGTGTATATCGGGTGCTCATAAAGACAACCTCACCCCCCTTGTTCCTCCAGACTTTAGGAAATGGACTACGTGCAGCTTTTCAGGCGCTGGACGTTCAGCAACATTCTGCGAAGGTTTGCAGCCTCTGATACCGGCACTTATGACTACCCTTGAAAAAACCGCAGGAAGCGGCTCCCGTCATTTCAAGGAACGACCATGTCCCTCTCCATCGTCCACAGCCGCGCCCAGGTGGGTGTGGAAGCGCCTGCCGTCACCGTAGAAGTTCACCTGGCCAACGGCCTGCCGTCGCTGACCATGGTCGGCTTGCCCGAGGCCGCCGTGAAGGAAAGCAAAGACCGGGTGCGCAGCGCGATCATCAATTCGGGGCTGCAATTTCCGGCACGACGGATCACCTTGAATCTGGCGCCTGCGGATTTGCCCAAGGATGGCGGACGGTTCGATCTGGCGATTGCCCTGGGGATTCTCTCGGCCAGTGTGCAGGTGCCGACGTTGACGCTCGATGATGTGGAATGCCTTGGGGAGTTGGCGCTCTCGGGCGCGGTGCGGGCGGTTCGTGGGGTTCTGCCGGCGGCGCTGGCGGCACGCAAGGCCGGGCGCTGGTTGATGGTGCCGCGAGCTAACGCCGAGGAAGCGTGCCTGGCCTCGGGACTGAAAGTGATTGCGGTGGATCATCTGCTTGAGGCCGTTGCGCATTTCAATGGGCATACACCGATTGAGCCTTATGTCTCCAACGGCTTGCTCTATGCCAGCAAACCCTATCCTGACTTGAATGAAGTGCAGGGCCAACTCTCGGCCAAGCGCGCTTTGCTGATTGCAGCGGCGGGGGCTCACAACCTCTTGCTCAGCGGGCCGCCGGGGACGGGGAAAACGCTGTTGGCGAGTCGTTTACCGGGTTTGCTTCCACCGCTGGCCGAAAATGAAGCTCTTGAAGTCGCAGCCATTCAATCCGTTACCAGTTGCGTGCCATTGAGCCAATGGCCGCAAAGACCATTCCGCCAACCCCACCACTCCGCTTCCGGACCGGCATTGGTCGGCGGCGGCTCGAAACCGCAACCCGGTGAAATAACCCTCGCCCATCATGGCGTTCTATTTCTCGACGAACTTCCCGAATTCGATCGCAAGGTGTTGGAGGTGTTAAGGGAGCCGCTTGAGTCCGGTCAGATCGTAATCTCCCGCGCCAAGGATCGTGTCCGCTTCCCGGCCCGTTTCCAATTGGTTGCCGCGATGAACCCGTGCCCCTGTGGATATCTTGGCGAGCCCAGCGGCAAATGCAGTTGTACACCGGACATGGTCCAGCGTTACCGCAACAAACTGTCGGGACCGCTGCTGGACCGAATCGACCTGCACTTGACCGTCGCTCGGGAAGCCACAGCGTTGAACCCTGCGCTGAAACCCGGTGATGACACCGCAACAGCCGCAGTGCTGGTTGCCAACGCCCGAGAGCGACAACAAAAACGCCAGGGCTGCGCGAACGCTTTCCTTGATCTGCCGGGCCTGCGCGAACACTGCAAGTTATCCACAGCCGACGAAACCTGGCTGGAAACGGCATGTGAGCGATTGACCTTGTCGCTGCGAGCGGCCCATCGACTGCTTAAAGTCTCACGGACCCTGGCGGACCTGGAGCAAGTTGAAGGCATCACCCGCGATCATCTGGCTGAGGCGCTGCAGTATCGGCCGAGCACCAACTGATCTGCTCTTTCACCCAATCTTCGGCACTCAATCGAGTGGCCGCTGATGCCGGCGCTCCAGCCCAGACCGCCACGTCCGTTGAGTTCGATGAAAAATGGATCCACGTCCTTGAGCGGTGAACTCCAATCATGACGAATGAAACGATTCATCAGGTTTAATAAAGCTTACGCCCGAGCCTTCCCAAGCCAATTAAAATTGACCTTATGCAACCTCCGCACGCTTACGTTAGTCTCATACGGTTGAAGCTCCGGCAGATTGACGGCGATGTCATGATGACACTAAGGTCGCCCGCTAATTGCAGGAGCAAGTACAGACGCATTTGTCTGTCATTTTTGCGCAACGGATCGTATGGAGTTTGAATGCGCGGGGCACTATTACGCAGCGGTAAGAGCGGGTCATTCACTGCCCTCGGCGAAACAGGTCAACCGGTCTACCGGGCAGCCCTGCAATTGCGCGAAGCCATTCGCCGCAAGAACCCCGATTTGGTCGATCATCTGGCCATTCCTCAAAGCGATGAGCTCGGCAACCAGATCGATTGGTACAGCGCCCTCGACGGCGATGTGATCCCGTGGAGCAGCGCGACCGAGGAAGAGCGCGCCCCTGCCCGACGCCAACTTGAAGCCCTCAAGACTGCACTCGAGGAATTGAGCCAGCGTTTCCTGGTCACTGATTCCGGTGAGCAGCAGCAAGGCGACAAAGCCGTCTTTGGCAAGCTACTCAAGCGAGTGATTCATTTCCCTGACGAAAACTTTGTCTACCTGGTGCAAGGCAAACCGGTGCTGACCTTTTGGGGGTTCGAGCATGCTGGTAGCGGCATTAGCGATCCCCTGTACTGCCTCTATCAAGTTCCGCCCGCATTCACGCTGCCACCCGTGGTCGAAGCGCCTGTTGTTGCGCCGGTAGTTGCCCGTCCGTGGTGGCGGCGCTGGTGGTGGTGGCTGTTGCTGCTGCCGCTCCTGCTGCTGCTTTTGTGGCTGTTGCTCGGCCTGCGCGGTTGCGTCCCGATTCCATTAGTGGCTGTGGACCTGCTGCCTGAGGGCATCGTTCCGGTGGAAAAACAACTGGAAGAGCCGCAACTGCCCGGCAATGTCACGACGCTCAATGGCGTTCCTGTGACAGGCACCGTTATAGGCTCCACCACAGGAACCGGCACCGTCGTGCCCGGAACACAGGGCTTGGAAACGCCGGGCGTCGAGGGTAACGAGGCTGGCGCAGCACCCGCCGACTTGACCAAAGACCCGGCCAAAGACCCGGCAGCCGAAAACAAAGCCGCCCCCCCCGAAAACAAAACCGCGCCGCCGGATGTCACGTCGCCCGAGGCAGAAAAATCCGCCGCCGCAAAAGCCGGCCCTCCCCTGAGCATCCCACCAGACGCCGCCGACGGAGCCGCCAAGTTCCTCGACGGCCAGTACAACGCAGGCGCCGGGATACAGGACCGCCGAACCGGCAAACCGCTGCGTCTGGAATACCAGCTCAAGGACGGTAAGGGCCAAGTCACCGTACACCAGGCCGACGGCTCGAAATGCAGTGGGCCGGTGAGCGCTACTATGAAGGGTGGCAGCCTGGCCATCGACAGTCAGGGCCAGGCCGTTTGCGGCGATGGCAGCACTTACGACATGCCCAAGGTCAACTGCCGCCCAGGGGCGACCACGGTCGCGGACTGCACCGGCGGTTACGGAAAAGATCAATTCCCCATGTCCATGCGGCAAGTGGCCGAATAAAAACGGAATAACCCGACATGTTGCCTGAAGTCACTCAATTCGAAGACACCGTCACGCTGGTCAGCGACACCGGCATCCAGTTCATGGATTTCGCCCTGCGCCTGGATCCCCGCAAGGAACCGGCGGGTGAGTTCGCACCGATGATCAGCGGGCTGATCTGCCGCCTGGCGTATAACGAAGAGAAAGACTTCTTTTTCTACGAGCCCGAACCGGAAAAGGTCGAAAAGGCCAAACCTGCGTTCAGCGTCGACATGAAAAGCAGCCTCGATTTGCTCGACGGTATCTGGCTGCCGACCCCGTTTTTCCGTTTCATGCCGCCGCATCGCTTCGACGAAGGCCCTACCAACTGGTCGCGCATGCGCTTGGTGAAACTGGCAACTCCCGACATCGACGGCAACACCCACCGCCTGACGATGGCGTTCGACAGCCGTGTGATGCCCAAGCGTGACGGCACTGCATATCTGGCGCCAAACGAAGAAGACATCAGCTCCGGCGTATCTTTCAAACTGGCGACCAAGGCTAGCGAAACCCGCTGGTTTCTGGCGCAGCCGTGGGTCAACGAGTGGTTGCTGGAAGTGTTCAATGAGGGCAATGCCCACCGTTCGCGCGCAGAGTTGGACATCGATATCCGTGCCAACTATCACCTGGCGCACTACCTCAACTTGCTCAGCCTGTTGAGCAAACCGTCATCCGCCCAGCCGTCGAAAGCCCGGGCGAAAGTTGAAATCCCTGAGCTGAAAGTGGTCGCCAACGACAGCAATGGCCTGGTCAAACCGATTCCAGTGGACCTGGTGCTGGACGTCGGCAACTCGCGCACCTGCGGCATCCTGATCGAAAACCACGGTCAGGCCGGCTCCGGCCTGAAGCAGAATTACGTGCTGGAACTGCGTGACCTGATCACCCCCGAACACACATACAACCTGCCGTTCGAAAGCCGCGTGGAATTCGCCCAGGCGTACTTCGGCAAGGACCACTGCTCGGTCAAGAGCGGTCGTCACGATGCGTTCCAATGGGCGACGATTGCCCGCGTCGGCAATGAGGCCAGTCGTCTGGCCAGTCGTCGTCGCGGCACCGAAGGCTCCACCGGCCTGTCCAGCCCGAAACGCTATCTGTGGGACGAAAACGCCTATGGCCACGGCTGGCGTTTCAACTGCTCGTACATAAAGACCGACAACGAGCCGTACGCCACCGCCACGCCGTTCTCGCACCTGATCAACGAAACCGGCGAGGCGCTATACAGCCTCGAAGAAGACGATCGTCTGCCGGTGTTCATGCCGCGTTATTCACGCAGCTCGCTAATGACCTTCATGCTCGCCGAAGTGCTGGCCCAGGCGCTGTCGCAAATCAACAGCCCGGCCCAGCGTTCGCGCCAGGGTCACACCCGCGTGCCGCGCCAACTCAACAGCATCACGCTGACCGTACCGCCGGGCATGCCGCAGGCCGAGCGCAGCATCCTCAACGAACGCATGCTGCAAGCCATCGGCCTGGTGTGGAAAAGCCTCGGCTGGCATGCCGGCGAGGAAGATCCACATCAGGATCAGGCCGTCAGCCCACGCACGCCGATCCCGAGTATCCGCGTGGAATGGGACGAAGCGTCCTGCGGCCAGTTGGTGTACCTGTACACCGAGGTCAACGAGAACTTCGCCGGTCATCCGGAAGAGTTTTTCGACACCATCGCCCGGCCGGACAAGGCCGACCGCCAACGCATCACCCTCGCGACCATCGACATCGGCGGTGGCACCACCGACCTGGTGATCACCGACTATCGCCTCGACCGCGCGGGTAATACCGGCAGCGGCAGCAACGTGCACATCGTGCCCGAACAGCGTTTTCGCGATGGTTTCAAAGTGGCCGGTGACGACATCCTGCTGGACGTGATTCAGGACTTCGTCCTGCCGAGTTTCGAAAAAGCCTTGCAGAACGCTGGCGTGAAAGCTGCGGATTCGCTGATGTCACGGCTGTGTGGCGATGAATCGGTCAGCGCCCAGGACATGATCCTGCGTCAGCAATTGAACCTCCAGGTGTTCGCCCCGCTGGGCCTGGCGCTGCTCAAGGCGTACGAGCATTACGATCCGCAGGTCCCGCAAGCAGTCACCCCGCAAAGCTACCGCCAGCTGCTCGGTGACAACGCAATCAGCCAGACCGTGCTCGACTACGTCAATGCCGCCGTGCGTCGCGATGTCGGCGGTCAGAGTGGTTTCGACCTGTATGCCGCGCCGATCAGCTTCGACCTGCAAAAGCTCCACGCCGCGTTCCTCAATGACCAGATCAACATCACCAAGATCCTTGGTGCGCTGTGTGAAGTGGTTGCGCATTACCCGTGTGATGTCTTGCTGCTGACAGGCCGCCCTTCGCGCCTGCCCGGCATCCAGGCGTTCATTCGCAAGGTGTTGCCGCTGCCGCCGGGGCGCATTCTGGCGCTGCAAAACTACCGTACCGGCGGCTGGTATCCGTTTCACAAAAACGGCCGGATCGACGACCCGAAAAGCACCGCCTCGGTCGGCGCCATGCTCTGCCTGTTGTGCGCCAACCACAGCGTGCCGAACTTCTACTTCCGTGCGTCGGCGCTCAAGCCGTATTCGACGGTCAAGCACATCGGCGTCATCGACCTGAACAACGTGATCAAGGATGCCGACGTGCTGTACCGCGACATCCAGTCCGAGGACTACAAAATCAAGCTGCCGGAAATCGGCACGGGCGACGGCGCCGACACACCACAGTTGGAAATGCGCGGTGACCTGCGCCTCGGTTTCCGCCAGTTGGCCACCGACCGTTGGGCCGCCTCGCCGCTGTACACCTTGCGGTTCACCAAGGCGGGTCGGGAGAAGTTTTCCCGCGCAATCGGTGAAAACGGCAGCGCCCCGCTGCTCAAGGTGCGGTTTGAGGTCAAACCAGCAGACAAATACACACGCAAACAGGATCTGGTCAGCGACCGCCTCTCGGTCCGCGACATCGAATCCAACAGCAACAACGTCAACTTCAACCCGCGCAGCGACCTCGAACTGGAACTCAACACCATGCTCGACGCCGGCCTGAGCGAGACCAAGTACTGGCTCGACAGTGGAAGTGTGAAACGCAAATGAATGACCTGACCCCCGATCAAACTCAGCTCTCTGCCAGTTGGGCCGCTGTTTATGAAGGCGCCGGTCAGGCGCTGGACTGGATAGGCCAGACGCGCGGCAATGCGCCGCGCCTGGACAGCGAAGCCGACAACCTGAACATCCGCCTGCACCGCGCCCGCAACCTGGCCCAAAGCCTCGGTCGCGTGGCCTGTACGCCGATGACCATTGGCTTTTTCGGTTTGTCCCAGGCCGGCAAGTCCTACCTGATTTCGGCCCTCGCCGCCGGTCAGAACGGCAAGCTGGAGACCGAGTTCGGCGACCATCGCCTGGACTTCATCAAGCACATCAACCCGGTGGGTGGTGGCAAGGAAGCCACCGGCCTGGTAACGCGCTTCAGCCGTCGGGCGACGGAAAGCCAGGACAAGGACTTCCCGGTAGAACTCACGCTGTTCAAGGAAATCGAGCTGGCAAAGATTCTCGCCAACGCCTGGTTCAAGGATTTCGACCTTGAACGGATTTCCTACGAGATCGACGAAGAACGCATCCAGCGCGCGCTCAAACCGTTCGAGGGCCGCGAAACCGGCCCGCTGCAAACGGGGGTCAATGCCGACGATCTGGTGTCGCTGTGGGATTACCTGCGTGACAATTTCCGCAACTCGGTGAAGAAGCTTGAGCACCTGTACTGGCCCAAAGCGTTGCAACTGGCGCCACGCCTGAATTTCCAGGAACGGGCCGAGCTGTTTTCGATTCTCTGGGGCGAGCAAAGCGAGTTGACGCGCGTGTACCAGCAATTGGCCGGCGCGCTGCACAAGCTGGGTCTGCCCGAGACCGTGTTCGCACCGTTGAAGGCCTTGGTGAGTTTCGAAAACGACACCTACAGCCAGCGCGACAGCATCATGAACGTCGACATCCTCGAACGCTTCGGCAGCCCGCAGGACTTGCCGATCGATGTTCGACCGCTGGTTGGCGATCGCCTGCAAAACAGTCAGGCAATTGCGGTCGCGCAACTGGCGGCACTGACCGCCGAAATGACCTTCCCCCTGATCGAAGCGCCGGTTGATGACATCGTCAATCAGGTCGACCTGCTGGACTTCCCCGGTTATCGCGGACGCCAGAAACTGCACGAGATCGCCAATTCCAACGACCCGCAATCCACCGCCAAGGACAACTCCGTTTCCCAACTGATCCTGCGCGGCAAGGTCGCCTATCTGTTCGAACGCTACACCGACAACCAGGAAATGAACGCACTGGTGGTCTGCACCGGTTCGACCAAGCAAAGCGACGTCAACGACGTGGGCCCGGTGCTGACCCGCTGGATCGAAAAAACCCAGGGCGCCGACTCGGCCGCTCGCAGCAAACGCGACACCGGGCTGATCTGGGCGTTGACCATGCTCGACCTGCGCATTACCAACTCCCTCAGCCTGACACCCGATCAGTACGACGAGAGCTGGAACGGCATGGTCAAGCTGACCATGCTGGAGCGCTTCGGCAGCCTGAGCTGGATGAACGACTGGGCCGGCACACCGTTCCAGAATACCTACCTGGTGCGCAAACCGCGTATGGACGCGGCGTTCATCGGGCAAGACGCGACCGGCGCGGAAACCGGCCTCAACGCCATCTATCAAGAACGTGTCGACGCACTGGGTTCCAGCTTTGCCAGCAACGCCCTGGTGTGCAAACACATCAAGAACCCGGTCAACGCCTGGGCAGAAATGCTGCGCAACGATGACGGTGGCATCAGCCACTTCAGCGGCAGTTTCAAAGGCGTGGCCAATATCGAATTCAAATTGCAGCGCATCCGCGAGCAATTGAGCGAATGCCTCGAAGGTCTGACCACTCACGGCCTCAGCACCTGGTACCACGCCGACGACGACAGCGCCGCGGCCGCCAAGAAAGCCAAGGCGCAAATGATTCTGACAGGCCTGGGTCGTCGTCCGGCGGTGCTCGGTGAGTTGATCGATCAACTCGACATACCGAGCGAAGAGGTCCGCGACCTGTACCTCAGCGGCGTGTACGAAACCGATGACGTGCCGGCCGCGAAAGACGAGCCGGTCGCCCCGACACCGAGCCAGAGCCTGTATGGCAACGACGCCGGTTTCAATTTCGATTTCAGTGACGACCTCAGCCACGAAGCGCCCGTCAGCAGCAAAACCGGCACCCCGGCGCCCGAACTGCAAAGCAACGAGCACCGTTTCGCCAAAGCGGCGTTCAAGGCCTGGATCGCACACCTGCGTGAACTGACCACCCGGCAAAGCCTGCTCAACCTGCTGGGGCTGGAAAAGGCCTTGCTGGAAGCGGTGGTCGATGAACTGATCACCGCCGGTTATCGCCAGGACTTGCCGGGGCAACTGAGCCGCGCCGTCCTCAAACGTGCACAAAGCGGCGCGCGGCGCGATCAACTGGTCGAGCGCCAGGTACTGGAAGTGCAACGGGTGCTGCGCGATTACGTGTCCTGGTTCGGCTACCTCCAGAAACCGGTGAGCGAGCGCCCAAACAGCCGCGCCGGGGCCAAGGAGCCATTGTTTTCGTTCTACACCGACATTGGCCCGGGACAAGTGCCCGTGCTGCCAGCGCAACCGGCGAATCAGGCACAGCGGTATCTGGGCGACTGGCTCTCGGGCCTGGCCTACATCACGCAGGACAATGCCGGCCATGGTGCCGGACGAGAAATCACCCCTGAACAGAACGAACGGCTGGGCCAAGTGCTCACAGCCTTCGCAGCGAGATAAGCAATGCCCATTCGTGTCGACCTGCTCGCGTTAGAGCCCAATGTGCCTGGCCAGGCCCGCCTCACTGTGAAGAAATGGCAGGGTGACGAGGAACAACTGGAGTTTTCCATTCAGCGTAACCAGGACGGTTTTTACCTCCAGGACCACAAGACCTGGAGCAACAATCCATTCTGGTTCAAGGTCTCGCGTTTCAACCTCACGGCCAACGACGAAGCCCTGGAAACGCAGGTCGGCCCGAACGTGGTCGACCCGCTGCTGGAAGGCGGCGCCAATTCGCAATTCCAGATCGAACTGCGCCAACAGAACCACGGTCATGCCGATAAAGGCGTGGTTCGCCCAGGCGTTGGGCTGCTGCCGTCCACGGCCGGCGGCCAGACGCGCTCGACCTACGGCAGCGCCGAACTGACGACGCCGAGCGTACCACCGGTGGAGATCCCGGAGATCCCGGACATGCCTGAACTGGTCTTGTCCACCGCCGAACCCGAAGTGGAGTTGGAGTCGGTGCTCACCGAGCCCGCCTACACGCCGCCGCCTCCACCGGTGAAGAAAAGCAACAAAGGCCTGATCGGTCTGTTGATTGTGGTGTTGTTGCTGGCAGCGGGTGCCGGATTCTGGTTCTACAAACGCACCCCGGCCCCTGCGGTTACCGCCACTGCCGCCGCACCCGCCGGCGCCGATGCTCAAGCCTGCACCCTCGACAGCATGAACAGCCTGCCCGAATTGACCTTCGTCCAGACCTGCATCAAGGCGGCCCCCGACAGCGCCAGGTTGCTGGAGATCATCAACCAGGCCAAGGCCGGTAAACACTGCGGCGTCGCCCAGCGTCTGTACGCCAACCGTGCCCAGGCCGGTGACACGCTGATCGCCAATGCTTATGCCCGCGAATACGACCCTAAATACCTGAAGGCCAGCGAGTGCTTCCCGACCGCGGACAACGCTACCGCCGCCTACTGGTACGAAACCATCCTCACCCAGGACCCGAACAACGCCGAAGCCAAGCAGCGCTTCGAGGAGTTGCAGAAGTGATCCGTTCGCCCATGAGTCGATTCCTGCTGAGCGCTGCCGCCTTGCTCGCACTGTGCATCAGCCCGCTGTCCCAGGCCGGTGACAAACCGCTGATCCAGGCCGGTAAAAAGACCCTGTTTCAACGCGTGCTGACCACGCCGGGCTGCAAAATCAGCCCGACGGCGGGCGGTGCCGAAGGTGACGCACAACCGGTCTTCAGCCGCTTTTATGTGTACGAGCGCGCGCAAGCAGGCAACGCCGAATGGCTGAAAGTCGGCCCCGACAGCTATGGCAAAACCATTGGCTGGCTGCCTGCAAGCTGCACCACCGACTGGAAGATGCAGCTGACGCTGGCCTTCACCAATCCGGCCAACCGTGACCGGCTGTTGTTCTTCAAGGACCGCGCCACCGTCGAAGGCATTCTTGATGCACCGGACCCGGTCAGCAAAGTCGCGCCGCTGCGGGCCACGCTGAAAAAGGGCCAGCAAGCACCGGGCGTACTGGCTGAAGAACCTGAATACTTCGTCGACCTGCAAAAGCAGTTCTACCTGCTGCCGGTGCTCAGTGGCGAAGAAGTCATGACCGAAAGCGGTTTCCGCACGCGCCTGCTCAACGTCGCCTCCGTCAGCAAGCCGGATGACAAGAGCGCCAAGGGTGGTGCTGCAACCAGCGCTGCCGGCAGCAAGGAAGCCGAAGAGAAAAAGGCCAACCAGCTGAAGGAGTTCAGTGCGGCCGTGGTATTTGTCATCGACTCGACGATTTCGATGGACCCCTACATCGACCGCACCCGCGAGGCGATCCGCAAGGTATACCAGAAGATCGAAGCGCAGAATCTCGGCAAGCAGGTCAAATTCGGCCTGGTGGCTTTCCGCTCCAACACCCAGGCGGTACCTGGGCTGGAATACACCACCAAAATGTACGCCGACCCTACCAAGGTGAAAGACAGCGCCGACTTTTTCGCCAAAATCGCCGACCTCAAGCAGGCTACCGTGTCGAGCAGCAGTTTCGATGAAGACTCGTTTGCTGGCGTCATGGAGAGCATCGACAAGGTCGACTGGAACCAGTTCGGCGCGCGCTACGTGGTGCTGATCACTGACGCGGGCGCCATCGAAGGTGACGACAAGCTGTCGAAGACCGGTTTAAGTGCCTCACAGGTGCGTATGGAAGCCGCCAACCCGGGCGTGGCGATTTACACCCTGCACCTGAAAACCCCGGCCGGGGCCAAGGACCACGCCAAGGCCGAGGCGCAGTACCAGAACCTGTCGACCTACCCGGGCACCAACACCTCGCTGTACTACCCGGTGAATGCTGGGGATGTGCAAGAATTCGGGCGCAAGGTTGACGCCCTGGCCGGGGCGATCACGACACAGGTGAAAGCCGCCTACATGGGCGAGGACGCCATCGGCAGCGCGGCGAATGCCAAGCAGGACCCGGCCGAGAAGAAAATGCTCGAAGACGCGGCGCTGATCGGCCACGCCATGCAACTCGCCTACCTCGGCGAGAAGACCAACAGCAAGGCCCCGCCGGTGTTCAAGGCGTGGATCACTGACCGCGACCTGATCAAGCAGAACATTCCGACCACCGATGTGCGGGTGCTGCTGACCAAATCCCAGCTCAGCGACTTGAGCGACGTGATGAAGCAGATTCTCGATGCCGCCAACGAAGGCCTGATTTCGCCGACGGAAATGTTCGATCGCCTGCGTTCCGTGGCGGCGACCATGGGCGCCGATCCCAATCAGCTCAAACAGAACGGCAACGCCAAACTGGCGGACATGGGCGTCCTCGGTGAATACCTCGAAGACCTGCCTTATCACAGTGAAGTGCTGAACCTGGATGAAGAGACCTGGAAGAGCTGGGACGGTCTGGCGCAAGAGAAATTCATCCGCACGCTGAACACCAAACTGCGGCATTACCAGCGTTACAACGCCGATGTCGACCGCTGGGTAGCGTTGGCCAAGGACAGCGATGCGCGGGATAACGTCTACCCCGTACCACTGGAAATGATGCCTTAACGAGACGCCCATGCTTGATATCAAGAACCTGCTGGTGCGCCGTGGTGAAGGCGCACAGGCTCATCACGTGCGATTGCCGCACTTGCAGGTTGGCGCCGGGGAAATCCTCGCCATCACCGGCGAAAGCGGCAGTGGTAAAAGCACGTTGCTCGAAGCCATCGGCCTGTTGCTCGCGCCGGTGGAACTCGAGCGCTTTCGACTGGGCGCGGCGCCCGCTCAGGATATCGCCCATCTGCTGGCGACTGACGACCAGCCTGCTCTGGCAGCGGTGCGTTCACGGCATTTGGGATTCATTTTGCAGAGCGGCGGCTTGCTGCCATTCCTGAGCGTGCGGGACAACATCAGCCTGCCGCGCCGTTTGCTCGGGATGCCGGCGAGGAGCGAGCACATCGACCACGCCGTTGATGTGTTGCGCCTGCAAGGGTTACTGGATAAACAACCGCAGGCCTTGTCGATCGGTGAACGCCAGCGCGTGGCCTGCGTTCGGGCAATTGCCCATGAACCGCTGCTGCTGTTGGCCGACGAGCCGACCGCCGCGCTCGACCCTCACAGTGCCCGGCGTTTGTTCGAGTTGCTGCTGAGCCTGGTGTCGAGCATGGGCCTGAGCGCACTCGTTGTGTCCCATGACTGGGCCTTGCTGAAGGATTTCGGCTTGCCGCGACTCGGCGCTATCAGCCGCCAGGGAGAGACTCTGTTTGAACCGATGGACTGATCGCTTGCACCTGCTGGGCTCACTGGCGCTGCAAGACCTCTGGCACGACCGCAAGGTCTCTCTGTGCATCGCCGCGTCCTTGGTGGCGGTGATCGCACCGTTGTTGCTGCTGTTCGGGCTCAAACACGGGGTGGTCAGCCAGCTGCAGGACGAACTGCTGCGTGACCCGCGCAACCTTGAAGTGAAAATGCTCAGCAACGGCAATTACGACACGGCCTGGATCGAGCGTTTGCGCCAGCGCCCCGAGACCGGTTTTGCCCTCGGCCAGACCCGCTCCCTCAATACCCAGGCTGACTTGCAGATTGGCATGCAACGGTTTGTCGAAGGCGCAGAAATCATCGCGACCGAGCCGGGCGACCCACAACTGAACCTGGCGTCACTCAACCCCGTCGGCAATCAAGTGATCCTCAGCGCCAGCGCAGCGCAACGCTTGCAGGCCAAGGTAGGCGACAGCGTGCAGATGCGGGCCTTGCGCCGCCTGGACGGTGTCAATGAACGTGGCGAGATGACGCTGACGGTACTGGCCGTGCTCGACGGTGCCCGCTTCGGTCGCGCTGCCGGGTTTGTCGCCCCGCCGCTGCTGCTGGATCTGGAGCGCTTTCGCGACGGCTATCAGGTCAGCGGGTTCGGCGTTGACACCGGCAAGCCTCAGGGTAATCTGCAACCCTTGTATGCCCGCGCCCGCGTCTATGCACGCGACATCGATCAGGTCGCACCGCTGGAACACTGGCTCAACGAACAACACATCGAAACCTCCAGCCGACTGGCCGACATCGACAACGTCAAAGCCATCAACCATGTGCTGGGGCTGATCTTCGGTGTAATCGCCATGGCGGCACTGATCGGCTGCGTGGCGTCGATGGTGGGCGCGTTCCTGGCCAACATCGACCGTAAACGCAAAAGCCTGGCGGTCCTGCGCCTGCTGGGTTTCAAACGCCGGGCCGTTGGCGGTTTCGTGGTCCTGCAAGCGCTGGTGCTGAGCCTTGCCGGCTACATTGGCGGGCTGGGGTTTTATGCTGTAGGCAGTCATTTGTTCGACTACTTGCTCGGCAGCAGCCAGGCGACCGGCACCTTCGTTTGCCACATTACCGCTTGGCATGGCGTTGCCGCCCTGCTCCTGACCTTCCTGGTCGCTGCATGGGTGGCCGCGATCGGCGCCCTGCGAGCCATCAACATCCAACCTGCGGAGAGTCTGCGTGAGCTATAAACGTTTTGGCTTGCTGTTGCCCCTGAGCCTCGGCTACGTGCTTTGCGCCTCGGCGGCAGGCTGGGAAGCGAAGTATTACAACCCGATGCCAGACGCCGCCGACGTGGTGCTGCCAATGCCCTGCGAAGGCTCGATGGTGTTTCGCAAGGTGTTCATTCCGGTCGCCGGCCCGCTGGATGACTACCCGATCAACATCGGTCAGGACGGCGCGGAATACGGCTATGTCGAACAGACCCGTCCGACCTTTATCGCCGGCAGTTTTACCGGGGCCAAGAACGACAAATCCCGCTACTACCTGATGGCCAAGTACGAGATGAGTCAGTTGCAATACGCCGCGCTGACCGAAGCGACCTGCCCCACCGCCGCCACCAAAATGCGCTTGCCGCAAACGGCGGTGAGCTGGGTGCAAGCCATCGACGCCGCCGACAAGTACAACCTGTGGCTGCGCAAAAACGCCGCCGGCAAGCTGCCCAAGGAAGACGGCGCGCAAGGCTTTCTGCGCCTGCCAACCGAAGTCGAATGGGAGTTCGCCGCACGCGGCGGTCTGGAAGTCAGTGCCGCTGAATTCCGCGACACGCACTACCCGATGCCTGAAGGCATCAACGCCTACGAGTGGTTCGCCGGGGCGCAATCGTCCAACGGCAAAGTGCAATTGACCGGTCTGCAAAAGCCCAACTCGCTGGGCCTGCATGACATGCTCGGTAACGTCGACGAAATGATGTTCGAGCCGTTTCGCCTGAACAAACTCGACCGCCAGCACGGTCAGGCCGGCGGCTACGTCGTCCGTGGCGGCAACTACCTGACCGCGCAAGCCGACCTGCGTACGGCATTGCGCCAGGAAGAGCCGTATTACAACGCCGAAGGCCAGGTGAAAAACAAGACCACCGGCCTGCGCTTGGTCATGGTCTCACCGACCCTCACCTCTCGCGAACGGGTCGCCAGCATCGAAAGCAGCTGGAAGAAACTCGGCACCGGCAGCAAGGACCCCGAATCCGCCGACAAAGGCACCGTACAATCCCTGAACAGCCTCGCCTCGGGCGTCGAAGACAAAGCGCTCAAGGAAAAACTCCAGGCCCTGGAAAGCCAGCTGCGTGCCAGCAACCAGCAGCAGGAAGAAACCCGCGACCAGGCGATCCGTGCCAGCCTCAACCTGGGTGCTTTCCTGTGCACCAAGATGCTCGACGATGGCCAGTACGTGGACTTCCTGCAAAAAAACTACAAGCTCAATTGCGAAGGCGCGGACAAAGACGCCAGTTGCGACATGCGTAAAGGCAAGCTCGAAGAGCAAAAGGATCGCCTGCACAAACTCAGCCGTTACTACGCCAGTAGCCTGGTGGAATCGGCTACCTTGTACGGCCAGCCTCTGCTTGAAACGCAAGTCCCGGTGATGGAAGAAATCATCAGCCGCAACAAACAGCTGCAAGACCTCAAGCCTTACTTGCGCACCCACTGGGCCAATCAGAAGGCGTTCCTGCAAAAGCAGAAAATCGACACTGAAGCCTGGCTGACCAGCTGCAAAACCGTCACTCAATAACAACGCGTCAACACCGTTATGTAGGAGTTTCACCATGTCGCGCAGCCTTTGGACTCGCTTCAAGCTACAGATCGCTTTCGTAGTCGCCGGCAGCCTGCTAATGACCGGTTGCGCCAACACTGGCAGCTCCATGCTCGGCGAGGGCGACGGTGCCGACCCGCGCCTGACCCAGGGCAATGACGCAGATTTCTTCAGCAAGTCCGGATACCAGGCCTGCGCCGTCGGCGCCGGTGTCGCCATCCTCGCTTGCGCACTGTCCAACAGCAACAACAAAACCGTGTGCGTCGTCGCCGCCGGTATTACCGCGTGCGGCGTGGCCATGGGCGCCAACTATTACCTGGATCAACGTCGCGCCGAATACGCCGACACCACCACCCGTTTGGCGAAAATGAACAGCGACGTCGAGCAAGACACGCAGAAGGTGATCGCCCGTACCGCGACCGCTCAGCAAGTGATCAATGATGACCAGGCGCAAATCGCCCAGATCAAAAAGGACATCGCCAACAAGAGGGTCGACAAGTCCAGGGCTCAGGCGCAAATCGCCGGGATCGATTCGGACATCGCGCGCCTGCGTAAGGACCTGGCCAACATGCGTACCAAAGTCACCGAGTACAGCAAAGTGGCAGACGCCGAGCGCTCACAAGGCACCAGCGCCGAGATCAGGCAGGTGGACATGAACATTCAGAAAATGAACCAGAAAGTCGTCACCCTCCAGAAGGAAGTCGATGCTCTGTACAGCCAACGCTCCGCAATCACACTGGGCTAAGCACATGACGCTACGAAAACTGGTGGTTATCACCGCCGTCCTGGCCCTGAGCGGTTGCGCGACCACGCCCGGCGAGTGCGATGCAACCAATCGCGACAGCAGCATGCTGACCAAGATGAATTGCGACTACTCCGGTGGTTACAGCGACCAGGTCAAGCAGAAGGAACTGGCCCTGAGCGAGTCCCGCCAGCAAAACGCAATGTTCCATCAGGTGTACGAGAACATTCAGGCCCAGCAGCTCAGCACCAAGACCGATCTGGCCAGCCAGCAGAAATCCCAGGCGGCGCTGAATCAGTCGCTGGCGCAACTGCTGACCTCGCTCAAGGCCCGCCGTGGCAATGAAGCCCAGGTGCAGAAGCAAATTGCCGACCTCGAGAAGCAGCTCAAGGCTTCGCAAGCGGCGCCAACGACCCAATCAACGCCAGCGACGCTGGCGGCCAAGCAGCAAGAACTGAAAACGTTGCAGAAGAAGGTCAATCAGCTGCAATTCAGCCTCGGCTACGAAGAGTAACTTTTCACCCCGCAGGGCATCCCGACGGATGCCTGCACTTTTTCAGGAATCGTCGTCATGCAGCGGGTCATCAGGGATGCGCAAGCCACATCGGAGGGGATGAGTGCGCTGCAAGCCAAAGTCGCCCTCATCCAGAAACACTTTCCGCCGACCGTCGCCAGTCTGTTTGCCATCCCGCGAATGGGCAGCGGCGACGTGCTGGAATGGTGGACCGAACTGGGCGGCCAACCCACGCCCTATGCCGACCTCAACGAGGACGCGCAACGACGTTTGCTGGAAACCTATGAAGTGCGACAGACGTCCCTTGGACAGCTGGCGGACGAACTGCAAAAACGCGGTCAACCGACGGAAGCGGATGACCTGCGCAGCCTGCTCGGCGCGCCTGAGCTGGACAAACTCTACAGCCTCAACGGTGAGCCTTTGGTGGTGCGCTGGAACCTGCGTCCGCCCAAACCGATCGTGCCGCCGGTGGTACCTCTCGCTCCGGTCGTGCCGCCATCGCGTCGAGGCTGGTGGATCGCGGCGGCCTTGCTCGCGTTGTTGCTGCTGCTTCTGGCGCTCTGGCTCTGGTGGTTCCTGCACCGTGAGCCGGTTGTTGTGGTTCCGCCTGTCGTGCCGGTGGCGCCCGTGGTGACGCCGGTTGAGAAACCGGTTGAGCCTGCTCCCGAGCCTGTCGTGGAACCGGAACCGAAACCTGCTCCGGTACCAGCGCCAGAACCGGTACCAGTACCAGTACCAGTACCAGTACCGGAACCCAAGCCGGTCCCGCCACCAAAACCAGCACCGGAACCCAAGCCGATTCCGCCACCCAAACCGGTTCCACCACCCAAACCGGTAGTGGCTGCCCCGCCACCAGCCCCAACGCTGGACAACTTCGCATGCCGTAAAAATGCGCCGAACTCAGAGATCCCGCAATTCGTGGTGGTGCTCGACACCTCGGGTTCGATGAACTTGAACATCAAGTCAGTGAAAGCCGACGAGGACTGGTTCTTCGGTAGTGACCTCAACAAGCTCCTGGACCCGAACCGCACCATGCGGCTCACCGCCAGACCCAGCCGCATGGACGTCGCCAAGGACTCGCTGGCCAGCATGATCAACGGGCTGGACCCGAAGATCGACACACGCCTGATCACCTTCGCCGGCTGCGAAAGAACACCGGACCGGGGTGTGTTCAGGTTCGGCGACCGCCCGAGGCTGATCAACGGGATTCGAGGTCTGGTTCCCGACGATGGCACACCGCTGGCCGACAGCCTGGCCCACGCGGCGAGCACCGTCGACGGGCGCAATAACGATGCGGTTATCGTGATGTTTGTCGACGGAGAAGACGGTTGCGGGCAGGACGTTTGCGCGGTATCCCGTCGAATCGCCAGGGAACAACCGCGCCTGCGGGTCAACGTGGTGAAAATCGGTGTTGGCGGCCCGTCACGTTGCATCGCTGAAAACACCGGCGGCCGGGTTTACAACAGCACCAACGCGGCTGAACTGGGCAACCAGTTGAAACAGGCAAGCAAGGAATTATCCAGTAATGCCAAGTGTGATTAGCTTGGGAAGCATGCTGAAATGAAGTGACCCCATTCGCGAGCAGGCTCGCTCTCACAGGGTTTGTGTCGATCACAAATACAGTGTTGGAGCCTGCTCGCGATGGCTATCTCAGAGGCGCCTCAACGAAACCGGTCAACATCATGCCGCAAGTCCGCGCCAGGCTTTCCAGCCCCCAGGCAGTCACAGTGCCACATCGATTCAGCTCAGGTGCTCGACCGCCGGTAACTCCATGGCCCGAACCTCACCCAAGAGGAAAACGCTGAGGCGGCGCAAACGTTCACCTCCAGGGCGGGTTTTCGGCCAGACCAGGTAATAATTCTCACCGCTGGCGACGGCTGTCGGCCACGGCAAACTCAGACGTCCCTGCGCAACATCCTCCGCCACCATCAGCAAATCGCCCATGGACACACCATAGCCTCGGGCGGCAGCGATCATGCCCAGTTCCAGTGTGTCGAACACCTGCCCGCCCTTGAGCGAGACTTGATCGGTCAGGCCCATGCGCTCCAGCCACTTGCGCCAGTCACGGCGGTCCGGCGTCGGGTGCAGCAGCTCGGCGCTGGCCAGGCGCGCAACGTCCCACGGTTGATCCTTCAGAAGATTCGGTGCGCCCACCGGAATCAGCTCTTCGGGGAATAGGAAAGTTGTCTCCCAGTCCGGAGGAAAATGCCCGTTGCTGAGGATGACGGCACAGTCAAAGGGTTCGTGATTGAAGTCCACCGTATCGATGTCCATCCAGGCGCTGGTCAATTGCACTTCGTTGCCCGGTTGCAGATGACGGAAGCGGCTGAGGCGCGCCAGCAACCAGCGCATGGTCAGGGTCGACGGGGCTTTCATGCGCAGGATGTCGTCTTCGGCACGCAGGGTGTTGCAGGCCCGCTCCAGGGCTGTGAAACCCTCGCGAATACCCGGCAACAGCAAACGGGCCGACTCGGTCAGTTGCAGGTTGCGGCCACTGCGGTGAAACAAGCGGCAGGCAAAATGATCTTCCAGCGTACGAATATGCCGGCTGACCGCACTTTGGGTGATCGACAGTTCTTCGGCGGCGCGGGTAAACGAACTGTGCCGCGCCGCCGCTTCGAATGCGCGCAGGGCATACAAGGGAGGAAGACGACGTGACATCAGGAATGCTCCTACAGCGGGACTCGCCAACCCTAGCAGAAACTATTCAGCATGAGTTTGAATCATGCCATCCATCCTTTTTATCCCTTTGTGCAATCCCCGCAAAGCGCCGAGAATCGACGCTTTCCTGTTCTCTCTGATATTCGAGCGTGATGACCATGCAGCATCCAGCGCGTATTGAACTCTGGGCCATCCTGCGGCTGGCGGGGCCGTTGATTGCCTCGCAGTTGGCGCACATGTTGATGGTCCTCACCGACACATTGATGATGGCGCGCCTGAGTCCCGAGGCGCTGGCCGGAGGCGGCCTCGGTGCGGCGACTTATTCGTTCGTGTCGATTTTCTGCATCGGCGTGATTGCCGCGGTCGGCACCCTGGTGGCGATCCGGCAAGGTGCCGGCGACATCCTCGGAGCGACCCGATTGACCCAGGCCGGGTTATGGCTGGCGTGGCTGATGGCACTGGTTGCCGGCCTGCTGCTGTGGAACCTCAAACCGGTCCTGTTGCTGTTTGGCCAAACCGAAACCAACGTCAACGCGGCCGGTCAGTTTTTGATCTTCCTGCCGTTCGCCCTGCCCGGTTACCTGAGCTTCATGGCCCTGCGCGGGTTCACCAGTGCCATCGGCCGCGCAACACCGGTAATGGTCATCAGCGTGGGCGGTACGGTCGCCAACTTCTTGCTCAACTATGCGTTGATCACCGGCATGTTCGGCCTGCCAAAACTGGGGCTGATGGGGATCGGGCTCGTGACGGCGATTGTCGCCAACCTCATGGCGCTGGCACTGGCGTGGCACATCCGTCGGCACTCGGCCTACAACGACTATCCGCTGCGCCAGGGTCTATCGCGACTCAACCGTCAGTACCTGAAGGAGCTGTGGCGCCTGGGCCTGCCGATTGGTGGCACCTACGCGGTGGAAGTCGGGCTGTTTGCTTTCGCCGCGCTGTGCATGGGCACCATGGGCAGTACGCAACTGGGCGCGCACCAGATCGCCCTGCAGATCGTGTCGGTGGCGTTCATGGTGCCGGCGGGGATTTCTTACGCGATCACCATGCGCATCGGTCAGCACTACGGCGCGGGGCAACTGTTGAGCGCACGCCTGGCTGGCCGTGTCGGCATAGTCTTCGGTGCGGCGGCGATGTTGTGTTTCGCGATGGTGTTCTGGCTGCTGCCGAATCAATTGGTGGGTCTGTTCCTCGACCACAATGACCCGGCCTTCCGCGAAGTCATCAGTCTGGCGGTGAGCCTGTTGGCGGTGGCCGCGTGGTTCGAGCTGTTCGACGGCGTGCAAACCATTGCCATGGGTTGCATTCGCGGGCTCAAGGATGCGAAGACCACGTTCCTCGTCGGCCTGGGTTGCTACTGGCTGATTGGCGCGCCTGCGGCTTGGTGGATGGCGTTTCACCTGAACTGGGGACCGACCGGCGTCTGGTGGGGTTTGGCGCTGGGGCTGGCGTGCGCGGCGGTGAGCCTGACGCTTGGATTTGAGTGGAAGATGAAACGGATGATCGAGCGCGAGCCAGCGCAACGGAACGGTTTCACAGTCGCTCAGCCAGACTGAGATCCCTGTAGGAGCTGGCTTGCCAGCGATAGCGATCTGACCGTCACATCATCGCTGGCTGTCAGGCCATCATCGCCGGCAAGCCGGCTCCTACAGGTGACTTGTGGCGCCTTAACTAACGATTTCCATCATCGGCTGCTGTCTGGCGTCGAACGTCAGGTACTCCACCAACTCGGCCAGCGGCAACGGTTTGCTGATCAAATACCCTTGCACCTGATCGCAATCAAACCCGCGCAACAAATCCAGCTGCTCCGGCGTTTCCACGCCTTCAGCCACGACCTCGAGGTTGAGGTTGTGCGCCAGGTTGATCATCGCGTGGACCAGTTTGCGGTTCTCCTCGCGCTGCTCCATGCCGCCGACAAAGCTCTTGTCGATCTTCAGCAGCGTGATCGGCAGGCTGTTGAGGTGCACGAACGACGAAAAACCCGTTCCGAAGTCGTCGAGGGAGAAGCGCACACCGAGGCGCCCGAGGGCGTCCATGGTCTGCTTGACCAGATCGCTGCGACGCATGACCGCGGTTTCGGTCAATTCGAATTCCAGCCATTGCGCCTCGACACCGCGTTCGGCGATCAAACGGCTCAGGGTCGACAGCAACTGGCTGTCCTGGAACTGACGGAACGACAGGTTGATTGCCATGTGCAGCGGCGGCAAACCCAGTTCAAGCAACGCCTGCATGTCGCGCAAGGCCCGGGAAATCACCCAGTAGCCCAGCGGCACGATCAGGCCGCTTTGCTCGGCCAGCGGTACAAATTCACTCGGTGGCAGCAAACCGCGCTCGGCATGACGCCAACGGACCAGGGCTTCGAGGCCGACGATCTCCCCGTCTTCAAGGTTCAGCCGTGGCTGGTAATGCAGTTCCAGTTCGTCACGACGCAACGCCCGGCGCAGTTCGCTTTCAAGGTCGGCGATGCTGCGGGCATTGCGGTTGATGCGTTCGTTGAAAATGTGAAAGGTGCAGCCCTGGGTGCTCTTGGCCTGTTGCATGGCGATGTGCGCGTGCCACATCAGCGGGTCCGCACCGGCCTGGGCCCGTGCATGGGCAATGCCCAGGCTGGAGCCGATCAGCAGGCTTTCGCCATCGACCCAATAAGGCTCGGCCAATGCTTCGCTGATGCGCTCGGCCATCCACTCGGCACGCTGGGGAGCGCGACGAGTGTCGATCAGCAGAGCAAATTCATCACTGCCCAGGCGCGCCAACTGATCGCCGGCCTCAAGCTGGCTCTTGAGCCGCGCCACCACTTGCAGGATCAGGCGGTCACCGGCCTGATGACCGAGGGCATCATTGGCGTAACGGAAATTGTCGAGGTCGAGGTGACCGAGAGCCAGACCGCGCCCGTCGTTTTCCGCCAGCCGCGCTGTCAGCAAGGTCTGAAAACCCTGGCGATTGGCGATGCCGGTCAGCGGGTCTTGCTCGGCCAGGCGTTGCAGGGTGTTTTCCAGCACGCCACGTTCGCGCACATGGCGCAGGCAACGGCGCAACATGCCGTGATCGAGCAGATCGCGCACCAACCAGTCACTCACGCCATCGGGCGGGGTCTGGGGCTCGTGATCCAGCAGCAACACCGTCGGCAGATTGCAACGCCCGGGTGCCGGCTGAAGTGCCGGGATCGTCAATAACACCGCGCTGCGGTTGTCATCGAACAGACTGCTGACCGAGTCCCAGCTCGGCGCACTGATAAGCACGGCCGTGCTCCCCATCGGAGCCAGACACTCGCGCAACAACGCTGCCCACGCTGGCTCTTCGGCCAGTAACAGCAAACGCAAGGGTTCGACAGGCGTAGACAAGCTAGCTCCCTAGACTCTGCAAAGATGTAGGCGACCGGCATTATGCCGTGCCGATAACCAATGGCAATGACATCAATTATCAAAACGCGGTCTTTGTATCTGGAATTACGAACATTAGCCGCAAATTTATTGCGCATCCTGCGTGAAAGTAACAAAACCGGCAAATACAGAAAGCGTTGTACGTCACAAGTCGGACAGAGCAGCACAATTCGCTGAGCCTGTTAAAATGCCGGCCCATTTCGTGACTGACTTCTGAATTTACGTATGTCCCGACTCAATCCCCGGCAGCAAGAAGCCGTGAACTACGTCGGCGGCCCTCTATTGGTGCTCGCCGGCGCAGGCTCCGGCAAGACCAGCGTGATCACGCGCAAAATCGCGCACCTGATCCAGAACTGCGGCATCCGCGCCCAGTACATCGTCGCCATGACCTTCACCAACAAGGCCGCACGCGAGATGAAGGAGCGGGTCGGCACCCTGCTGCGCGCCGGCGAAGGCCGCGGGCTGACCGTCTGCACCTTCCACAACCTGGGCCTGAACATCATCCGCAAGGAACACGTGCGGCTGGGCTACAAACCGGGCTTCTCGATTTTCGACGAGACCGACGTCAAAGCCCTGATGACCGACATCATGCAGAAGGAATACTCGGGCGAAGACGGCGTCGACGAGATCAAGAACATGATCGGCGCCTGGAAAAACGACCTGATCCTGCCGCCCCAGGCCCTGGAAAACGCGCGCAACCCCAAGGAACAGACCGCTGCCATCGTCTACACCCACTACCAGCGCACGCTCAAGGCGTTCAACGCGGTGGACTTCGACGACCTGATCCTGCTGCCGGTGAAGCTGTTTGAAGAGCACGCCGACATCCTGGAAAAGTGGCAGAACAAGGTGCGTTACCTGCTGGTCGACGAATACCAGGACACCAACGCCAGCCAATATTTGCTGGTGAAAATGCTCATCGGCAAACGCAACCAGTTCACCGTGGTAGGCGACGACGACCAGTCGATCTACGCCTGGCGGGGTGCGCGGCCGGAAAACCTGATGCTGCTCAAGGACGATTACCCGTCCCTGAAAGTGGTGATGCTGGAGCAGAACTACCGCTCCACCAGCCGCATCCTGCGCTGCGCCAACGTACTGATCTCGAACAACCCGCACGAATTCGAAAAGCAGCTGTGGAGCGAGATGGGTCACGGCGACGAGATCCGCGTGATCCGCTGCCGCAACGAAGACGCCGAAGCCGAACGCGTGGCCGTGGAAATCCTCAGCCTGCACTTGCGCACCGATCGCCCGTACAGCGACTTTGCGATCCTCTATCGCGGCAACTACCAGGCCAAGCTGATCGAGCTGAAGTTGCAGCATCACCAGGTGCCGTATCGCCTGTCCGGTGGCAACAGCTTCTTCGGGCGTCAGGAAGTGAAAGACCTGATGGCGTACTTCCGCCTGATCGTGAACCCTGACGACGACAACGCCTTCCTGCGGGTGATCAACGTACCGCGCCGCGAAATCGGCTCGACCACGCTGGAAAAGCTCGGCAACTACTCCACCGAGCGCAAGATCTCGATGTACGCCGCCACCGACGAAATCGGCTTGGGCGAGCATCTGGACAGCCGCTTCACCGATCGTCTGTCGCGCTTCAAGCGTTTCATGGACCGGGTGCGCGAGCAGTGCGCGGGCGAAGACCCGATTTCAGCCCTGCGCAGCATGGTCATGGACATCGACTACGAGAACTGGCTGCGCACCAACAGCTCCAGCGACAAGGCCGCTGATTACCGCATGGGTAACGTCTGGTTCCTGATCGAAGCGCTGAAGAACACCCTGGAAAAAGACGAAGACGGCGAAATGACCGTCGAAGACGCCATCGGCAAACTCGTCCTGCGCGACATGCTCGAACGTCAGCAGGAAGAAGAAGACGGCGCCGAAGGCGTGCAGATGATGACCTTGCATGCGTCCAAGGGCCTGGAATTCCCCTACGTGTTCATCATGGGCATGGAAGAGGAAATCCTCCCGCACCGCTCCAGCATCGAAGCCGACACCATCGAAGAAGAACGCCGCCTGGCCTACGTGGGTATTACCCGCGCACGTCAAACGCTGGCGTTCACCTTCGCCGCCAAGCGTAAGCAGTATGGTGAGATCATTGATTGCGCGCCCAGCCGCTTCCTCGATGAGCTGCCGCCGGACGATCTGGCGTGGGAAGGCAACGACGATACACCGACCGAAGTCAAAGCCGTGCGGGGCAATAGCGCATTGGCGGATATACGCGCGATGTTAAAGCGCTAGAATTGACCACTTTTTTACAACCTTAGGGCGCACAAAGCGCCAACAGAGGACAGCTTCATGGAAGCCCTGCACAAGAAAATTCGCGAAGAAGGCATCGTGCTTTCCGACCAGGTCCTGAAGGTCGACGCCTTTTTGAACCACCAGATCGACCCGGCCCTGATGAAGCTGATCGGCGACGAATTCGCCACGCTGTTCAAGGATTCGGGCATCACCAAGATCGTCACCATCGAAGCCTCGGGCATCGCCCCGGCGATCATGACCGGTTTGAACCTGGGTGTGCCGGTGATTTTCGCCCGCAAACACCAGTCCTTGACCCTGACTGAAAACCTGCTGTCGGCGACCGTCTACTCGTTCACCAAGCAGACCGAAAGCACCGTGGCGATTTCCCCGCGTCACCTGACCAGCAGCGACCGCGTGCTGATCATCGATGACTTCCTGGCCAACGGTAAGGCGTCCCAGGCGCTGATCTCGATCATCAAGCAGGCTGGCGCCACCGTCGCCGGTTTGGGCATCGTGATCGAGAAGTCGTTCCAGGGCGGGCGTGCGGAGCTGGATTCGCAGGGTTATCGCGTTGAATCGCTGGCCCGCGTCAAGTCGCTGGCTGACGGTGTTGTGACCTTCATCGAATAAAGCCGCACCGCACCCCCCCCTGTAGGAGCTAGCCTGCTAGCGATGGCGTCGTGTCAGTCACAATCTTCATGACTGACAGACTGAAATCGCTAGCAGGCTAGCTCCCACAGTTGGTTTTGGGATGGGCAGTTATTGCCCGGTGGCCTTCAGGCCCGCCAGCAACAGCCGTTGATACAAATCTTCCTTCAACCCTTCCGGCTTGCTCAGCTGCATGCGTTCCAGATGCTCAGGAAACGCCCCGGGTTCCGGCGCATCCAGCGCTGCCTTGCCCAACTCCAGCACTTCACTCAGCTTGAATTTGCTCTTGAGCCAGTTCAGCGCCCGCAACACATCCCGCTCCACGTCGGTGAAATCACAACCCAACGGATACTCCGGAAACAGATTCGGATGCCGCGCCTCAATGCCCTGCAAGCGCTCCGGTCGGTTATCGCTGAAACGTGGATCAAGCTGAAAATCCTTCGGCAACTTGCCGACTTTTTGCGCCTGCTCGATCAACCCCTGCTGAAAGCGTGAATCACTGATATTGAGCAACGCCTCGATCACTGCCGCATCGGTCTTGCCGCGCAGATCGGCGATGCCGTACTCGGTCACCACGACATCGCGCAGATGCCGGGGGATCGTGCAGTGGCCGTATTCCCAGACAATGTTCGAGCTGACGTCGCCGCCGGATTCGCGCCAGCTGCGCAGCAACAAGACCGAGCGCGCGCCTGCCAGTGCATGCCCCTGCACCACAAAGTTGTACTGCCCGCCCACGCCGCTAAGTACACGTCCGTCTTCCAGCTGATCCGCCACGGCGGCGCCGAGCAAGGTCACGGTAAACGCCGTGTTGATGAACCGCGCATCGAGACGCTGCAACCGCTTGAGTTCTTCCTGGCCGTAGAGCTCGTTGATGTAGCTGATGCGGGTCATGTTGAATTCAAGCCGCTTGCTCTGTGGCAACTCACGCAAGCGTTCGTAGAAGCTGCGCGGCCCGAGGAAGAAGCCACCGTGTACCGAGATGCCATCGGTTGCCGCTTCGTCGAGGGTGCCGGCATTCGCCTGCTGTTGAGTTTCAACATCCGGGTAGACCTTGCGCCGCACGATTCCGGCGTCGGACAGCATCAGCAAGCCGTTGACGAACATTTCGCTGCAACCGTACAGGCCTTTGGCGAAAGGTTCGAGGCCCCCTTCGCGCTCGATCAACTGCGCCCAGTGGCTGAGATTTACATCCGCCAGCAAAGCTTTGTAGCCATCATTTTCCGTCTGCCTGGCCAACAGCGCTGCCGTCAGCGCATCGCCCATCGAACCGATGCCGATCTGAAGCGTGCCGCCATCACGCACCAGGGCGCTGGCGTGCAGCCCGATGAAATGGTCCTGAAAACCTACCGGCATGTTGGGCGTGGAAAACAGTGTGGTGCTGTCTTTCTCGTCGATCAGCAGGTCGAACGTATCAATGCCGACCTCCGCATCGCCCGGCATATAGGGCAGATCGTTGTGGACCTGGCCGACCAGCAGAATGGTTTCCCCGGCGGCGCGGCGCTTGGCGATCATGGGCAGCAGGTCGAGGGTGATGTCCGGGTTGCAGCTCAGGCTCAAGCGATCAGGGTGCTCGGCATGGCTGGCCACCAACTGCGCCACCAGGTTCAGCCCGGCCGCATTGATGTCCCGCGCCGCGTGGCTGTAGTTGCTGCTGACGTAATCCTGCTGGGCAGGCGGGCTGTTGAGCAGGCTGCCGGGCTGCATGAAAAATTGCTGGATGTGAATGTTGCCCGGCAGGTTGTCGCGGCGCAGGTCGGCGAGGAGATCCAGCTCCGGATAATCGCCGAAGACCCGTTCGGTGAAGGGCTCGAGGAAACGCTTCTGCAAGCCATCGCCCAAGGACGGACGGCCCAGGCACAGTGCGGTGTAGATCGTCAGCCGCCGCTCGGGCAACTGGGCGATACGTCGATACAGCGCGTTGACGAAATGATTGGGTTTGCCCAATCCCAACGGCAGGCCCATGTGAATATGCGCCGGCAACCGCGCCAGAACGTCATCGACCGCTTGTTCGATAGCACACATCTGAACCATCCGAACCTCCCTTGCATTCCATGGTATGGGGTTGGACCGAGCTTGCCGGGTCTTTGCTGCATTGAACAGCCTGTAAAAAACCATCGCCCCACACAAAAACCGTGTAGGAGCGAGCATGCTCGCGAAGGACTCTCAGACGCCGCGGGGTTTCAGGTTCGCCAAGTTATCGTTAACGACCATCGCGAGCAGGCTCGCTCTTACAGTAAGCAACAAAAATCGCAGGCACAAAAAAGCCGCTCGAAAGCGGCTTCTTCGCGAAAGAGGCGGGCTGGTTACAGACCGGACATCTCTTTGATGGCGCCCTTCAGCTCGTCGTCGGAGCAGTCGGCGCAGGTGCCTTTAGGCGGCATCGCGTTGATACCGGTAATGGCTTTGGCCAGGATGCCGTCGAGGCCGCCCTGGTGATCGGCGCGTTCTTTCCAGGCTGCTTTGTCGCCGACTTTCGGCGCGCCCAACAGGCCGGTGCCGTGGCAAGCGTTGCAATGCTTGGCAATAACATCTTTAGGTGCCTTGGCACCACCACCGCCGCCAGCCGAAGCGGCGACTTCCATGCCCTTGCACTCTTTACCTGTCACACAGACCTGGCCGACCGGCTCAAGGCGTTTGGCAATTTCGTCGTTGGTCGCAGCTTGAGCGCTGGCAGCCCATAGGGCCAATACGGTTGCTGGTACAGCCAGCATTTTCATAATTAGATTCACGCGTTCACCCTCAATGGTGGCTAGTCACGCCTACGGCCACGGTTCGCAGGCGGGCGCAAGTATAGCGGTAAGCCCGTCGCACTGAAACAACCCCAAAGTCGAAGGGGTCTTAGGCGGCGGCGGAAAAGCAGCCTGACCACCTCTGCGAGGCTGACAGGACGCCGCCTCTATCAGAAATTCGCCGGTGTGGCTGCGCTGATTAGTCGCGCTGGCGCATCGAACGGATTCCGGAAACGGTGTGGCTTGGTACTTTCAAAGTAGTAGCTATCGCCGGCTTCGAGCACAAAAGTTTCCTGCCCGACCACCAACTCCAGTTTGCCTTCGACCAAAATGCCGGTTTCCTCGCCTTCATGGGTGAGCATCTCGTCACCGGTGTCGGCGCCTGGCGGGTAAATTTCATTGAGGAATGCGATAGCCCGGCTCGGGTGCGCCCGACCGACCAGTTTCATGGTCACCGCGCCATCGGAAATATCGATCAGCTCGTTGGCCTTGTAGACGATCTGAGTCGGTTTCTCCTGCAGGATTTCTTCGGAAAAGAACTCGACCATGGACATGGGAATTCCGCCCAGCACTTTGCGCAGCGAACTGATCGAGGGGCTGACGCTGTTTTTCTCGATCATCGAAATCGTGCTGTTGGTGACCCCCGCCCGTTTGGCGAGTTCACGCTGGGAAAGGCCTTTGAGCCTACGGATGGATTGCAGTCGTTCACCGACGTCCAAAGCTTGCGCCTCCAGGATTCAATTGTTGGAATAGTGAGCGTTATCATGGCGACAGCGTTCAGTATTTACAACACTTTGACCTGAATCCTGTTCAGCGAGGCGACTTCCGGTCCGCCGCGTTTGGCACTAAGCCCCGGAATAGAGCAGTGGCACCCGGCGCAGGTTGCAAAAAATCTGATAAGGAATGGTGCCGGCGGCGATGGCCACGTCACTGGCGAGGATGTTTTTGCCCCACAATTCGACGGTCGACCCCAGACCGGCCTGCGGCACATCGGTCAGGTCGATGCAGAGCATGTCCATCGATACCCGGCCGATCAACTGGCTGCGCTGCCCTGCCACCAGCACTGGCGTGCCGGTCGGTGCCAGACGCGGGTAGCCGTCGGCGTAGCCCATGGCCACGACGCCAATGCGCATTGGTTTTTGAGTGATGAATTTGGCGCCGTAACCGACAGGTTCGCCGGCCGGCAATTCACGCACGCTGATCACTTTCGATTCCAGGGTCATGACCGGTTGCAGGCGCGATGCTACTTCGTTGGCTTCTTCGAAAGGTGTGGCGCCATAGAGCATGATGCCTGGGCGCACCCAATCGCTCGGAATCTGCGGCCATCCGAGCACCGCCGGCGAGTTGCGCAGGCTGACCTCGGCGGACAAGCCCTTGCGCGCCGCTTCAAATACCGCCACCTGATCGGCACTGGCCTGCTCGTGCAGTTCATCGGCACGGGCAAAGTGGCTCATCAGCACCACTTTCGCGACTTTGCCGCAGGCCAACAGTCGATGGTAGGCCGCCTGATAATCCGCCGGGTGCAGCCCCACGCGGTGCATGCCCGAATCAAGCTTCAGCCACACCGTAATCGGTTTGTTCAGTGAGGCTTTCTCGATGGCTTCGAGTTGCCACAGCGAATGCACCACGCACCAGAAATCGTGCTCGACGATCAGCGCCAGCTCATCGGCTTCGAAAAAACCTTCCAACAGCAGGATCGGCGCACGAATGCCCGCCGCCCGCAGCTCCAACGCCTCTTCGATACACGCTACCGCAAAACCGTCCGTCTCGGCTTCGAGTGCCTGGGCACAACGCACGGCGCCATGGCCATAGGCATCGGCCTTGATCACGGCAAGGGCTTTGGCCCCCGTGAGTTCACGGGCGATTCGGTAGTTGTGACGCAGGGCTTGAAGGTCGATCAGGGCACGGGCAGGACGCATGGCGGCAGACTTCTGGTCGGGTCATCGGGAAGAAAAACCGGCGCTGACTGGTGGCGTAAACCGCCGGCAGCACCGGGAGAGGGATCTGTCTGAAAGCTTATGGCAGAGCGGCGACAACCGACAGCTCGACCAGGATTTCCGGTTCGCACAGTTTCGATTCGACGGTGGCGCGGGCCGGGGCGACGCCTTTTGGCAGCCACTTGTCCCACACCGCGTTCATGCCTTCGAAATGCGCGTCGATGTCCTTCAGGTAAATCGTCACCGACAACAGATTGCTTTTGTCGGTGCCGGCCAGATCGAGCAAACGCTCGATGTTGGCCAGGGTTTCGCGGGTCTGCTGTTCAATCCCGGCGTTCATGTCGTCGCCGACCTGCCCGGCCAGGTACACCGTGCCGTTATGGGTGACGATCTGACTCATGCGCTCATTGGTGAGCTGGCGCTGGACTGACATGCTTTGCAGACTCCTGAATTTTTTTGCCATAACGGGAAATATCGAGGCCTTCGGCGCTGATCTGCGGCTTTTTCTTCGCCATCAAGTCAGCCAGCAAGCGACCGGAACCGCACGCCATGGTCCAGCCGAGTGTGCCGTGACCGGTGTTCAGGAACAGATTCTTGAACGGGGTGGCGCCGACAATCGGGGTGCCGTCCGGAGTGGTCGGACGCAGGCCGGTCCAGAAATCGGCCTGGGCCAGATCGCCGCCCTGAGGATAAAGATCGTTGACGATCATCTCCAGGGTTTCACGGCGACGCGGGTTCAGCGACAGGTCAAAACCGGCAATCTCGGCCATGCCGCCAACGCGGATGCGGTTGTCGAAACGGGTGATCGCGACCTTGTAGGTCTCGTCGAGAATGGTCGACGTCGGGGCCATCGCCGGGTTGGTGATCGGCACGGTCAGGGAGTAGCCCTTGAGCGGGTACACCGGTGCCTTGATCCCCAACGGCTTGAGCAGTTGCGGCGAGTAACTGCCGAGGGCCAGCACGTAGCGGTCGGCGGTTTCCAGCTTGCCGTCGATCCACACGCCGTTGATGCGATCACCGGCGAAGTCGAGGCGCTGAATATCCTGACCGAAACGGAACTGCACGCCAAGGTTCGTAGCCATCTCGGCGAGCTTGGTGGTGAACATCTGGCAGTCGCCAGTCTGGTCATTCGGCAGGCGCAGGGCACCGGCGAGGATGTCGGTGACGCTGGCCAGTGCCGGCTCAACGCGGGCAATGCCTTCACGGTCGAGCAGTTCAAACGGCACGCCGGACTCTTTCAACACGGCGATGTCTTTTGCGGCGCCGTCGAGTTGAGCCTGGGTGCGGAACAGTTGGGTGGTACCGAGGCTGCGGCCTTCGTAGGCAATGCCGGTTTCAGCACGCAGTTCGTCGAGGCAGTCACGGCTGTACTCGGACAGACGGACCATGCGCTCCTTGTTCACCGCATAACGGCTGGCGGTGCAGTTGCGCAGCATCTGGGCCATCCACAGGTACTGATCGATGTCCGCAGTCGCCTTGATCGCCAGCGGGGCGTGGCGCTGCAACAGCCACTTGATCGCCTTGAGCGGTACGCCTGGCGCGGCCCACGGCGAGGCATAGCCTGGCGACACTTGCCCTGCGTTGGCGAAACTGGTCTCCATCGCGGCAGCCGGCTGCCGGTCCACGACCACCACTTCAAACCCGGCACGGGCCAGATAATAAGCACTGGTGGTACCGATGACGCCGCTACCCAAGACCATGACGCGCATTTTATATCCCTCATCGCGGCTAACCGCTGACGTTTGTTATTGAGAGCTTTAGATACGCGCAGTGTAAAAAAGATTTGCCAGTGCTTTTCACTATATAAGCGCCTATATTTGGCGACAATTCTCGGCAAAAACCCTTTTCACGGAGGCGCATCCCCTATGCGTACCAACACTCAGACCAAACGTGAGCTGGACAAGATCGACCGCAATATCCTGCGGATCCTGCAAGCGGACGGGCGGATTTCCTTTACAGAGCTTGGAGAAAAGGTCGGGCTCTCGACCACGCCCTGTACTGAGCGGGTCCGGCGCCTGGAGCGCGAAGGGATCATCATGGGCTACAACGCCCGGCTCAATCCGCAGCACCTGAAGGGGAGTTTGCTGGTGTTCGTCGAGATCAGCCTGGATTACAAGTCCGGTGATACGTTCGAGGAGTTCCGCCGTGCGGTGCTGAAATTGCCCCACGTGCTGGAATGCCACTTGGTGTCAGGGGATTTCGACTATCTGGTGAAGGCGCGGATTTCCGAGATGGCTTCGTATCGCAAGCTGCTGGGCGACATTCTGCTCAAGCTGCCGCATGTGCGGGAATCCAAGAGCTACATCGTGATGGAAGAGGTGAAAGAGAGCCTGACTCTGCCGATTCCGGACTGACATTTGTGGTGCTGCTATCGCCAGCAGGCTGGCTCCCACAGGTTCGGTGGTGAACACAAATCCGTGGTTCACTCGCACCCTGTGGGAGCTAGCCTGCTAGCGATGCGGAAAACTCGGTTCGAGGGTCTAAACCAACACCTGTCGGTTCGAGGCCATGTACTCGAACACCTGCTTCTCCACTCGCGGATGAATCAGTTCCAACGGCCCCCGCCCATTCGGGCACGGCAAGGTTTTGGTGGTCCCGAACAGCCGGCAGATCAGCGGCCGCTCTTCATACACCGTGCAACCGTTCGGGCCCAGATGAACGCAATTGAGTTCATCCATCGCTGCATCCTGCTCGGCGCGAGTCTTGCGCGGCAGGCGCGACATTTCTTCCGGTGAGGTGGTGACCGGCCCGCAGCAGTCATGGCAGCCGGGGACGCACTCGAACGAGGGAATCTGTTGGCGCAAGGTGCGAATTGTCTGACTGTTGCAGCTCATTGAAGCGGTAACCGAAGGCGGAATAGAGCGCGATTCTGACGCAAAAAACCCGATCCAGACAGCGCTAGCCGACCAATGTTGCCCACTCAGGAACGTCCGGCTTATGCTCCTTCAAATTTTCCAGACACAAAAATCAGGAGCATGCACATGAATGCCCGTGCTCAACAGCCCGCCCCAAGCCACCAACACGCCGCGTCTTACTACGCCGCCAGCAGTTTGCCGCAGCCAGAATATCCAGCGCTGACAGGCGAAGTGCTGGCCGATGTCTGCGTGGTCGGCGGGGGATTTTCCGGGTTGAACACGGCCCTTGAACTGGCCGAACGCGGTCTGAGTGTGGTGCTGCTCGAAGCGCATAAAATCGGCTGGGGTGCCAGCGGGCGCAACGGCGGGCAACTGATTCGCGGCGTCGGCCATGGCCTCGATCAATTCGCCAACATCATCGGCGTCGACGGTGTTCGGCAGATGAAACTCATGGGCCTGGAAGCCGTGGAAATCGTCCGCCAGCGCGTCGAGCGTTTTCAGATCCCTTGTGACCTGACGTGGGGTTACTGCGACCTGGCCAACAAACCCCGGGACCTCGAAGGCTTCGCCGAAGATGCCGAAGAACTGCGCGGTCTCGGCTACCGCTACGAGACCCGTTTGCTGCAAGCCCATGAAATGCACACCGTGGTCGGTTCCAAGCGTTATGTCGGCGGTTTGATCGACATGGGCTCCGGGCATCTGCATCCTTTGAACCTGGCCTTGGGCGAAGCGGCCGCTGCGCAGCAACTGGGGGTGAAGCTGTTTGAGCAATCGGCTGTCACGCGCATCGACTACGGTCCAGAGGTCAAGGTCCATACCGCCCAAGGTACGGTTCGCGCCAAGACGCTGGTGTTGGGCTGCAACGCTTATCTCAGTGGGCTCAATTCCGAACTCAGCGGCAAAGTCCTGCCGGCGGGCAGCTACATCATTGCCACCGAGCCTTTGAGTGAAGAGCTCGCCCACGCGTTGCTGCCACAAAACATGGCGGTCTGTGATCAACGGGTGGCGCTGGATTATTACCGGCTCTCGGCGGACCGACGCCTGTTGTTCGGCGGTGCTTGTCATTACTCAGGACGCGATCCGAAAGACGTTGCTGCGTACATGCGGCCGAAAATGCTCGAAGTCTTTCCACAATTGGCTGACGTGAAGATCGACTATCAGTGGGGCGGCATGATCGGCATCGGCGCCAATCGCCTGCCGCAGATCGGCCGACTCAATGACCAGCCGAACGTGTATTACGCCCAGGCCTATTCCGGTCATGGTGTGAATGCCACGCACCTGGCCGGCAAGCTACTGGCTGAAGCCATCAGCGGGCAGCACGGCGGTGGTTTTGATTTGTTCGCCAAGGTGCCACACATCACCTTCCCGGGTGGCAAGCATCTGCGCTCGCCGCTGTTGGCGCTGGGGATGTTGTGGCATCGGCTGAAAGAGTTGGTCTGAAAGATTGTTTTGTGGCAGTTCCGGCGCCTTCGCTGGCAAGCCAGCTCCTACAGGTTCCGCGCAAAACCTGTAGGAGCTGGCTTGCCAGCGAAGAGGCCCACAAGACACTGCAAAACTCAGATCCGCCAGAAAGGCTTCAACCCCTCCTCCCGCGCCTGCTCCCGTGTCAGCCCGATATCCTTGAGCTGATCTTGCGTCAGCGCCAGCAACGCCTTGCGCGTGTGCAGACGCTGCCAGAACAGATCCCAGCGACCCAGGCCGGACGACGCGTTGCGCATCAGCGCATGGCGCGCAGTGTCCTTCTGCCCGGTCTCCAGTTCCTGACTGTGTAACGTCAGCCGCACATCGCTCAAGCCGTTCATGGTGGTCGCTCCTGTTTACTTGGGTAGCCAGAGGTTCCATGATGCGCGGGCGAATAAAATCGTTACAGATTCAAACAAACTGTATTAACTCCATACAGATTTGCCGTTTTTGCGACTGAATGGCGTATTTCTGCGTCATCTGTACTGGTCTACCGAATCACCAACACCGAGACTGCGCCATGACCCTCTACGTCAACCTCGCCGAATTGCTCGGCACACGTATCGAACAGGGCTTCTATCGCCCCGGTGACCGGCTGCCGTCGGTGCGGGCATTGAGCGTCGAGCATGGAGTCAGCCTGAGCACGGTGCAGCAGGCCTATCGGGTGCTGGAAGACAGCGGCCTGGCGATGCCGAAGCCCAAGTCCGGGTATTTCGTTCCGGCCTGTCGAGAATTGCCCGATCTGCCCGCAGTGGGCCGCCCGGCCCAGCGTCCGGTGGATATTTCCCAGTGGGATCAGGTGCTGGAGCTGATTCGCGCGGTGCCTCGCAAAGACGTGGTGCAACTGGGCCGGGGCATGCCGGACATCAGCTCGCCGACCATGAAACCGCTGCTGCGCGATCTGGCGCGGATCAGTCGGCGGCAGGACATGCCGGGCCTGTATTACGACAACATCCACGGCAACCTGGAACTGCGCGAGCAAATCGCCCGCCTGATGCTCGACTCCGGCTGCCAGTTGAGCGCCAGCGATCTGGTGGTGACGACCGGCTGCCATGAGGCCCTGTCCACCAGCGTTCGGGCGATCTGCGAACCGGGGGACATTGTGGCGGTGGACTCGCCGAGCTTTCACGGCGCCATGCAGACCCTCAAAGGCCTGGGCATGAAAGCCCTGGAAATCCCGACCGATCCGCTGACCGGGATCAGCCTCGAAGCGTTGGAACTGGCGCTGGAGCAATGGCCGATCAAAGTCATACAGCTGACCCCCAACTGCAACAACCCGTTGGGCTACATCATGCCCGAGTCGCGCAAACGTGCGTTGTTGACGCTTGCCCAGCGGTTTGATGTCGCGATCATCGAAGACGATGTGTATGGCGAGCTGGCCTACACCTACCCGCGCCCGCGCACGATCAAGTCCTTCGACGAGGACGGTCGCGTGCTGCTGTGCAGTTCATTTTCCAAGACGTTGGCGCCGGGCCTGCGCATCGGCTGGGTCGCGCCAGGCCGCTATCTGGAACGGGTGCTGCACATGAAATACATCAGCACCGGCTCCACGGCGCCGCAACCGCAAATTGCTATCGCCGAATTCCTCAAGGGCGGGCATTTCGAACCGCATTTGCGGCGGATGCGCACGCAATACCAGCGTAATCGCGACATGATGTTCGATTGGGTCACCCGCTATTTCCCGGCTGGCACTCGCGCCAGCCGTCCCCAAGGCAGCTTCATGTTGTGGGTCGAGCTGCCGGATGGCTTCGATACGCTGAAACTGAATCGTGCCCTGCACGACCAAGGCGTACAGATTGCAGTCGGCAGCATTTTTTCCGCCTCGGGCAAATACCGCAATTGCCTGCGCATGAACTACGCTGCCAAACCAACACCGCTGATTGAAGAAGCGGTGCGCAAGGTCGGCGCAACCGCCATCCAGTTGCTGGCAGAAAGCGCACGACTGACCGACTGACTTTTCTCAGGAAACCAGCGTCCATATTCCAACAGCCGCCAATCGGAACGAGCCTACGTGAGCGCCAGACAACCCCTGCTTGCTCTTCTGCTACTTGCCTCGTTTCTAGGCGGTTGTGCCAACTTCGACCTTCAGGTTCAACCGAGCCAGGTATTGCCGGCGACGGATTCCGCGTTCGGTCGCTCGGTCAAGGCGCAAGCCGCGCCTTATCAGGGGCAATCGGGTTTTCGTCTGCTGTCTGACGGTACTGAAGCCTTCACCGCGCGAGCCGAACTGATCCGCCACGCTCAGAGCAGCATCGATTTGCAGTACTACATCGTGCATGACGGCATCAGCACACGCATGCTGGTGGATGAAATGCTCAAGGCTGCCGACCGCGGCGTACGCTTTCGCATTCTGCTCGATGACACGACCAGCGACGGCCAGGACCGCACCATTGCGACCCTGGCAGCCCATCCAAAGATCCAGATCCGCGTATTCAATCCCTTGCATCTGGGCCGCAGCACCGGCGTCACGCGAACCTTGGGGCGGTTTCTCAACCTGTCACGGCAACACCGACGCATGCACAACAAGCTGTGGCTGGCGGACAACAGCATGGCCATTGTCGGCGGGCGCAATCTGGGCGACGAGTATTTCGATGCCGAGACCAACATGAACTTCACCGACATCGACTTGCTCGGCGTCGGCCCGGTCGCCGAGCAGCTGGGACAGAGTTTCGACCAGTACTGGAACAGCGCCCTGAGCAAGCCGATCGACGAATTCCTGTCGAAAAAACCGACGGCCAAGGACCTTGAAGAAACCCGCAGCCGACTGGAAAAATCCCTGGCCGAATCGCGCCAACAGAATCACGCGCTCTATCAGCACCTGATGACCTACACCACACATCCACGCCTGGACGCCTGGCGCCAGGAACTGATCTGGGCCTGGAATCAGGCGCTGTGGGATGCGCCGAGCAAGGTGCTGGCCGACGGCGAACCTGATCCGCATTTGCTGCTGACCACACAGTTGGCGCCGGAACTCGATGGCGTCAGAAAAGAACTGATCATGGTCTCGGCCTACTTTGTACCGGGACAACCGGGCCTGGTGTACCTCACCGGACGGGCTGATGCCGGGGTCTCGGTGAAATTGCTGACCAATTCGCTGGAAGCCACGGACGTACCGGCGGTGCACGGTGGCTACGCGCCTTATCGCAAGGCCCTGCTGGAACACGGCGTGCAGCTGTTCGAGCTGCGCCGCCAGCCCGGCGATGAAAGCGGTAGCGGACCTCGCCTGTTCTCCACCAAATCCTACGGCGAATCCGATTCGAGCCTGCACAGCAAGGCGATCATCTTCGACCAGCAGAAATCCTTCATCGGCTCATTCAATTTCGACCCGCGCTCGGTCTTGTGGAACACCGAAGTCGGCGTGTTGGTCGACAGCCCGGAACTGGCCGCGAAGGTCCGCGAACTGGCGATGCAAGGCATGGCGCCAGCCCTGAGTTATCAGGTGAAACTGGAAAACGAACAGGTCGTGTGGACCACCGAAGACAACGGCAACACGCACACCCTGACCCGAGAGCCGGCAGACTGGTGGCGGCGATTCAATGCCTGGCTGAGCAATACCGTCGGCCTGGAGAAGATGTTGTAACCAGCCAATGATCCATTGTGGCGAGGGAGCTTGCTCCCGCTTGGGTGCGCAGCGCCCACAGAATCTTTGGGCCCGCTTCGCAGCCCAGCGGGAGCAAGCTCCCTCGCCACAGTTTGTTGTTCCTCAGGCTGGTTCTGCGGCCGTGCCAAACGCCCCTTGCCGCGACACCACAATCAACACACCCAAGGCCCCGACCGCCATCAACAACGGCAACGCATGCCCGCTGATCCACTGGCTGCCTGCACCGGCCAGCAGTGGCCCGATCAGGCATCCGATCCCCCAGAGCTGGGCGACGTGCGCATTGGCCCGCACCAGCGCATCGTCGCGATAACGCTCGCCGATCAGGATCAGCGACAAGGTGAACAGCCCACCGGCACTGGCGCCAAACAACACCCACAACGGCCAGATCAGCAGCGTATCGATCAGCATCGGAATCGCCAGGCTCGACACCAACAGAACCACCGCACAACCGGTGAACAAAGCACGCCGCGACAGGCGATCTGCCAGGGCGCCAATCGGCAACTGCAGGATCGCATCGCCGACCACCACCGTGCTGACCATCGCCAAAGCGATCTCCGTGGTGAAGCCCTGGCGCAGGCAGTAAACCGGCAACAGCGTCAGGATCATCGCTTCGAACGCCGCGAACAGCGACACCGCCCAGGCAATCGCCGGCAGGCCACGACAGAAAGCAAGCAAGTCGGTCAGGGTCACGCTGCTGGCCTCGCTGCTGGGCGCGCCGCTTCGACCGAACAACAGGAACGGCGCGCTCATCAACAATCCGACGCCCACCCAAAAACCATAATCGTGATCGGTACCGATGAAGCCCAGCAACACCGGCCCGGCCAGCTGACTCAGCGCATAGCAGCTGCCATACAGCGCCACCAACCGTCCGCGCCATTGTTCGACCACCAATTGATTGATCCAGCTTTCACCGATGATGAAGACGAGGGTCAGGATCACCCCGATCATCAACCGCAACACCAGCCAGATCGGATAGCTCGGAAGCAGCGCCAGCAAACCAATGGAAACCGCCCCGGCCCACAGACACAGGCGCATCAGATTCGCCGTGCCGAAACGCGCCGCCAGGTGACTCGAGATCTTCGCCCCCAGCAACACGCCAACGGCCGGCATCGCCGCCATCACGCCGATAGCAAACGAGCCGTAGTCCCAGCTTTCCAGGCGAAACGACACCAGCGGCATGCTGACACCCAGGGCCAGGCCAACACTCAAGACAGACGCCAACACGGCGAAATACGTCGCCCAACGCATGTTCCACGCTCCTGTGGATATTTTTATGTGCAACACAAAGCACTGTGGGAGCGAGCCTTTGTGGCGAGGGGGCTTGCTCCCTCGCCACAAAGGCTCGCTCCCACAAGGAATCTGTGTCGTTTGGAGGCCTGCTCTACAACAGGCCCCCTAACGGCTTACAACTTGATCCAGGTCGCCTTCAGCTCGGTGTACTTGTCGAACGCATGCAGCGATTTGTCGCGACCGTTACCGGACTGTTTGAAACCACCAAACGGAGCGGTCATGTCGCCACCGTCATACTGGTTGACCCACACGCTACCGGCACGCAGGGCGCGGGCGGTGAGGTGCGCCTTGGAGATATCGGTCGTCCAGACTGCAGCGGCCAGACCGTACGGCGTGTCGTTGGCGATCGCGATGGCTTCTTCAGCGCTGTCGAAGGTGATAACCGACAGCACCGGCCCGAAGATTTCTTCCTGGGCGATTTTCATCGCGTTGCTCACGCCGTCGAAAATCGTCGGTTCGACATAAGTGCCGCCGGTTTCTTCCAGAATGCGCTTGCCGCCAGCCACCAGCTTGGCACCGTCGGAGTGACCCGATTCGATGTAGGACAGCACGGTGTTCATCTGCTGGGTGTCCACCAACGCGCCGACGTTGGTCGCCGGGTCCAGCGGGTTGCCCGGCTTCCAGGTTTTCAGGGCCTCGATCACCAGCGGCAGGAATTTGTCCTTGATCGAACGCTCCACCAGCAGGCGCGAACCGGCGGTGCAGACTTCGCCCTGGTTGAACGCGATCGCACCGGCAGCAGCTTCGGCAGCGTCCTGCAGGTTCGGCGCATCGGCGAACACGATGTTCGGGCTCTTGCCGCCAGCTTCGAGCCAGACGCGCTTCATGTTCGATTCGCCGGAGTAGATCAGCAGTTGCTTGGCGATCTTGGTCGAACCGGTGAACACCAGGGTGTCGACGTCGTTATGCAGGGCCAAGGCCTTGCCGACGGTGTGACCGTAACCTGGCAGCACGTTCAGCACGCCTTTCGGAATGCCGGCTTCAACGGCCAGCGCCGCGATGCGGATGGCGGTCAGCGGGGATTTTTCCGACGGTTTGAGGATCACCGAGTTGCCGGTGGACAGCGCCGGGCCGAGTTTCCAGCAGGCCATCATCAGCGGGAAGTTCCACGGCACGATGGCGCCAACCACGCCTACCGGCTCGCGGGTCACCAGACCCAATTGATCGTGCGGAGTGGCTGCAACTTCGTCATAGATCTTGTCGATGGCTTCACCGCTCCAGCTCAGCGCTTGCGCCGCGCCTGGAACGTCGATGTACAGGGAATCGCTGATCGGCTTGCCCATGTCCAGGGTTTCAAGCAGGGCCAGCTCTTCGGCATGCTGTTTGAGCAGGCCGGCGAAACGGATCATGGTGGATTTGCGCTTGGCTGGTGCCAGACGCGACCAGACACCGGAGTTGAAGGTGGCACGGGCGTTTTCCACAGCGCGCTGGGCGTCGGCGGCATCACAGCTGGCAATCTTGCCCAGCAGACGGCCATCGACCGGGCTGATGCACTCGAAGGTCTCGGCGGAGACGGCATCGGTGTATTCGCCATTGATGTAGGCGCGGCCTTCGATTTTCAGGTCGCGGGCACGTTGTTCCCAGTCGGCACGGGTCAGGGTGGTCATGCGAGTGTCCTCCTCTTATTGAATACGACACCCGCGTTCTTCGCGGGCGCTGTCAGGAATTCTGCCCGGCCAGCCTGCTTTTTCGGCTCAAGGCAACCGTCACCCTAAACCAGCGGCGGGTGAAGTTTCAATATATTTGACACAACACCGGCAAACGGCCTTGCGATGTTCATTTTAATAAACATAGACTTTGGGCTGACCTACCAACTCGCGCCGTATTTACGGGGGATAACAACAATGAACATCCAGAACGTCGTCGACTTCAGCCAGGCCACCACCGAACCCGAACGCTACCGCCCAGACGCGGCCAAAGTGCTCAAGGGCGATCCTGAGCAAACCTTGTACAACCACTACAACAGCCCGTGCGGTCAACTGAACGCCGGGGTGTGGGAAGCGGAAACCGGGCAATGGATGGTGAACTTCACCGAACACGAATACTGCGAAATCGTGCAGGGGGTTTCGGTGCTGCGAGACAGCGAGGGCAACGCCAAGACCTTGCGCGTGGGCGATCGTTTCGTAATCCCGGCCGGGTTCAAAGGGACGTGGGAAGTGCTGGAGCCGTGCCGCAAGATCTACGTGGCGTTTGAACAGAAAGCCTGAGATTCGCAATAACTATATACCGCACCAGGCAGCCTTTTCGGTTGGATCATTCACAGGCGCTTCGAAGGACGAAGCGCCTCGATTGATCACTCACCGCAAGGAAGCAACATGCCAAACGCAACCACCTACACCGACAAGCAGGTACTTGACCTGATCAACTCCATTGTCGGCTCGCCTTACTCCGAAGAACTGCGCCAACAGGTCGAAGACACAACCGGTCGCCCTACTCGCCCGTGGGGCAACTACGTCGCGACCTACGACTCCCGCGCAGAACGCATCAACCTGAACGTCAACGAAAAGGACATCATCATTTCCATTTACTTCGGCTGATCCTTTCGCCCTGACGTAAGGCGCAAAAACAAAAAAGGCCCGTATCTCGCGATACGGGCCTTTTTCGTAAGAGGGAAAAATCAATTACTTGATTTTGCCTTCTTTGTAGATCACGTGCTTGCGAACAACCGGATCAAATTTCTTGATCTCGAGTTTGTCCGGAGTAGTGCGCTTGTTCTTGTCGGTAGTGTAGAAGTGACCAGTACCGGCGCTCGAAATCAAACGAATCAATTCACGCATGATTAGCTCCCTTAGATCTTGCCAGCTTTGCGGATTTCGGCCAGAACGACAGTGATGCCGCGCTTGTCGATGATACGCATGCCTTTGGCAGATACGCGCAGACGCACGAAACGTTTCTCTTCTTCAACCCAGAAGCGGTGATGCTGCAGGTTCGGCAGGAAACGACGACGGGTTTTGTTGTTTGCGTGGGAAATGTTATTCCCAGTCACCGGACCCTTACCGGTAACTTGACAGACTCTAGACATGCCTCAGCCCTCTAAACCACATGCCCAACCCGGCATGGGTTGGCCGCTTAATCTCTCAGTCATTTGGCGCCAGGCGCCGCGTTTCTTTAAGGGTCTTACCGGCTACACCTACAAACGAAGGAACCGGGCCCCTAGAAAAGAGCGCTGCTTTATACCAGAAAGACTAGAGAGCAACAACATTCGCTGTGCGTTGAATTAACAAAAAGCCCATTTTTCGAGCGCCAAGGGCTTTGGACAAAGGCTATCGCCGATGTCGACCACTCGTCGCAGAGAATCGACCAGCCTGCCAATCGAGGTCAATCCAGAACCACTGCACAGCAAAATCAGGCGCCATACTCCCCCGAAAATGAAAAAGGAGATAGTCATTTGCAATAGAGCCCACTAGGGTAAGCCTTTTCCAGACTGCACTTGCAGATGGGCCTTCGATCTGTAAAGGAATCCGACCATGCGCCTCGCTGCCCTACCGCTGTTGCTTGCCCCTTTATTGCTGAGCCCGCTGGCCCAGGCCGCCGCCCTGAGCGTCTGCACCGAAGCCAGTCCGGAAGGGTTCGACGTGGTGCAATACAACTCGCTGACCACCACCAATGCCTCGGCCGACGTGCTGATGAACCGCCTGGTGGACTTCGACACCGCCAGCGGCAAAGTGGTCGCCGGTCTCGCCGACAGCTGGGAGGTCAGCCCTGACGGCCTGATCTACGTCTTCAAGTTGCACCCGCAGGTGAAGTTTCATCGCACCGAATACTTCTCCCCCACGCGCGATGTCACTGCCGAAGACGTCATTTTCAGCTTCGACCGCATGCTCGATCCCGCCAATCCATGGCACAAGGTTGCCCAGAGCGGCTTCCCGCATGCGCAATCGATGCAATTACCTGCGCTGATCAAGAAGATCGACGCCCTCGACCCACTGACCGTACGCTTCACGCTCGACCACCCGGACTCGACGTTCCTGCCGACCCTGAGCATGGGCTTCGCCTCGATCTATTCGCTCGAGTATGCCGACAAACTGCTCAAGGCCGGCACACCGGAGAAACTCAACAGCCAACCCATCGGCACCGGCCCGTTTGTCTTCACTCGATTCCAGAAAGACGCCTCGATCCGCTACAAGGCCAACGCCGACTATTTCCGTGGCAAACCTTCCGTCGATCCGCTGATCTTCGCCATCACCCCGGACGCCAACGTGCGTTTGCAGAAATTGCGCCGTAACGAATGCCAGATTGCCCTGTCGCCCAAACCGCTGGACGTACAAGCCGCGCTGAAAGAACCGACGCTGAAAGTGGAAAAAACTGACGCCTTCATGACCGCGTTCGTCGCCCTCAACAGCCAGCATCCACCGCTGGACAAGCCTGAAGTGCGTCAGGCGATCAACCTCGCCTTCGACAAGGCCAACTACGTCAAAGCCGTGTTCGAAGACACCGCGGAGCCCGCCAATGGCCCGTATCCGCCCAATACCTGGAGCTACGACAAGAGCTTGCCGGGCTACCCCCATGATGTGCAGAAAGCCAAGGCATTGATGGCCAAGGCCGGGCTCAAGGACGGTTTTCAGACCACGATCTGGACCCGTCCGTCGGGCAGCCTGCTCAACCCCAATCCAAGCCTCGGCGCCCAACTGCTGCAAGCCGATCTCGCGGAAATCGGCATCCAGGCCGAAATTCGGGTGATCGAATGGGGCGAACTGATCCGCCGTGCCAAGGCCGGCGAGCACGACATCCTGTTCATGGGCTGGGCCGGCGACAACGGTGACCCGGACAACTTCCTCACGCCGCAGTTTTCCTGCGCCGCGCTCAAATCCGGCACCAATTTCGCCCGCTACTGCAATCCAGACCTGGACAAGCTGATCAGCGCCGGCAAGACCACCGGCGAGCAAGGTGTGCGCACCAAACTTTACGAACAGGCGCAGACGCAGATTCAGCAGCAGGCATTGTGGTTGCCGCTGGCGCATCCGACCGCCTTCGCCCTGACGCGCAAGGATGTCGAGGGTTATTCAGTGAGCCCGTTCGGGCGGCAGGACTACTCGAAGGTTGACCTGAAGTAACCGCCACACCCCACAACGTGCAGGAGCCGGCTTGCTGGCGATAGCGTCGTCAGGCTCAGCACCTATGCTGGATCCGATGGCCTCATCGCCAGCAAGCCGGCTCCTACAAAGTCCGCGTGTACCTCCTACATCCACCCATACTCCGCCATCGACAGCGGATCACCGTCGCCGATGATGAAATGGTCGAGCACCCGCACATCGATCAGGCCCAGAGCATCTTGCAGTCGTTTGGTCAGTTTCCGATCTGCCTGGCTGGGGTCGGAGTTGCCCGACGGATGGTTGTGGCAGAGGATCAGTGCCGCTGCGTTGTTGGCCAAGGCTCGCTTGACCACCTCTCGCGGGTGCACGCTAGTGTTGTCGATGGAGCCGCGAAACAGTGTTTCAAACCCCAGTACCTGATGCCTGGAATCGAGAAACAGACAGCCAAACACCTCGTGTGGCTCGTGGCGCAGCATCGACTTCAGGTAGTCACGCACCGCCTGAGGGTTCTCCAGTGCCGACTTCTGACGCGCACGTTCGGCCAGATGACGCCTGCTCATCTCCTGAGCTGCTTGCAACTGAGCAAATTTCGCTGGCCCTAGGCCTAACTGCTTACTGAATGTTTCCTGATCGGCCTCAAGCAGTGAGCGCAAGCTGCCAAACTGATTCAACAGGTGTCGAGCCAGATCCACGGCGCTTTTTCCCACTACGCCGGTCCGTAAAAATATCGCCAGCAATTCAGCGTCCGACAGGCTTCCCGAGCCCTGTTCCAGCAACCTCTCCCGCGGCCGTTCCGCCGCCGGCCAATCGCGAATACTCATAGCACCTCCCTGTCTGTGGGCGCCGCTGTTCCGTAGCGGTCGCTGTGATATCGTAGCCCATCTTTTTTGCGGGCGATTTCACTCCTGGGGAGGGGGTATCGCCATGCAGTCATCAACGAAATGAAAGGCAGGCCTATGCAGCGGCTGTATCGGAAACGCATTGTTCTGGGCGTCGGCGGCGGCATCGCTGCCTACAAGAGCGCCGACCTGGTTCGCCGCCTGATCGACCAAGGCGCCGAAGTGCGCGTGGTCATGACCCGTGGCGGCGCGGAGTTCATCACCCCGCTGACCATGCAGGCACTGTCCGGGCACCCTGTGCATCTGGACTTGCTGGACCCGGCGGCCGAGGCGGCCATGGGGCACATCGAGCTGGCCAAATGGGCCGATCTGGTGCTGATCGCTCCCGCTACTGCGGACCTGATCGCCCGACTGGCCCAAGGTATTGCCGACGACTTGCTGACCACGCTGGTATTGGCCACAGACGCCGTCGTTGCTGTTGCCCCGGCCATGAACCAGGCCATGTGGCGCGACCCGGCCACCCAAGCCAACCTGCAAACCCTCGCAAGCCGCGACATCAAGGCCTTCGGCCCGGCGTCCGGCAGCCAGGCCTGCGGTGATGTGGGCCTTGGGCGCATGCTTGAAGCCACGGATCTGGCGCAATGCGCGGCCGACTGCTTCCAGCGTCAAGCGCTGACCGGCAAACACGTGCTGATTACCGCCGGTCCGACCCAGGAAAACATCGACCCGGTGCGCTACATCACCAACCACAGCTCCGGGAAAATGGGCTTTGCCCTGGCCGAAGCCGCGGTAGAAGCCGGCGCCCGCGTGACTCTGATCACCGGCCCTGTGCATCTGCCGACGCCGGACCGCGTCACGCGCATCGACGTGGTCAGCGCCCGCGACATGCTCGCCGCGTGCGAAGCCGCGATTCCGTGCGACATTTTCATCGCCTCGGCAGCGGTCGCGGATTACCGCCCGGAAGTCGTCGCCCCACAAAAACTCAAGAAAGACCCTACAAGCGGCGACGGTTTTGTCCTGCAAATGGTCCGCAACCCGGACATTCTGGCCAGCATTGCCACACGTCCCGACCGTCCTTTCAGTGTCGGCTTCGCCGCCGAAACCGAACACCTGCTCGATTACGCTGCCCGCAAGTTGAAAGACAAGAATCTCGATCTGATTGTCGCCAATGATGTCGCCAACCCGACCATTGGCTTCAACAGCGAAGAAAACGCCTGCAGCGTGATCGACCGTGAGCTACACGCCACAGTTTTCGCCCAGACCAGCAAGAGCAAGATTGCTCGCCAGCTGATCACTTTTATCGCCGAACGTCTGAACCAGGTTTAATTTACATGCACGCTTTGCAAGCCAAGATCCTCGACCCCCGCATCGGCACCGAATTCCCGCTGCCGCAGTACGCCACGCCAGGCTCCGCCGGCCTCGACCTACGGGCCATGCTGGACAAAGACACCGTGATCAAACCGGGTGAAACCGTGCTGATCCCGACCGGCCTGTCGGTCTACATCGGTGATCCGAACCTCGCGGCGCTGATCCTGCCACGCTCGGGAATGGGCCATAAGCACGGCATCGTGCTGGGTAATTTGGTGGGCCTGATCGACTCCGACTATCAGGGCCCACTGATGGTTTCTTGCTGGAACCGTGGCCAGACCGAGTTCACCATGCCGGTTGGCGAGCGCCTGGCGCAGCTGGTGTTGGTACCGGTGGTACAGGCTCACTTCGAAATGGTTGAAGAGTTTGTCGAAACCGAGCGCGGCACCGGCGGTTTCGGCCATACCGGCACCCGTTGATTCGATAAAGATCCATTGTGCTCTGCTCAACTGAAAGGTTTGACCGCCTGAAATCAAGGCATTGGCCACCCAAACAGTCGAAGAAGTCGCTGTCATGGCCCTTTCGCACCACGAACTCTCCATGGAAATCGCCGTCATACCTTCAGTTTGAACGTGTCGCCAAATGTTTCGGTGACCTGTCCAGCCACTTTCGAGATGGAGCACTTCCACAGATGAACACCCCGGCCAAAATCGCACCCAAGTTCCCCGACAGCATTTTCCGCGCCTATGATATTCGCGGCACTGTCCCTGAATTCCTGAACGCTGAAACCGCTTACTGGATCGGTCGCGCCGTCGGCTCCCAAAGCCTGGCCCAGGGCGAGCCAAACGTATCCGTCGGTCGCGATGGCCGCTTGTCCGGCCCGGAACTGGTCGCGCAGTTGATCAAGGGCATCGCCGACAGTGGCTGCCACGTCAGTGATGTCGGCCTGGTGCCGACGCCGGCGCTGTACTACGCCGCCAACGTGCTGGCCGGTAAATCCGGCGTGATGCTGACCGGCAGCCACAACCCGTCGAATTACAACGGCTTCAAGATCGTCATTGCCGGCGACACCCTGGCCAACGAACAGATCCAGGCCCTGCACGACCGCCTCAAGACCAACAACCTGAGCAGCGGCCAGGGCAGCATCACCCAGGTCGAGATTCTCAACCGTTACTCCACCGAAATCGTCCAGGACATCAAACTGGCCCGCCGCCTGAAAGTGGTCGTGGACTGCGGCAACGGCGCGGCCGGCGTGATCGCCCCGCAACTGATCGAAGCGCTGAACTGCGAAGTCATCCCGCTGTTCTGCGAAGTGGACGGCAACTTCCCGAATCACCACCCGGACCCGGGCAAGCCTGAAAACCTTGTCGACCTGATCGCCAAGGTCAAGGAAACCAACGCAGACATCGGCTTGGCCTTCGACGGCGACGGCGACCGCGTCGGCGTGGTAACCAACACCGGCAGCATCGTCTACCCGGACCGCCTGCTGATGCTGTTCGCCCGCGACGTCGTGGCGCGCAACCCCGGCGCGGAAATCATCTTCGACGTCAAATGCACCCGTCGCCTGTTTCCCCTGATCAAGGAATACGGCGGCCGGTCGTTAATGTGGAAGACTGGTCATTCGTTGATCAAAAAGAAAATGAAACAATCCGGCGCCCTGTTGGCTGGCGAAATGAGCGGGCACATCTTTTTCAAAGAGCGCTGGTTCGGTTTCGACGACGGCATTTACAGCGCTGCGCGGTTGCTGGAGATCCTCAGCAAGGAAAAATCTTCGGCCGAAGAGCTATTCGCGACCTTCCCGAACGATATTTCTACGCCGGAAATCAATATCCATGTGACCGAAGAGAGCAAATTCAGCATCATTGATGCATTGCACGACGCACAGTGGGGCGCAGGCGCTGACCTGACCACCATTGACGGCGTGCGAGTCGACTACGCCAAAGGCTGGGGCCTGGTGCGCGCCTCCAACACCACACCGGTGCTGGTGCTGCGTTTCGAGGCCGATGACGAGGCTGAATTGCAACGCATCAAGGACGTTTTCAAAGTCCAGTTGAAGCGTGTTGCACCTGATCTCCAACTACCGTTCTGATTCACCCGGAGCCCTGAATGACCCTCGAACGCGAAGCCGCCGCCAACACCGCCAAGGTCCTGTCCGAAGCGCTGCCTTATATCCGCCGCTATGTCGGCAAGACACTGGTGATCAAATACGGCGGCAACGCGATGGAAAGCGAGGAGCTGAAAACCGGCTTCGCCCGCGACATCGTGCTGATGAAGGCCGTGGGCATCAACCCGGTGGTGGTTCACGGTGGCGGTCCGCAAATCGGTGACCTGCTCAAGCGTCTGTCCATCGAAAGCCACTTTGTCGACGGCATGCGCGTCACCGACGCCGCGACCATGGACGTGGTGGAAATGGTCCTGGGCGGCCAGGTCAACAAGGACATCGTCAACCTGATCAACCGTCACGGTGGCAGCGCCATCGGCCTGACCGGTAAAGACGCCGAGCTGATCCGCGCGAAAAAGCTCACCGTGACCCGCCAGACGCCGGAGATGACGACTCCGGAAATCATCGACATCGGCCACGTCGGCGAAGTGGTCGGGATCAACACCGACCTGCTGAACCTGCTGGTCAAGGGTGATTTCATCCCGGTGATCGCGCCTATCGGCGTTGGCGCCAACGGTGAGTCGTACAACATCAACGCTGACCTGGTGGCCGGCAAAGTGGCCGAAGCGCTGAAAGCCGAAAAGCTGATGCTGCTGACCAACATCGCCGGCCTGATGGACAAGTCGGGGACGGTCCTGACCGGCCTGACCACTCAACAAGTCGACGACCTGATCGCCGACGGCACCATCTACGGCGGCATGCTGCCGAAGATCCGTTGTGCGCTGGAAGCGGTGCAAGGCGGCGTGGGCAGCTCGCTGATCATCGACGGTCGCGTACCGAACGCGATCCTGCTGGAAATCTTCACCGACACCGGTGTGGGCACCCTGATCAGCAATCGCAAGCGTCCCTGATTCAAAATCACAAAAATGATCGCAGCCTTCGGCGGCTCCTACAACAGAGTCTTTTCAGATGTACGAAAAGTCCGTAGGAGCTGACGAAGTCTGCGATCTTTTTTACGCGCACAGGAAATGCCTGACCGATCACAGCGAAATGTCTGACATCGGGAAAGAAATAATCTGCCTAGGATCTTCTCTCTATCCACAGGAGAACGACCCATGAAAAAAGACTACGTGCCTTACGGCAGCGATGTTTCGGCAGGCACTTACGCGTGCGTGGACTGCGGTCATCAGTATTCGAATCAGGCAAAAACCTCGATGCCGCCCTGCCCGCAAATGCGCAAAACCCCACATATCCGCCATGGCTGGAAGATTCTGACTGGCCAGGGTGACGCGGTAAAAGATCCGTATCCGAATACCGATAATCCTGCTGATGCAAAAAAACAGCAGAAATAAAAAGACCCCGTTCAGCCTGGCTGACCGGGGTCTTTTTTTGCATCCTGATACCTGTAGGAGCTGCCGAAGGCTGCGTCAGACGCCGAATTGCGCGCGGTACGCTTCAACGGCAGGCAAGTGCTGCTTGAGTTGCGGATCATCCGCCAGGAATTCCAGCACCTGGTTCAGCGAAACGATGCTGATCACCGGAATGCCGAAGTCACGCTCCACTTCCTGGATCGCCGACAGTTCACCGTTACCACGCTCCTGACGGTTCAGGGCGATCAGCACGCCGGCGGCCTTGGCACCGTCCTGGGAAGCGATGATCTGCATCACTTCGCGGATGGCGGTGCCAGCAGTGATCACGTCGTCGATGATCAGCACGTCACCGGTCAACGGTGCGCCAACCAGGCTACCGCCTTCGCCGTGGGCCTTGGCTTCCTTGCGGTTGAAGCACCAAGGCAGGTCACGGTTGTGATGCTCGGCCAACGCGACGGCAGTGGTCGCCGCCAAAGGGATGCCTTTGTAGGCCGGACCGAACAGAACGTCGAAGGAAATGCCGCTTTCGGCAATGGCTGCGGCGTAGAAACGACCCAGCTGCGCCAGCGCCGAACCCGAGTTGAACAGGCCGGCATTGAAGAAGTAAGGACTGGTGCGCCCGGACTTCAGGGTGAACTCACCGAAGCGCAAAACGCCGCGATCGATGGCAAAACGAATGAAATCGCGCTGATACGCTTGCATGTAAAAAACCCCAAATACCACGGATTTAGCTAATTAGGTAGACGCCGTGTATCATACACGCACGCGATTTTTGGGGCCATTTATGCGGATCATCAGTGTGAACGTCAATGGTATTCAGGCCGCAGTCGAGCGAGGTTTGCTCAGTTGGCTGCAGGCACAGAATGCCGACGTCATCTGCCTGCAGGACACCCGTGCCTCCGCCTTTGAACTGGACGATCCAGCCTTCCAACTGGATGGATACTTCCTTTATGCCTGCGACGCCGAAGTTCCCGCCCAAGGCGGTGTGGCTTTGTATTCGCGGTTGCAACCGAAGGCAGTCATCAGCGGTCTCGGTTTCGAGACGGCCGACCGCTACGGGCGCTACCTGCAAGCAGATTTCGACAAAGTCAGTATTGCAACCTTGTTGCTTCCGTCCGGTATGAACGGCGATGAAGACTTGAATCAGAAATTCAAGCTCATGGACGACTTCGCCAAGTACCTGGACAAGCAGCGGCGCAAACGCCGCGAGTACATTTACTGTGGCTCGCTGTACGTGGCGCAACAGAAGCTGGACATCAAGAACTGGCGCGACAGCCAGCAATCTCCGGGCTTCCTGGCGCCTGAACGGGCCTGGATGGACGAGATTGTCGGCAACATGGGTTATGTCGATGCCCTGCGAGAAGTCAGCCGTGAAGGCGACCAGTACAGCTGGTGGCCGGATAACGAACAGGCCGAAATGCTCAACCTTGGTTGGCGCTTCGACTATCAGCTGCTGACCCCGGGCCTGCGCCGCTTTGTACGCAGCGCACGCCTGCCACGTCAGCCGCGGTTCTCGCAGCACGCACCGCTGATCGTGGACTACGACTGGACGCTGACTATCTAAGCGAATAGAAACCGCTCAGACAAAAAATGCCCGTATCGCGAGATACGGGCATTTTTTATGAGCCGCAATCAGTGATCAGAACATCAAGCAGCGCCGAAAAACGGCAGCGTGAGGTACAACTTGATCACGATGACATTGATGATGTCGATGAAGAATGCCCCCACCATCGGCACGACCAGGAACGCTATCTGCGAAGGACCGTACCGTTGTGTCACTGCCTGCATGTTGGCGATGGCCGTCGGAGTGGCACCCAGTCCGAAGCCGCAATGCCCTGCCGCCAATACCGCCGCATCGTAATTACTGCCCATCACTCTGAATGTCACGAAAATCGCAAACAGAGCCATGACCAGCGTTTGCATAGCCAGAATAACGAAGAACGGCAAAGCCAGCGCAGCCAGGTCCCACAACTTGAGCGACATCAGCGCAATTGCCAGGAACAGCGACAAACTGACATTCCCCAACACAGAAACTTCTTTCTCGAATACTTGATACAAGCCAAGCGCTGAAAGTCCGTTGCGCAAAAGAACGCCCACGAACAATACGCAAACGAATGTCGGCAACTCAAAGGCGGTTTCTCGGAGTGCACCGTTCAACAGATTACCCGCCAGCAAGCTGACGGCGATCAGCGCGAGTGTCTCGATAAACGAAAAGGGTGTGATCGAGCGCTCTTTGTTCGGCTGTTCAAAGCCCTTTGGCAGTCTTGGCTTATCTTGATTACCGCAACCCGGGACTGGTATGCGCTTGATAAGCAAACGCGCGACCGGCCCACCAATCAAACCGCCCAGCACCAAGCCAAACGTCGCAGAGGCCATTGCAAGCTCAGTGGCGGAAGCCAGACCGTACTTCTCACTGAACGTCGCCCCCCACGCGGCACCTGTACCGTGACCACCCGCCAAGGTAATCGAGCCTGTCAGCAAGCCCATCAGGGGATCGAGCCCAAATGCCGTTGCGAGCCCGATGCCCATGGCATTCTGAACCACCAGAAGGCCGGTGACCGCCAGTACGAAAACCCCCACCACGCGCCCGCCTTTCTTTAAGCTGGCGAAGTCGGCACTCAAGCCAATGGTGGCGAAGAACGCGAGCATCAAGGGAGTTTGCAGCGAGGTATCAAATTGGACTTGAATATCAAGAAGGCGCAAACCCAAAAGAACCAGGGCAACCACCAGGCCGCCCGCTACAGGCTCGGGGATATTGTAGGCACGCAAAAAACCGACTCGTGAAACAAGTCCACGACCCAGAAGCAGGACTAAAGAGGCGGCTACAAGTGTTCCATAAAAATCAAGCTGAACCATTGGGATATTCTTGTACATTCATTCAGGGGCGAACTATTTACCTGGACACGCCTCTCGAACAGGCTGATTAAACTCAACGCTGATTATTTTTAGTTTCAGGATCCGTCAATGGTCTGAATATATCGAAATATTTCTAAGGAATATGACTTGGTGGAACTTTAACAATCACCCAGTCTTATTGCCAAGCATATGGGCGGTATCAACGCTTTGCAGTTGTGACTAAAAGTGTAAGAAGCGTAAATACACTTTCGTTGAAAAATGAGATATCAGAAATACAAATGCCCCGACAAGTCGGGGCATTTTTTTGAACCTGACGCCTGGCTTACTTGATCAACCGCCAGGTGAACGGATACCGATAGGGGAACCCTTCGTTGGCCTTCACCCCGGCAATAATCGTCAGCACCAAAGCACCGATCGCCACCAGACCCAGCAGGAAGAACCCGACAATTACCACCATCAGCAGGAAGCAAATGGTGGAAGCAATGGCAACGGTGATCTGAAAGTTCAGCGCCTCCTTGCCTTGCGCATCAATGAACGGATCCATCTCGCGCTTCATCTGCCAGAGAATCAGCGGGCCGATCAGCGTTCCGAACGGAATCCAGATCCCCAGCAAGGCGGACAAGTGACAAAACATGGCCCACTGGCGAACCTCACGGCTCGGCGTGGGGAGTGGCAGTTGCTCATCACTCATAACGTCCTCCTTGCATGGAACAATCCGTTCAGTCAGCCAGCGCAGCCGTTTGCAGATCGAAAATTTCGCTCATGCCTTTCTTCGCCAGTTCCAGCATGGCGTTCAGCTCTTCCGGCTGGAACGGAGCGCCTTCGGCGGTGCCCTGGACTTCGATGAAGCCACCGGTGCTGGTCATCACGACGTTCAGGTCGGTTTCGGCAGCCGAATCTTCCAGGTAGTCGAGGTCGAGCACTGGCTCACCCTGATACATACCGACCGACACGGCACCGATCATTTGCTTGAGCGGGTCGCCGCCTTTCAGGCCGCCGCGCTTCTTGATCACTTTCAAGGCATCAACCAGTGCAACCATGGCGCCGGTGATGGACGCAGTACGCGTGCCGCCGTCGGCCTGGATCACATCGCAATCGACGTACAGGGTCACGTCGCCCAGTTTGGACATGTCCAACGCAGCGCGCAGGGAACGGCCGATCAAGCGCTGGATTTCCAGGGTGCGGCCGCCTTGCTTGCCGCGGCTCGCCTCACGCTGGTTACGCTCGCCGGTGGCGCGCGGCAGCATGCCGTACTCGGCGGTCAACCAGCCTTGGCCCTGACCTTTGAGGAAACGCGGCACGCCGTTTTCGACGCTGACGGTGCAGATGACTTTGGTGTCACCGAACTCGACCAGCACAGAACCCTCGGCGTGTTTGGTGTAGTTGCGGGTAATGCGGATCGAGCGGAGCTGATCGGCAGCGCGACCACTTGGACGTTTCATAAGGGATACCTGTACGGGGACGGAAAACTGCGGAGCATTATAGAGCCGCCAGCCACGCCTGGGCACTTCTAAAAAAATCCTCTGACGAGCGAAGGCGCTGAACAGCCCACGCCCGACGACCTGCAGCCGTTTGTCACACCGTGTGTTTGGGCGCATCGGCGCCACTGCGCTACAATCCTGCGCCTTTGCTGCCAGTCGGCTTTAATTCATTGATAGCGGATTGCCGGAACGTCAGTTCTGCACCGATCTGCATTGCGAGGTACCTCCATGGTGCACAGCATGACCGCCTTCGCCCGCGTCGAGAAAGCCGGCGTCCAGGGCACCCTGAGCTGGGAGCTGCGCTCGGTCAACAGCCGCTACCTGGAACCGCACTTGCGCCTGCCGGAGTCCTTTCGCGACCTCGAAGGCGCCGTGCGTGAAGCCCTGCGTCAAGGCGTATCGCGGGGCAAGCTCGAATGCACCCTGCGCTTCACTGAAGAAAACACCGGCAAAGCACTGCAAGTGGATCAGGTACGCGCAGCGCAACTGGTCGCTGCCGCCGAAACCATTGCCGGCCTGATCAAGAATCCGGCAGCACTGAACCCACTCGAAGTGTTGGCCTGGCCCGGGGTGTTGGTGGGTGACGCAACCGACCCGCAGGCCTTGAATGCCGAGGCATTGGCGCTGTTCAATCAAGGCTTGAAAGAGCTCAAGGCCGGCCGTGAACGCGAAGGCTCGGAGCTGGCCCGACTGATCAACGAACGCCTGACATCCATTGAAGAAGACGTGGTGACCCTGCGCGAACTCGTTCCGCAAATGCTCGCCACCCAGCGCCAGAAAGTGCTCGACCGTTTCGCCGACATGAAGGCCGAAATGGACCCGCAGCGCCTGGAGCAGGAAATGGTCATGCTCGCGCAAAAAAGCGACGTCGCCGAAGAACTGGATCGCCTGAGCACTCACATCATCGAAGTTCGCCGGGTGCTCAAGTCCGGCGGCGCGGCCGGGCGGCGCCTGGACTTCCTGATGCAGGAACTCAACCGCGAAGCCAACACACTGGGCTCCAAAGCCTTCGACCCGCGCAGCACCCAGGCTGCGGTCAACCTCAAGGTGTTGATCGAGCAGATGCGCGAACAAGTACAGAATATTGAGTAAGGCAACCCCGACATGACCCACAGCACCGGCACCCTGTACATCATTTCCGCCCCCTCGGGTGCGGGCAAGAGCAGCCTGGTCAAGGCCCTGACCGACGCCAATCCGGAGATCCGCGTCTCGGTCTCCCACACCACCCGCGCCATGCGCCCGGGCGAAGTGGACGGCGTGAACTACAACTTCGTCGCGCGCGAACAGTTCGTGAAAATGATCGAACACGGGGACTTCCTCGAGCGCGCCGAAGTGTTCGGCAACCTCTACGGCACCTCGCAAAGCCACTTGCAGCAGACCCTGGATCAAGGCCACGACCTGATTCTGGAAATCGACTGGCAAGGTGCGGAGCAGGTGCGCAAGTTGATGCCTCAGGCTCGCTCGATCTTCATTCTGCCGCCGTCACTTGAAGCCTTGCACCAGCGCCTGACCAACCGTGGCCAGGACAGCGACGAGATCATTGACGGCCGGATGCGCGAAGCCGTCAGCGAGATGAGCCACTACGTCGACTACGACTACCTGATCATCAACGACGATTTCGCCCATGCGCTGCACGATTTGAAGGCGATTTTCCGCGCCAATCAGCTGATTCAGAAACGCCAGCAGCAACGTTTCGGCAAATTGTTGGCTGAATTGCTCGGCTAAACAGCTCTTCCCAAAACCGCTGCAGGGGCTTTACATTGGCACTTGTAGCGCGTTGGAGGGCTTGGTCAAAAAATCAGCGCTTCCCTAAACGCTGGTGATTTTTTAAACTGTCGAGTCCGCTCGCCCAACCGGGCAGCGCGCATATTGCATTCGCTCCGAGGAATACCATGGCCCGCGTAACCGTTGAAGACTGCCTAGAACACGTGGAAAACCGCTTTGAGCTGGTCATGCTCTCTACCAAGCGTGCCCGTCAACTGGCCACCGGCGGCAAAGAGCCACTGGTCCAGTGGGAAAACGACAAGCCTACCGTTGTAGCCCTGCGTGAAATCGCGGAAGGCCTGATGAGCTACGAGTTCATCGCCAACGCAGAAATCGTCGAAGACGAACCGCTGTTCGCAGCGTTCGAGGACGAGTCCAACGAGGCCGTCTAAGCCTATGCCTGGTCGACGTAGCACGGCGCGGGATTACAGCTTGCGGCAGGAGACATCATGCCGAGCATAGACGCCCTCGCCGATCGCTTATCGACCTACCTCGGCAACGACCAGGTCAATCTGGTCCGCCGAGCGTATTTCTACGCCGAACAAGCCCACGATGGCCAACGCCGCCGTAGCGGTGAGGCGTACGTCACGCACCCTCTTGCGGTGGCGAATATTCTTGCCGACATGCACATGGACCATCAGAGCCTGATGGCTGCGATGCTGCATGACGTGATCGAAGACACCGGTATTGCCAAGGAAGCGCTGCAAGCGCAGTTCGGCGAAACCGTGGCCGAACTGGTCGACGGGGTCAGCAAACTGACCCAGATGAACTTCGAGACCAAAGCCGAGGCGCAAGCCGAAAACTTCCAGAAAATGGCCATGGCCATGGCGCGCGACATTCGCGTGATCCTGGTCAAGCTGGCCGACCGCCTGCACAACATGCGCACGCTGGAAGTGCTGTCCGGCGAAAAACGCCGGCGCATCGCCAAGGAAACCCTGGAAATCTATGCACCCATCGCCAACCGGCTGGGCATGCACGCCATTCGCATAGAATTCGAAGATCTCGGCTTCAAGGCGATGCACCCGATGCGTTCCGCGCGGATCTACCAGGCGGTCAAACGCGCCCGGGGCAACCGCAAGGAAATCGTCAACAAGATCGAAGAATCCCTCAGCCACTGCCTGGCCATCGACGGCATTCAGGGCGAGGTCAGCGGTCGTCAGAAACACCTCTACGGCATCTACAAGAAAATGCGCGGCAAGCGTCGGGCCTTCAACGAGATCATGGACGTCTACGCGTTCCGGATCATCGTCGACAAGGTCGACACCTGCTACCGCGTGTTAGGCGCTGTACATAATTTGTACAAACCGTTGCCGGGGCGCTTCAAGGATTACATCGCGATCCCCAAGGCCAACGGCTACCAATCGCTGCACACCACGCTGTTCGGCATGCACGGTGTTCCGATCGAGATCCAGATCCGCACCCGTGAAATGGAAGAGATGGCCAACAACGGCATCGCCGCTCATTGGCTGTACAAATCCAGCGGTGACGAACAGCCGAAAGGCACTCACGCCCGCGCCCGCCAGTGGGTCAAAGGCGTGCTGGAAATGCAGCAACGCGCCGGCAATTCGCTGGAATTCATCGAAAGCGTGAAGATCGACCTGTTCCCGGACGAGGTCTATGTGTTCACGCCCAAGGGCCGGATCATGGAGCTGCCAAAAGGCTCCACCGCGGTCGACTTCGCCTACGCGGTGCACACCGACGTGGGCAACAGCTGCATCGCCTGCCGGATCAACCGTCGTCTTGCGCCGCTGTCCGAACCGCTGCAAAGTGGCTCCACGGTCGAGATCGTCAGTGCCCCAGGTGCCCGGCCGAACCCGGCCTGGCTCAACTTCGTGGTCACCGGCAAGGCGCGCACGCACATCCGCCATGCACTGAAACTGCAACGCCGCTCCGAATCCATCAGCCTGGGCGAACGCCTGCTGAACAAGGTCCTCAACGGCTTCGACAGCTCGCTGGAAAAAATCCCGGCCGAGCGCGTCAAGGCGATGCTCGCCGAGTACCGTCTGGAACTGATTGAAGATTTGCTCGAAGACATCGGCCTGGGCAATCGCATGGCCTATGTGGTCGCCCGCCGCCTGCTGGGCGAAGGCGAACAGCTGCCAAGTCCGGAAGGCCCGCTGGCGATCCGTGGCACCGAAGGCCTGGTGCTCAGCTACGCCAAGTGCTGCACGCCGATCCCGGGCGACCCGATTGTCGGTCACCTGTCTGCGGGTAAAGGCATGGTGGTGCACCTGGACAACTGCCGCAACATCACCGAAATCCGCCACAACCCGGAAAAATGCATCCAGCTCTCGTGGGCCAAGGATGTCACCGGCGAATTCAACGTCGAACTGCGCGTCGAACTGGAACACCAGCGCGGCCTGATCGCCCTGCTGGCCAGCAGCGTCAACGCGGCCGATGGCAATATCGAGAAAATCAGCATGGACGAACGCGATGGTCGCATCAGCGTGGTCCAACTGGTGGTCAGCGTTCACGACCGTGTGCACCTGGCCCGCGTGATCAAGAAACTGCGCGCCCTGACCGGGGTGATCCGCATCACCCGCATGCGCGCTTGACCCACCCCTTAAGGAGCTATTCATGACCAAGACTGTTATCACCAGCGACAAAGCCCCGGCCGCCATCGGCACTTATTCCCAGGCGATCAAGGCTGGCAACACCGTTTACATGTCGGGTCAAATTCCTCTGGACCCAAAAACCATGGAACTGGTTGAAGGCTTCGAAGCCCAGACCGTCCAGGTGTTCGAGAACCTCAAAGCCGTGGCTGAAGCTGCCGGCGGTTCGTTCAAGGACATCGTCAAACTGAACATCTTCCTCACCGACCTGAGCCACTTCGCCAAGGTCAACGAGATCATGGGCAAATACTTCGACCAGCCATACCCAGCCCGCGCCGCCATCGGCGTTGCAGCCCTGCCAAAGGGTTCGCAGGTTGAAATGGATGCCATCCTGGTCATCGAGTAATGCGTACGGCGCAGCCCAGGGCTGCGCCGACTGCTCTGCTGTAAAGAAAGTCTGAAAGGATTCCACCCATGCGCAAAGCGCTTGCTCTCTCGCTGCTCGCCCTGTTTTTGGGCGGATGTGCCAGCGACCCTGCCGACCGTGATATCAGCGGTACCTGGATCAACCAGGTAGCGATCGACGCTGCATCCAAAGGCGTTCCCCTGCGTGAAGCGCTCCAGGCCTATGGCCCGAACCTGGAATGGGACATCAACCCCAAGGCCGGCCAGGCCCGTTACACCAATGGTTTTGAAAAAGTCGAAGGCCAGTTGCTGGGTGAACAGTCCGGTGTCTGGAAAGTCGACTTTTATGGCAGCTCGGCCAGCGAACTGAAGCGTGACGGCAAACAACTGAGCCAGTCCGCTAGCGACAACGAGCCCGAACAAGTCTTCGACCGCGCACAGACCCCGGTTCCGGATGGCGCACCGATGGGTGCCACCTTCGAACGTGCGCTGTATTCAGCCTACATGGGCGGCAGCTGGACCATTGTCAGTGGCCCCGGTGAAGGCGGCACGGTGCAATTTCAGGCCGACGGCCAGGTGACCGGCCTGCCGGGCAGTGATCGCTATGCGCTGTGCCTGGCTGGCGACTGCGCATCCATGAGCGGCGGCAACGACAACATGTGGCTGCAACTCAACGGCCAGGGCAATGCCTGGATCTTTGCGCGCAAGGGTAAAGCGCTGGAGATTTTCCAGACGGTGAACACCGCCCAGGCGGACGAAATGCCTTCGTTCACGACGGGTGATCGCAAGTGGTTGCTGGAAAAGCAGTGATCCGAGCTTGAATTGAGCCCACTGTAGGAGCCGGCTTGCTGGCGAAAGGGTCGTTACATTCAACATCAATGTTGGTTGTACGCCGCTTTCGCCAGCAAGCCGGCTCCTACAATGTGCGGGTTGTCAGGAAATCAGCAACGCCCCTCAAGAATCGCCGCATACCCCTCGCGAAAACTCGGATACGTCGGCGTCCAGCCCAACGCTTTTGCCCGCGCATTGGTGCATCGCTTGCTTCCCGTACGACGCACGCTGGCGTCATCGGCCCATTCCGTCACACCCAGATACTCCCGCAACCAGCCCACCACATCCGCCAGTGCGGCTGGCGTGTCGTCGACACCAATATAGAAATCGTCCAGCGCCACGCCACGACGATCCGCCTCCAGCAGGCACGCCATCAATCCTGCGGCGTCGTCGGCGTGGATACGGTTGGCATACAACGGCGGATCGGTTACTACGCGATACCCCCGACGCACCTGTGTCAGCAGCCATTCGCGGCCCGGACCATAAATACCGGTCAAACGCACGATGCTGGACGGGATACCGCTTTTAAGGGCGACCTGCTCGGCTTCGAGCATCACACGCCCTGAATAACTGCTGGCCACAGCCGGTGAAGTCTCGTCGACCCACTCGCCCTCCTGCTGACCATAGACACTGCTGCTGGACACGAACAGCAGGCGATTGGGCACCTGCCCGTAGTCGTTCAACCACTCCAGCACATGCTCCAGGCCCTGGACATAGGCCGCACGATAACCGGCTTCATCGTGATCGGTGGCGGCCGCGCAGTACACCAGGTAGTCGACCGCGCCGATTGGCCAGGTGTCCGGGCAATCCTTGTTGAACAAGTCACCGGCAACGCCGATGACCCCCTCGGGCAAGCGTGAAACGTCGCGCCGCAGGCCATGAACTTCCCACCCTGCACTCAGCAGTTGGGTGGCCAGACGACTGCCGACATCACCGCAACCGGCGATCAAAACAGAAGGCGCGGACATCAGAAAACTCCCCTAGGAAACGGACAGACTAGCGCCGGCAATAGACGAGCGGCTAGCAATGCAGGAAAAAAAGATACTCTATTACTTTTGTTAACAAGAATTACTTGCAATAATACGCCCCACTTTTGTTCTCGGGCTTTCGAGGTCTGGAAGAACATCATCCGTTTTTTTCTCTCAGGTCCGGCCCAGCATGACACGCAATCATTTCTCCGCTTCGCCAACCAATCGACCTCGCGCCTGGAGCGCGGTGGCCGCCCTGTTGCTCAGCCTGATGCTGGCGCCAGTCGCCGCTTTCGCTGATGCTCAGGCGCCCGCCACGCCGGCAGCCGCCTCGGCCCCAATTGCGGCCGATCACGCCTCCCCCGCTGCGCCCGATCCAGCACAAGCCGTTCCGGCAGACGCCCTGGGTGAAGACGTGCCGGAAGTCCTCGAAGCCGACAACACCCTGGGCATGGCTCATGACCTGTCGCCTTGGGGCATGTACCAGAACGCCGACATCATCGTGAAAATCGTGATGATCGGCCTGGCCATCGCTTCGATCATCACCTGGACCATCTGGATCGCCAAGGGCCTTGAGCTGATGGGCGCCAAGCGTCGCCTGCGCACCGAAATTGTCCACCTGAAAAAAGCCGCCACCCTGAAAGAAGCCAGTGCTACCGCGGCCAAGGAAGGCACGCTTGCCAACCTGCTGGTGCATGACGCCCTGGAAGAGATGCGCTTGTCCGCCAGCAGCCGTGAGAAAGAAGGCATCAAGGAACGCGTCAGCTTCCGCCTTGAGCGCCTGGTTGCAGCCTGCGGTCGTAACATGAGCAGCGGCACCGGCGTACTCGCCACCATCGGTTCCACCGCGCCGTTTGTCGGCCTGTTCGGTACCGTGTGGGGCATCATGAACAGTTTCATCGGCATCGCCAAAACCCAGACCACCAACCTCGCCGTCGTGGCCCCCGGCATCGCCGAAGCCCTGCTGGCCACAGCGTTGGGTCTGGTTGCAGCGATTCCCGCCGTTGTGATCTACAACGTTTTCGCCCGCTCCATCGCCGGTTACAAAGCCCAGGTGTCCGACGCGTCGGCGCAGGTCCTGCTGCTGGTCAGCCGTGACCTCGACCACCAGCCTGAGCGCAGCAGCTCGCAACCGCACATGGTGAAAGTGGGGTAATCGGCCATGGGCCTGCATTTGAAGGAAGGGGCAGACGACGATCTGTCCGAAAACCACGAAATCAACGTTACGCCGTTCATCGACGTGATGCTGGTGCTGTTGATCATCTTCATGGTGGCGGCCCCGCTGGCCACCGTGGACATCAAGGTCGACCTGCCTGCATCCACCGCCAAACCGGCGCCGCGACCAGAGAAACCGGTGTTCCTCAGCGTCAAGGCTGACCAGCGCCTGTTCCTCGGCGAAGAAGAAGTGAAGGCCGAAACACTCGGCGCCATCCTCGACGCCAGGACTCAAGGCAAGAAAGACACAACGATCTTCTTCCAGGCCGACAAAGGCGTGGATTACGGTGACCTGATGAGCGTGATGGATAACCTGCGCTCCGCCGGTTACCTGAAAGTGGGTCTGGTCGGACTCGAGACGGCAGCCAAGAAATGATCACGACGCGCCATAAGCTGACGCGTTACAGCGGTAGCCTGGCCGTGGTGCTGGGCGTTCACGCGCTGGCCATCGCGCTGGCGCTGAACTGGTCCGCCCGCCCGCCCATCGAACTGCCTCCCCAGGCAATGATGGTCGAACTGGCCCCCGTTCCTGCCCCGCCACCGCCAGCACCGCCGAAAGTCGTCACGCCTCCGCAGCCACCGGCTCCGGTTGAAGAACTGCCGATACCGAAGCTCGCCGAAGCGCCGAAAGCTGAAATTGCCGTGCCCAAGCCCGTCAAACCCAAGCCAAAGCCACAGCCGCCCAAGCCGGTAGAAAAGAAACCTGAGCCGCCGAAGGAAAAACCGGCCGAAGAGAAACCTGCCGAAACCCAGCAGACTCAGGCACCGACGGAGAAATCCGCTCAGCCTGCTCCAGGCCCTTCGCCCGCTCAACTGGCGGCCAAGGCCAGCTGGCAAGGCACGCTGCTGGCACACTTGCAGAAGTACAAAAAGTACCCTGCCAGTGCACAGGCACGGGGCAAGGAAGGCATGAACCGTCTGCGCTTCGTGGTCGACGGTGAAGGCAATGTGTTGTCGTTCGAGCTGGTTGGCGCCTCCGGCACCGCGGATCTGGACCGGGCCACCCTGGAAATGATCCGTCGCGCCCAACCGCTGCCCAAGCCGCCGGCCGACATGTTGACCAACGGCTCCATCGAAATCGTTGCACCGTTTGTTTATTCGCTGGAAAAACGCCGGCGGTAAACACCGCTGAACCGCTGTAGGAGCTTGCTCGCGAATGAAGGCGAACTATTACGCTTGAAGCCTGACACCCCGCGGTGATCTCAGGTTTTTCGCGAGCAAGCTTGCTCCTATGTATGGACTCGCCCCCACTGTCTACCTGCTTTTTAAACAC